>NZ_JBEXXK010000057.1:0-78461 GCF_040630405.1 Streptomyces sp. NPDC005811
GCAGGCCAGACAGCGGCGCAGCGCCTTGCAGGCGGTGGAGGAGAACCGGCTGAGCAGCTCGGTGATGCGCATCACCGGAAGGCGGCCCCGGGGACGGCGGACCCGCCGTGGCCGGGGCGGGGTGTGCGAGGGCCCCGGCCGTCACCCGGTGGGACGGGTGCGGGCCATCAGGCGCTCCAGGGTCTCGTCCAGGAGCCCGTCGCCGGCCAGTCCGACGACCCGCTTCATCGGTACGTCCTGCACCGCCTGGAGCAGTTCCGGCCTGTCGCCGATGTGGCTGCCCTGTTCCTGGGGCAGGGCGGCGGTCAGCTCCTGGAGGAGGGTGGGGCCGACGACGGGATGAGTGATCCACTCGCCGAAGGTGGAGTCGAGCGTGAGGTGCCCGGCAGCCGTGTCACCGGTGAGGGTGACGGATGCCTCGGCGGTCACCGTTTCGGCGTTCTCGCCGATCTGGACGAGGTAGTCGCCGGGTGCGACCGCCCAGACGGCGTCCTGGACGTCGTAGTACGCGAAGGCGCGGCGGTCCAGGTCGAAGGCGACCGTCCGGGACTCGCCGGGTTCGAGGTGGACCTTGGTGAAGGCGCGCAGCTCGCGGGTCGGCCGCCTGACCGGTCCGGCCTGCGTGGCGACGTAGACCTGGACGACGTGTTTGCCCGCGCGGCCGCCGGTGTTGGTGACGGTGAGCGAGGCGCGGGCGGAGTCGTCGCCGGTGGTCTCCACGGCGAGGTCGCCGACGGCGAAGGTGGTGTAGGACAGGCCGTGGCCGAACGGGTAGCGCACCCGCGTGCGGGTGGTCGCGTACCAGCGGTAGCCCACCATGACGCCCTCGCCGTACCGGACATGCCCCTGTTCGCCGGGGAAGTTGACGAAGCTCGGGTTGTCCTCCAGGCGGAGCGGGATCGTCTCCGCGAGGCGGCCGGAGGGGTCGGCCCCGCCGAACAGCAGGTCGGCCAGGGCGCTTCCGCCGCCCTGGCCGAGCAGGAAGCCTTCCAGGATCGCGTCGACCTCGTCGTGCCAGCCCTCCAGCGAGACGACCCCGCCGTTGGACAGCACCACGACCGTCCGCGGGGCTTGTGCGGCGACGGCCCGGATCAGGTCGGTCTGTGCGGCCGGGAGGTGGAGGGTGTCGCGGTCGAACCCCTCGGACTCCTCGCTCTCCGGCAGTCCGGCGAAGACGACGGCCACGTCCGAGGCGCGGGCGAGGTCCACCGCGGCCGCCCGCAGTCCCTCGGCGTCACCGGAACCGTCCAGGGTGAAGCCCGGCGCGAACTCCACCGGGCTGCCGCGCCCGTCCGCCCACGTCCGGATCGCGTCCAGGGCGTTGTCGAGCCGGGTCGGGTTGAGGTGCGAACTGCCGCCCGCCTGATAGCGGGGGGTGGCCGCGAACTCCCCTATGACGGCGATGCGCTGACCGGAGCCGAGCGGCAGCACGCCGTGCTCGTTGCGCAGCAGCACGGCGCACTCGGCGGCCAGCTCGCGCGCCAGCCGGTGGTGGGCGTCCTGGTCGAACCCATCGGCCCCATCGGCCCCATCGGCCTCGTCGGTCCTGTCGGCCCCGTCGGCCCCGTCGGCCCCGTCGGCCCCGTCGGACGGTCGGGCCGTGCGGTCGGCCAGGGCCAGGATCCGTCGTACGGCCCTGTCGACCACCGATTCGTCCAGCTCACCGGCGCGTACGGCGTCCACGATCCGTCGCGCGTTCTCGGGGGAGGGGCCGGGCATCTCCAGGTCCAGCCCCGCGAGCACCGAGGCCACCGGGTCGTGGACCGCGCCCCAGTCGGAGACCACCGCGCCGTCGAACCCCCACTCCTCGCGCAGCACCTCGGTGAGCAGCCGGTGGTGCTGTGCCGCGTGCACGCCGTTGACCTTGTTGTAGGCGGCCATCACCGTGGCCGGGGCCGCCTCGGTCACGACGTGCTCGAAGGCCGGCAGGTAGATCTCGCGCAGGGTGCGCTCGTCGACGTCGGCGCTGACCCGCATCCGGTCGGTCTCCTGGTTGTTGACCGCGAAGTGCTTCAGCGAGGCGCCCACGCCCTGTTCCTGCTGGCCGCGGACATGGGCCGCGCCGAGCCGCCCGGAGAGCAGGGGGTCCTCGGAGTAGTACTCGAAGTTGCGTCCGCACAACGGGGAGCGCTTGATGTTCACGCCGGGCCCGAGGACGACGTGGACGCCGAGTGCGCGGGCCTCGCGCCCGACCGCGGCCCCGATGCGGTGGGCGACGTCCGGGTCCCAGCTGCTGCCGACGGCCACCGCGGGCGGGAAACACGTGGAGGGCAGGCTCTCGTAGATCCCCATGTGGTCGAACTCCCCGACCTGCCGCCGCACGCCGTGCGGCCCGTCGGTCAGCACGACCGAGGGCAGGCCGGCGTCCTCCGACGGGCGGGTGGACCAGAAGTCCTGACCCGACAGGAGCGAGGCCTTCTCCTCCAGGGAGAGGCGGGACAGGTCGATCTGCGGCATCTGGAAGTCCTTAGGGGTCGAGGCGGCGGAGCCGTGGCGCGAACCGGTCGTCCGTCGGTGCGCCGTGCTGCTCGTGTACGCACCGTCACACGCTGACGTGGTTACTGATGCGCGTCAGTGACCCTAATCGGAAGGCCGTGGCCGGACAAGGGTGGTTGAATCGTTTTATTGCAGCGGGTTCCCCTCGTCATCCCCAGGCACGGTTCGGCCCTCCTCCTCGAGGAGGAGAGGACCGGCGCGTCTGGTGCGTCGGCACCAAGCGGTATTGCCCGCACCGGCACGATGTCCCGGCGGCTCCGGGCCGCCAGGCTGGTGATCCACCCGAAACCAGACCTGGAGACCCGTTTCCCGTGGCTACCTTGCTCTACCGCCTGGGCCGCACCGCGTTCCGGCGGCGCTGGCTCGTGACGTTGTTGTGGGCACTCATACTCGGCGCCGTCGGCCTCGGCGCGGCCCAGGCCCCCGCCTCCTCAGACGACGGCACGTCCTTCATGCCCGGCATCGAGGCGCAGAAGGCCTTCGACCTGATCGGGGAGCGCTTCCCCGGCACGGACGCCAACGGCGCCAACGCGCGCATCGTGTTCGTCGCACCCGACGGCGAGAAGGTGACCGCGGCCGGGAACCGCGCCGCCGTCGACGCCCTCGTGAAGGAGGCCGCGGACGAACCCGAGGTGGCGAGCGCCGTCAACCCGTTCACGGCGGGTGCGGTGAGCCGGGACGGCACCACCGCCTACGCGACGGTGAACTTCAAGGTCGGGGCCTCCGACCTCACGGACGCCGACAAGAAGGCCCTGGAGAAGGCGATCGACGAGGCACGCGCCGCCGGCCTCACCGTCGAGGTCGGGGGGACCGCGCTGGCGGAGCAGCCCGAGGCCGGCGGCTCGGCCGAGGCCATCGGCATCGCCCTCGCCGCGGTCGTCCTGCTGATCACCTTCGGCTCGCTCGCGGCCGCGGGCCTTCCGCTGCTGACGGCGGTCGTCGGCGTCGGGGTCGCGATGGCCGCGATCATGGCCCTGGGCAGCACCTTCGGCCTGTCGCTGACCACGGGCACGCTGGCCTCGATGCTCGGCCTGGCGGTCGGCATCGACTACGCCCTCTTCGTGGTCTCCCGCTACCGGGAGGAACGCGCCCGCGGCCACGCCCCGGACGAGGCGGCCGGGCTCGCCGTCGGTACGGCCGGTTCCGCCGTGGTCTTCGCGGGCCTCACCGTCGTCATCGCCCTGGCCGGTCTGGCGGTGATCGGCGTGCCGATGCTCACCAAGATGGGCCTGTGCGCCGCCGGTGCCGTCGTCGTCGCCGTCCTGATCGCCCTGACCCTCGTCCCCGCCCTGCTGGGCATGTGGCCGGACGCCGTCCTGGCCCGCTCGGTCCGCAAGGGCCGCCCGCAGCCCGGCCCGGACAACGGCGGCTCCCGCTGGGCGCGGTTCGTGCTGCGCCGCCCGGTCGCCGTCCTCCTCGTCTGTGTCGCCGGCCTGGGCGCCCTCGCCGTACCCGCCGCCCACCTGGAGATGGGCATGCCCGGCGCCGAGTCGAAACCCGTGTCGTCCACGGAGCGGCGCGCCTACGACGCGCTCGCCGAGGGCTTCGGGGCGGGCTTCAACGGCCCGCTCACGATCGTCGTCGACGTCAAGGACGCGACCGACCCCGCGACGGCCGTCAGCGGGATCGCAGAGCGGATCGGCGCCACCCGCGGGGTCGTGTCCGTCTCCGCCCCGCAGTTCAACCAGGCCGGTGACACCGCGCTGTTCTCGGCGGTGCCCACGAGCGGCCCCAACGACGAGCGCACCAAGTCCCTCGTCCAGACCATCCGCGGCGAACGCCCCGGCCTGGAGCGGGAGACGGGGGCGACCTTCGAGGTCACCGGCAGCACGGCGATGAACATCGACGTCGCCCAGGCCCTGAAGGACGCGCTCGTGCCCTACCTGGCCGTCATCGTCGGCCTGGCCCTGGTGCTGCTCCTCGTCGTGTTCCGTTCCGTGCTCGTCCCCGTCAAGGCCGCCTTCGGGTTCCTGCTGTCGGTGCTGGCCGCCCTCGGCGCGGTGGTCGCGGTCTTCCAGTGGGGCTGGGGCGCCGCGCTGCTGGGGGTGGAGCAGACCGGGCCGATCATGAGCCTGATGCCGATCTTCCTGGTGGGCATCGTCTTCGGCCTGGCCATGGACTACGAGGTGTTCCTCGTGGCCCGCATGCGGGAGGCGTACGTCCACGGCGACGGGGCCCAGCAGGCCGTCGTCACCGGGTTCCGGCACAGCGCGCGGGTGGTCGTCGCGGCGGCCGTGATCATGATCGCGGTCTTCTCCGGGTTCATCGGCTCCGGTGAGTCGATGATCAAGACCATCGGGTTCGGACTCGCCGTCGCCGTGCTCTTCGACGCCTTCGTGGTACGCATGACCCTGGTGCCCGCGGTGCTGGCCCTGCTCGGCGACAAGGCGTGGTGGCTGCCGCGCAGGCTCGACCGGCTGCTGCCCGACATCGACGTCGAGGGCTCGGGACTCACCGCGCCGCCGGTGCGCGGAGAGGCGCCGGCCTCCGGTGAGCCGGTGGCCCGGGAAACCGCCCGGACGTGAGCGGGGGCGCCCCGGGGGCACGGCATCGGAGACGATGGTGTGACCCCCGGAGCGTCGAGGGGCTCCGCCTGTGACCGGGCGGGTCGCTTCTTCAGCGGACATGAGGCAGATCTTTCGGTGAACACGAGGCGGAGTGCGATGAACGGAGACCGGCCGTGGCAGGCCCTGGTCCGCCGCGGCGGTCCCGGAGCGCTGCTGCTCGCCTTCACGGTCTCCGGTGTGCTCCTCACCCGCGCGCTGATGAAGGACCACCCCTCCGTGTGGCCGGGGATCGCCCTGGCCGTGCTGACCTGCGCGGCCCTGCGCGGGCGCGACCGCCACCCGCTGCGCGTCCTCGCCGTGACCACGCTGTGCACCGTGGCCCAGGGCGCCCTCGGCTATCTGCTGACCCCGCTCCTCATGGGCCCGCTGCTCGTCGCCCAGTACTCCGTGAGCCTGCACACCCCCCGGCGGACGGCCTGGAACAGCGCCCTCGCGGTCGCGGCCGGCATGGTCCTCACGGGCCTGCTGCTCAGCTCGTTCCACGACTCCGTGGTCCTCGGCGCCGTCAATCCGGCGGCCTGGGTCCTGATGTCCGCCGCCTTCGGCAGCTATGTGCGGGTGCGCCGCGAGTACGCCGTGGCCCGCGCCGAACACGCCGACCGGCAGCGGGAGGAGGAGGCGCGGCGCCGGGTGATCCAGGAACGCATGCGCATCGCCCGGGAACTGCACGACGTGGTCGCCCACCACCTCACCCTCGCCGACGCCCAGGCCGGCACCGCCGCCCACCTGGCCCGGCAGGACCCGGACAAGGCCCTGGAGATCGTCGCGAAGCTCCCGGAGACCACGGCGGCGGCCCTGCGCGAACTCAAGGCCACCGTCGGCCTGCTGCGTCAGGAGAGCGACCCCGCCGACGAACTGACCCCCGCGCCCGGCCTCGGCCAGCTGCCCGACCTCACCGACGCCTGTGCCGCGGCGGGCCTGGAGGTCACCGTCACCGCCGAGGGGCCGGCCCGCGACCTCACACCGGTCCTCGATCTGACGGCCTACCGGATCGTCCAGGAGGCGCTGACCAACGTCGCGAAACACGCCGCGCCCCGCACCGCGCGCGTCCGGCTCGCCTACACCTCCCGGTCGCTGACCCTGACCGTCACCAACCCCACCACCGCCGGCCGCACGCCGGAACCACCCGGTGCCGTACGGGGGTTCGGCCTGGTCAGCATGCGGGAGCGGGCCGCCGCCGTCGGCGGCGCCTTCGAGGCCGGGCACCGCCCCGACGGCGGCTTCGAGGTCTCCTGCACCCTGCCGCTCGACAGCCCCGCTCCGCTCGACAGCCCCGCTCCGCTCGACAGCCCCGACGAAAGCCGCGCCCCATGACCATCCGTGTCCTGCTCGCCGACGACCAGGCTCTGCTGCGGGCCACGTTCCGCATCCTCATCGACTCGGTCGAGGACATGACCGTGGTGGCGGAGGCGGCCGACGGGCAGGAGGCCCTCGATCTCGCCGACACCCACCGGCCCGACGTGATCCTCATGGACCTCCGGATGCCGCACGTGGACGGGGTCGCCGCCACCGCCGCGATCTGCGCGCGCCCGGAACTCGCGGAGAGCCGGGTGCTGATCCTCACCACCTTCGAGAACGACCTGAACGTCGCCAAGGCGCTGCGCGCGGGGGCGAGCGGGTTCCTCGGCAAGGGCGTCAGCCCCGAGGTGCTGCTGTCCGGGATCCGCACGGTCGCCGCCGGCGACGCCCTGCTGTCCCCGGCCGCCACCCGGTCCCTGATCACCCGCTTCCTGGCCACACCCGAGGCCCCCGAGTACGGCGACCTCCCCGCGGCCGTCCGCACGCTCACCGAGCGCGAACGCGAGGTCATGGCGCTCGCCGCGTACGGAAAGTCCAACGCCGAGATCGCGGCCGAACTCGTCCTCAGCCCGCTGACCGTCCGCAGCCACATCCAGCGGGCCATGACGAAACTCGACGCCCGGGACCGCGCCCAGCTCGTCGTCATCGCGTACCGCAGCGGCCTGGTGAAGCCGGGGCCCGACAGCTGACCCGCGGGCGTGGACGCCCCAGGTGTCACCAGCCGGTCCTCAGCAGATGGTTGAGGAGGAGCGCGAGCACGGCCTGGGCGGTGAGCCAGGCACGGGGACGGGGGAGGAACGCGCAGGACGGGAGAAGCCACATCGCGAAGGGAAGCCAGATGCGCTCTGTCTCCGCCTTGCTCATGCCGGAGAGGTCGGCGACGAGCAGGGAGAGCAGGGCGGCGGCCACGAGAAGCGCCAGGCGGACGCTGTCGCGGTCCGCGGAGCGCCGCCCCAGCAGGCCGGCCCCCGACCGAAGCAGTCCCCCCGCCGTCGCCAGACCCGTGATCAGGACCGTGCAGGCCGGGTTGGCCCACACCCAGTACGCGTACGGCCGTACGCCGCCCGCGCCCTGCCGGTACCGGGTGACCAGCAGCCGGTACGCCTCCCACCAGTCGAACCCGGCGAGCGTGAACACCGCCGGCACGACGGCCGCTCCCGCGCACAGCGCCACGAGCAGCACCGGCCGTCCCCGCACACCGCGCCGCCCGAGCCACAGCACGGCCGCGGCGATCGGCGCGAGGAGCGTCAGGCCGTACGAGAGATAGCAGGTCAGGCCGAACAGGAGCCCGGACGCCCCGGCCGCGACGGGGGAAGCCCTGGTGACGGCCAGCGCGAGCAGCGCCACCGCCCAGGCCGCCACCGCCGCGAAGTACGCGTCCGCCGACGTGCCCATCCACACCGCCGCCGGGGCCAGCACCAGGAAGGGGGCCGCGCGTCGGGCCAGATGCTCACCGGCCAGGCTGCGCACGGCGACCAGGACCGCCACGCACGCCGTCGCACCCACGGTGATGCACCAGACGCCGGCCCAGCCGCCGCCCCGCAGCCCGATCCGGTCCAGCAGGACGAAGATGAGGGTGGCCGCCGGGGGATGGCCGGCGACATGGGCGGGCCAGTTGTCGGGGGAGTGGAGCAGGATGTGGTGGGTGAAGTCCCGCAGGGTGCCCGGCACGTCGTGGAAGCGGTCGATGACCTGGAGGTATTCGTGGCGGGTGGTGAGGCGCCCGGCGATGCCGCGCTGCCATCCGTCGATCAGCGCCAGGGAGAACGTCCACGCCAGGGACGTTCCCCAGGCCGTCGGGAGCAGCGCCCGCCAGGGGAGACGGGCGGCGAGGGAGGGGCCGTATGCCACGGTGACGGCCGCGACGAGCAGGGCCGCCGGGGTGCCGGGGCCCAGATGGGGTCCCCAGGAGGCCAGCAGCGGAGGCCAGTCGACGCGCAGCGTGTGGTCGGTGTCCTGGACATGGCGGCCGATCAGCACGGCCGCCGTCACCAGCAGGGCCGCGGCTGCGGCGGCGTACAGGTCACGGCGCAGGGCACGGGAGGGGTCACCGGAACGTGGGGCGTGCGGCTCGGCGGAGGGCAGCGTGCGGGTCACACCGGAACGCTAGGCCGACCGACGGGACGCGGACCGCCGTCCGGGCCGGACGTCAGCGTTTCGTCACAGGTCGCGGACCCCTGCCGAGGGGTGGCCGGCCCTACGGTCGGCCCATGCGAGACGATGCGCCGCTCACTGCTGCTGTTCCTGACCACGGTCGGGCAGAGCTTCGACGGGCTGCGCCGCACCGCCCTCCTCGCGCCGCACGGCGGAGCCGATCCCGGCACCGGCCCGAACGGCTTCCAGATCAACAAGACCGCGGCGTACGCCGGCATCGACCCGGCGGAGACGACCGAGGACGCCTGGCGCCTCGTCGTCGTCGGCCGCGCCGGCACGGTCCGCCTCAGCCGGGCCCGGCTCGCCGGACTCCCGCTGCACAGCGCGGCGCTGCCCATCGCCTGCGTCGAAGGCTGGTCGACGTCCGACCAGTGGTGGCGCGGAGTGCGGCTGCGCGACCTCGCCGCGCTCGCCGGGTACGAGGGCGACCCGCCGGACCTCCTCGTCGAGTCCCTCCAGCGGCACGGAGCCTCCGCCGCGCCGCCCTGAGCGCCGACCAGGTCGGCGACCCGCGCTCCCTGCTCGCCCTGTACGTCAACGGCGAGGACCTGTCCCCCGACCACGGTCATCCGGCGCGGATCATCGTGCCCGCCGCGCCCGGTGTGCTGAACACCAAATGGGTCGCCCGGCTGACGTTCGGAGACCTGTGATGCGCACGCCGCGGATCCCTGTCGGAAGTCCCCTGCAACTCCTGCTGCTGGCCTGCTCGTTCGCGCTCGCCGCCTATGCCGGCGTACGACTGTTCGCGGACGACTGGTTCGGTGTGGCCCGGTGGATCGTGGGCGCCGCGCTGCTGCACGATCTCGTCCTGCTCCCGCTGTACGCGGCGGCGGACCGGGCGGTCGCGGGACGGCTCGGGGCGCGGACGCTGTACGTCCGGGTCCCGGCCGCCCTCTCCGGTCTGCTGCTCCTCGTGTGGTTCCCGCTGATCGCCGGCCGGGTGGACCGGCGCTACCGGTCGGCCACCGGACTGTCCCCGGACGGCTTCCTCGCCCGCTGGCTGCTGATCACCGCCGCCCTCTTCGCCGGCTCGGCCCTGCTGCTGGCGCTGAGGCTGCGCAGGGCGAGGAACCGGCGCCCCCCGGCCGACCACTGATCCGCCGGCACCCAGCCCCGCGCGCACCGCAGCAGGGCCGGGGTGCCGAGCCGCGCCCAGAGGAAGGGAGCACCCACGGCGGCGCGGGCGTCGGCGAGACGGACGCGCACGCGTTCGTCGACGTCCGCCGGCGCGGTCTCGGCGATCAGCAGCCCGCCGGGCGCGAGCAGGGCGGCCACTCGCGCGAGGAGCGCGGGCGGGTCGCCGCCGATGCCCACGTTGCCGTCCATCAGCAGGGCCGTGTCCCACCGGCCCTCTCCCGGCAGCGGATCGAAGACCGAGCGGCGCAGTGCCGGGCCCCCGAGGCGGCCGGTGCGCTCGACGGCGGCCCGGCTGACGTCGACGCCGAGGACGGTCCGCCCCCGGGCGGCGAGCTCGGCGACCAGCCGTCCCGGTCCGCAGCCGACGTCCAGCACGGCGCCCTCGCACCGGTCCAGTACGTCACGGTCGACCGCGTCGGCCCGCCCGCACCAGCGTTCGACATCCAGCGGCAGCAGCCGGCCGTCGGCGTGACGCAGGAACAGCGGGCCGCGCCCGGCGTGCAGAGCGGCGTCGTAGGGGTCGGCGGCGGACCACGGGGGCACGGTGGTGCTCACGGGCGGCTCGCGGCGGGCGCCAGACGGGCCAGGCGCCGTGCGAACCGGCCGTGCGGGGCCAGAGCGGCGACCGCGTGGGCGTCGGCGGCGGTGTCGACGTCCCGCAGGCACGGCAGATCACGCACCCGCAGTCCGGCCGCGACGAGCCGCTCCCGTTGCACGGCCCCGGTCACCGGCGTCGACATGGGCACACCCCGCAGCAGGCCGGGATCGGGCTCGGCGAGCCCCAGCGCCCAGAAGCCGCCGTCCTCGGCCGGCCCGAAGCAGGCGTCACAGTCCGCGAAGTCCACGGCGAGCAGTTCCGGGGTCACCTGCGGGGTGTCCATACCGATGAGCAGCGCGGGGCCCGCGCAGCGCGCGAACGCCTGCGCCAGCCGCTCGTCGAGACCGCCCGGGCACTGCGGGACGACGTCGAAGCCGGACGGCAGCCAGGCACCGGGGGCACCGTCGAGGACCAGGACCCGTCGCGCCGCGGGCGCCGCGGCCACGGTGCGCAGGGTGTCGGCCAGTGCCGCCTCCGCCAGCTGCGCCGCTTCCCCGGGCGTGAACGGCGGGGTCAGCCGGGTCTTCACCCGCCCGGCCCGGGGCTCCTTGGCGATGACGAGGAGGGTGGTCACCGTGCGCCTTCCTCACCGACGGGTGCCTCCTGGAGAACGCGGCTCATGTCCCGTACGGCCTGCCAGGTGCCCCGCCAGGTGCCCCCGTCACCTTGGAGGCGCCGGTGCGGGGCAGATACGGCACATCGTGCTCGCTGATGCGCCAGCCCGCGTCGGCGGCCCGCACCACCGTCTGGAGCGGATAGCCGCTGCGCCGGTCGGTCAGGCCGAGGGCGAGCAGCGGCTCCCGGCGGGCCGCCCGCAGCGGACCGAGGTCGTGCAGTCGCAGACCGGTGCGGCGGCGCAGCAGCCGAGCCAGCGCCAGATTGCCCGCACGGGCGTGCGCGGGCCAGGCGGTACGGCCGTGCGGCCGGCGCCGCCCGAGCACCAGGTCGGCGTGGCCCGCGCGGATCTCCTCGACGAAGGGCACGAGCAGCCCGGGATCGAGGGAGGCGTCGCAGTCGCAGAAGCACACGACGTCGGCGCGGGCGGCGCCGAGCCCGGCGTGGCAGGCGGCGCCGAAGCCGCGGCGCGGCTCGTGCACGACGGTCGCGCCGAGGGCGCGGGCGATCTCCGCGGAGCCGTCGGTGGAGCCGTTGTCGACCACGACGGCCCGCCAGCCGGCGGGGATCCGCGCGAGCACCCAGGGCAGTGCCTGGGCCTCGTCGAGGCAGGGCAGCACGACGTCGACGTCGGGAGGTGAGGAAAGGGTCACGGCTTTCACCCTACGAACGCGAATGCCGCACAACGGTCTTCCGGTCCTTACGAAACGCTGACGGCGCGGCCCCACGGGCCCTCGCGCTCCACCCTCTGCGCGGGGCCGGTGGGAGGCTGGAGGCATGCAGCAGCCAGACACCACCGCAGGCTCCGCCCGGGTCCTGGTCGTCGACGACGACCCGACGGTCGCGGAGATCGTCGCCGGCTACCTGGACCGGGCCGGATACGTCGTCGACCGTGCGGACGACGGCCCGACCGCGCTCACCGCGGCCGCCGCGCACCGGCCCGACCTCGTGGTCCTCGACCTGATGCTGCCCGGCATGGATGGCCTGGAGGTGTGCCGCCGCATGCGCGGCCACGGACCCGTGCCGGTCATCATGCTCACGGCGCGCGGCGACGAGGAGGACCGCATCCTCGGTCTGGAGGTCGGCGCCGACGACTACGTCACCAAGCCGTTCAGCCCCCGGGAACTGGTCCTGCGGGTCGAGTCCGTCCTGCGCCGCTCCCGTCCCGACGCGGGCACCCGCCCCCTGCGCGCGGCAGGCCTCACCGTCGATCCCGCCGCACGCCGTGCCACCCGTGACGGAAGCGAACTCTCCCTGACGCTCCGCGAGTTCGATCTGCTCTCGTACTTTCTGCGCCACCCCGGGCGGGCCTTCAGCCGGGAGGACCTGATGCGTGAGGTGTGGGGCTGGGACTTCGGCGATCTGTCCACCGTCACCGTCCACATCCGCCGACTGCGCGGCAAGATCGAGCACGACCCGGCCCGGCCCCGCCTGATCCAGACCGTGTGGGGCGTGGGCTACCGCTTCGCGACGGGCGGTGAATGACCATGGGCGACACCGTCCTGATCGCCCTGTACGCCTTCGCGGGCGCCGCCGTCACCGGCCTCGCCGGAGCCGCCGCGCTGCGGCCGATCCGCCGCCGTTCGCTGACCGCCTCGCTGTCCGTGGTCGCGGCGGTCGGGGTCGTCGCGATGCTCGCGGGCACGCTCGCCGTCGCCTGGGCGATGTTCCTCTCCCCGCACGACCTGACCGTGGTGACCACGGTCGGCGCCATGGCGGCCGTGGTCTCCCTGGCCACCGCGCTGCTGCTCGGACGCTGGGTCGTCGCCCGCAGCCGTGAACTCGCCCTGGCGGCACGCTCGTTCGGCGACGGCGGGGACTTCGCCCCTCCCGCGGGCCCGACGACCGCCGAACTGGACGGTCTCAGCCGCGAGTTGGCGGCCACCAGCGTGCGGCTCGCCGAATCCCGGGAGCGGGAACGGGCGCTGGAGACCTCGCGGCGTGAACTCGTCGCCTGGATCTCGCACGACCTGCGCACCCCGCTGGCCGGTCTGCGCGCCATGGCGGAGGCCCTGGAGGACGGTGTCGCCGCCGATCCCGACCGCTACCTCCGGCAGATCCGCACCGAGGTCGAACGCCTCGACGGCATGGTCGGCGACCTCTTCGAGCTCTCCCGGATCCACGCGGGCACCCTGCCGCTCGCGCCCACCCGGATGTCGTCGTACGACCTCGTCGGCGACGCGCTCGCGGGAGCGGACCCGCTCGCCCGGGAGCACGGCGTACGGCTGGTCGGAGGCCGCATCGAGCCGGTGCCGGTGGAGGTGGACGGCAAGGAGATGAGCCGGGTGCTGGGCAATCTGCTGGTCAACGCGATCCGCCGGACCCCGGCCGACGGGACGGTCGCGGTCGCCGCGGAGCGTTCCCCGGGCGGCGTGGTGCTGTCGGTGACGGACGGCTGCGGCGGCATCCCCGAGGCGGACCTGCCCCGCGTCTTCGACACCGGCTGGCGCGGCACGCACGCCCGGACGCCCCCGGCCGGTGCGGGCCTGGGCCTCGCCATCGTCCGGGGGATCGTGGAGGCGCACCAGGGCCGGGCCACGGTGTGCAACATCCCCGGGGGCTGCCGCTTCGAGGTGGTGCTGCCCGCCGCAGCTCCATGAACGCGGGCAGCACCACCGGCCCTATGCCTCCCGCGTCCCGGCCCGCGCGAACTCCGCCATGCCGTCCTCGAAGGCGACCTCCGGTCTCCACCCCAGTTCGGCCCGCAGCCGCGCGGAGTCCGCGGTGATGTGCCGTACGTCCCCGAGCCGGTACTCACCGGTGACGACCGGGTCGGGCCCGCCGCACGCGGCGGCCAGCGCCCGGGCCATCTCCCCCACGGTGTGCGGCTCGCCGCTGCCGGTGTTGTACGCGGTCAGCGCCCCCGGCGCGGACCCGGCCTCCAGCGCGACGGCGTTGGCCGCCGCGACGTCACGCACATGGACGAAGTCGCGCCGCTGCCGCCCGTCCTCGAAGACGCGGGGAGCCTCGCCCCGGGCGAGCGCGGAGCGGAAGAAGGAGGCCACACCGGCGTACGGGGTGTCGCGGGGCATCCGGGGCCCGTACACGTTGTGGTAGCGCAGCGACACCGCCGACCCGCCCGTCGACCGGGCCCAGGCGGCGGCCAGGTGCTCCTGGGCGAGCTTGGTCGCGGCGTACACGTTGCGCGGATCGGCCGGGGCGGTCTCGCCGACCAGGCCGGGGGAGAGGGCGTCCCCGCACAGGGGGCAGGTGGGCTCGAAGCGGGCGGCGTCGAGGTCGGCGACGGCCCGTGGCCCCGGCCGTACGCGCCCGTGCCCGCGGCACTCGTACCGCCCCTCGCCGTACACCACCATCGACCCCGCCAGCACGAGGTTCCCGACGTCGGCCTCGGCCATGGCGGCGAGCAGCACGGCCGTGCCCAGGTCGTTGCGCGAGACGTACTCCGCCGCGTCGGCGACCCCGTCACCGAGCCCGACCATCGCCGCCTGATGGCACACCGCGTCGACCCCGGCGAGGGCCCGGGCCACGGCGGCAGGGGTGCGGACGTCGGCGCCGGGAGCCTGCCGGACGTCGAACACCACCGGTTCGTGTCCCCGCTCCCGCAGCACGTCGACGACATGGGACCCGATGAATCCGGCACCGCCGGTGACCAGTACGCGCATACGGCCACGCTAGGACGGCCCGCCCGCGACGGGCCGTGACCCGCCGGGTACGTCACCACTCCGTAAGACGTGCGGAGGCGGGCCGCCGTCCGGGCATGGACAACCCCGAACACCGCTGATCCGTTCCGCCGTTCCGTCGGTTCAGCTCAGCCCGAGCCGCAGGAGCGTGAGATCGAGCCGGCGGCCGAACTTGACGCCGACCTCCCGCAGGGTGCCGGCGTCCTGGAAGCCGAACCGCTCGTGCAGCCGGACGGATGCCGTGTTCTCCGTCTCGATGGCGGCGATCATGACGTGATGACCGGCCTCGCGCGCGGCGGCGACCAGCGCGCCGAGCAGCGCCGAACCGATGCCGAGCCCGTGCCGGCCCTCGCGGACGTAGACCGAGTCCTCGACGGTGTCGCGGTAGCCGTCGAGCTCCCGCCAGGGACCGTAGACGGCGTACCCGGCGACCTCCCCGTCCACCTCGGCCACGAACGCCGAGCCGCGCTCCAGATGGGCGGCCAGCCAGGCGGCCCCGTCGGCGGGGGACTGCGGGGTGTCCGTCCACAGCGCCGTCGACGTCGCGACCGCGTGGTTGCGGATCGCGCGGACCGCCTCGGCGTCGCCCGGCCGTGCGGGCCGGACGGTCACCGCCGTCCGGTTTCTCTCGTATATTGGATTCATGTCCAACATAGTAGATCCTCTGGTGCGGCAGATCGCCACCCGCGTCCGCACCGAACGGGAACGCCGCCGCTGGACCCTGGCCCGGCTCGCCGACGCCTCCGGTGTCTCCCAGGCCATGATCAGCAGGATCGAGCGCGGCGAGAGCAGCCCCACCGCCGTCGTCCTCGGCAAGCTGTCGGCCGCGTTCCAGCTCAGCGTCGCCTCCCTGCTCGCCCTCGCCGAAGCCGAAGCAGACACCGAAGCCGTGCGGGAGGACGTGGGAGAGGGGACGGGGACGGGCGTACGCCGGGGCGCCGACGTGCCCGAGTGGCGGGACCCCGGCACCGGCTACCGACGGCGCCAGATCACCGGCCCGCACTTCCCCGCCGAGGTCGCCGAGATCCGGCTGCCCGCCGGCGCCCATGTGCCGTACCCGGCCGCCGCCTTCGCCTTCGTACGGCAGATCGTGTGGGTCCTCGACGGACATCTGACCTTCCACGACGGCGACACCGTCCATGAACTCGACGCCGGCGACACCATCGAACTCGGCGAGCCCAGCGAGCGCGCCTTCGCCAACACCACCGACACCGAGTGCCGTTACGCCGTCGTCCTCGCCCGCGACACCCGGCCATGACCCGCCCTCTGCCCCGGGGCGGCACCCTCCTCCTGGCCACCGCCGCCGGTACGGCCCTCGCGAACAACTACGCCCTCCAGCCCGCCCTCTCCACGGTCGCCGCCGATCTGGACGTCCCCGCCTCCGTGATCGGCCTGGTCCCGACCGCCGCGCTCGTCGGCTGCATGACCGGCTTCGCCCTCCTGCTCCCGCTCGCCGACCGCCTCGCCCCCCACCGGCTGGTGGCCGCCCACCTCACCACGCTGGCCGCCGCCCTCGCCGTCGCCGCGACCGCCTCCGGACCGGCCGTGCTGCTCACCGCGTACCTGTTCATCGGCGCGGCAGCCAGTGTCGCCGCCCAGGCCGGCAGCATCGCCGGCCGCCATGCCCCGCCCGGCCGCCGCGCACGGGGAGTCGCCACGGTCGCCGCCGGCATGTCGGCGGGCATCCTGCTCAGCCGGCTGGCCGGCGGCGCCCTCACGGACCTCCTCGGCTGGCGGCGCATGCTGCTCGTCTTCGCCGGCCTCTCCCTGCTCTGCGCGCTCGCCGCCGCCACACTCCTGCCCCGCGAGCGCCCGCACTCCCCGCAGGGCTACCGCGCCACCCTCGCCGCGCTCCCCCCGCTGCTGCGCGCGTTCCCGCCCCTGCGCCGCGCCGTCCTCGCCGGCGGACTCTGGTACTTCGCCTTCAACCTCGTCTGGGTCGCCCTCGCGCTCGCCCTGGCCGCACCACCGCACTCCCTGGATCCGACCGCCATCGGCCTGTACAGCCTCACCGGACTGCTCGGCCTCGCCGCCCTCCCGCTCACCGGACGCCTCGCCGACCGCCGCGGCCCGGCCACCGTGATCGGTCTCGGCATGTCCGCCGCCGCGACCGGAACGGCCGTCCTGGCCGCAGGCCTGGACACCCCGCCGGCCGTCGCCCTCGGCCTCGCCCTCTTCGACGCCGGCTGCTTCGCCGCCCAGGCCGCCAACACCAGCCGGGTCATCGCCCTCGACCCCCAACGCTCCGGCAGTCTCTCCAGCGTCTACCTCGTGCTGTACTTCACCACCGGCGCTCTCGGCACCGCCGTCGCCGCGCCCCTGCTCGACACCCTCGGCTGGCGGGGGACCGCCCTCACCGCCTGCGCGGCGCTGTCTCTCGCCGCCCTGCTCGGCCGTACCGGACGAGAACACCCACGCACGGTCCCGCCCGCAACCGCCGTACCCGCACAGCGGGTTCCTCCCGCGGTGCGGAGCGAGGGGGCGGAAAAGCGGATGCCGGACGGCCCGGCCCCCTCGTAGCCTCGCCCCATGCGAGACGACCACCCGATCCTCCTCAACGTCATCGACGTCGAAGCCACCTGCTGGGACGGACAGCCCCCGCCGGGCTCGGTGAACGAGATCATCGAGATCGGCCTCACGGTCGTCGACGTGCGGGCCCGGCGCCGCCTGTCCCGGCACGGCATCATGGTCCGCCCCACCCGTTCCACCGTCAGCCCCTTCTGCACCGAACTGACCGGTCTGACGCAGGCGGACGTGGCGCGCGGCACGACCTTCGCCGAGGCGTGCCGCCTCCTGGTCGAGGAGTACGGGGCGGCGGAGCGGCCCTGGGCGAGCTGGGGCGACTACGACCGCCGCCAGTTCGCCCGCCAGAGCCTGGCCGGCGGGGTGGCCTACCCGTTCGGGTATCCCGTCGAGCGCGGCCACACCAACGCCAAGGCGGTCTTCACCACCGCCCACGGCCTGCGCAGGAAACCCGGCATGAGCCAGGCCCTGAAGATCGCCGGACTGCCCCTCGAAGGACGCCACCACCGCGGCGAGGACGACGCCTGGAACATCGCGGCCCTCGTCCTGGACCTGCTGGACCGCGGGGCCTGGCCGGCCCCGGCTCCGGCGGACGGCTGACCAGGCCGACGGCACGCGGGGCCGTCAGGTCACCTCAGCGCACCTCCCTGGCGTACGGCGCGACCGCGATCCGGTCGATCAGCGGTGCGTAGCGCGAGCGCAGGAGCACCCCCGGGAAGGTGTCCGAGGCGTAGGTGGTGCCGTCGAAGTCCGGTAGTTCCTCGGACCGGAAGGCGATCGTGTTCCGTCCCTCGTCGAGCCGGACCGGGACGGTCAGCTCCCAGAAGTTGTTCTGGTGGAAGGTGTGCGGGAAGCCGACCCGCCGTGTCTCACCGCCGTTGACGGAGAGGTCGGCGTGCCGGGCGAGCGGGTCCGGGTTGTAGTGGGTGGCCGGGGACTGCTCGGGGTTGGAGTAGCGGATCCGCAGCGCGTACAGACCGGCCCGGTCGGCCGTGACGGTGAACGTCGCGGTGTTGCCGTTGCCCGGATCGCCGCCGATGCCGGTGATCGCCGTGCCGTCGGTGGCCCGGGTGAGCGGGGTGAGCGAGGCCGTGCCCGCCAGCGTGGCGTCCCGCGCCCCGTACGTCCGCACCGGGAGCGCGCCCTCGGAGGGGGTGACCGTGAGACGGTCGACGAGGGTGGTGGACGAACCGCCGGTCACCGTCACCTTGTTGACGCCGCCCGAGAGGGAGACCGCCACCGCGTTCCGTCCCTCGGCCAGCCGCAGGACGTCGTGCCCGTCGACGGAGAGCCGGGCGCCCGAACCGCCCAGGGTGCCGACCCTCAGCGTGGCCTCCCGGTCGGCGGGGGAGTAGACCCAGAACGTGGCCGTCTGGCCCTTCGCGAGCCGGGCCGCGCCCGAGCCGGTGGCGGGGGCCGGAGTGTGCTTCGGCAGGGTGTAGACGGGGCGCGCCCCGCCGCCCAGCCAGGCCAGCTCGCCCTCGTACACCCGGGTGCCGGCCGAGGCGTCCGGCAGGGACAGGGTGAGGCGGTCGACGATCGCGTCGCCCTTCGTGGCGCCCCTGCCGTCTAGGCTCCTCGCGGCGAGCGTGAGGGTGTGTCTGCCCCGGGTCAGACGGACCTCGGTGTCGGTGTGGTCCCACACCACCCACTTGTAGCCGAGCGGCAGGTACAGCTTCTGCTCGGTGTCCGCCTCGCCGTCGACCCGGAGGAACACATCGGTGGGCCCCCGGTCCTTCACCTTGTCGAAGGTGTTGAGGGAGTTGGCGAAGACGCTCAGGTCGTAGTCGCCGTCCTCGGGCACGTCCACGGTGAAGTCGAGGGTGACGTCGGAGCCGGTGCGCAGGCCGCCCACGTCGTAGCCGCCGGAGGTGTAGAACTTCGACACGTCGCTCGTCGAGCCCTCCGGACCGTTCCTCGAGTAGCCGGACCCGGTGTGCGCGGCGTCCTCCGCCTCGTACGACCCCTGCCAGCGCACGGGTGCGGACTGGGTGCCCTTCGCCTTCCCGGCCGGGCTGAGGACGATCTCGTAGGCCGACGACTCCTTCAGCTCAGGCAGCCCGCCGTCGCCGAAGTCCAGGACCGCCGTGCCGTCCTGATTGACCGTCAGATCGGTCTCCGTCAGCAGCTTCGGGCCGGAGGAGTCGCCGATCTGACCGCTCCACTCGATCTCGCGCACCCAGGCGTGCACCCGGTCCCCGAAGACCTTCGCCGGCACGTCGGCGAAGGTGAGGTGCCCCTTGCCAGCGGAACCGCCGAAGAGCAGCCGGGCCTGCTTCTTCCGCTCGTCCAGCGTGGCCACGCCCTGCATGGTGTAGTTCTCGCCGGGGAACGGCGGGGTCACCGTCACCGTGTGGCCGCTCATCGAGGCGTACGCGTTCAGCAGCCACCACTGGCCGTTGCCGCGGCCCGACTGCACCGCGGAGTCGGACAGGTTGCCGTCGATGTTCCAGTACGCGATGTCGGCGTCGACCTTGGACTCCTCGATCGCCGACACCCACTGGATCATCTGGCCCGGGACGGAGGTGTGGTAGTTGAAGGCGTACTCGTTGATGTTGACGGGGAGTCGGGTTCCCTCCTCGGCCGTGCCCCGGAACAACTCCTCCTCCCACGCCCGGTACTTGGCGACGTTCCGGCGCACCGCCTCCGGGTGGCTCAGCTCGTGCCAGGTGATCACGTCGGGGAGCGTGCCCGCGGCCAGGGTGTGGCCGAGGAAGCCCTTCACCTGGTCGTACAGGACACTGGTGTTGGGGCCGGCGACGCGGGCGTCCGGCATCTTCCCCTTGATGAGCCGGTGGACCTCGTCCCAGGCGGCGAAGAAGTCCTCGGGGTCGGTGAGCCAGCTGACCTTGTCGTAACTCCACTCGCCGGTGCCGAACATATTGCCCTCGGGCTCGTTGAACGGCACGAAGACGATGTTGTCCCGGTAGCGCTCGGGCAGCGCCAGCACCTGGTCGACCTGCTGGGCGATCTTCTTCTCGTAGAGGTCGAGCTTCTCCGCGGGCGTGGCGCCCGGCCACTCGTACGGGAAGCCGCGGTGGATGTCTGTCATGTAGATGTACACGTCACCGTCGGTGGCGTCGGCCAGGGGCCGCACCACGTCCAGCGCGTCGGCGCCCGGGTGCTGCGGGCCGTCCTGGGCCTTGGTGGAGACCGTGCGCAGTCCCATGCCCTCGATGAGGTTGCCGGTGGGGACGTCCGGCCCGTACACGCCGTAGAGGGTGCCGGAGGCGCCGCCGTGGAAGGCGCCGGTGTCCGAGCCGAGGTCGACGGTCAGCGCTCCCTCGCGGACCACGGTGACGGTGGCCCGCACCGGCCGTCCGGCGGCCGTCCCGGCCACCGTGAAGGTCCCCGGCCGGTCGTACGCCCCGGCCGGTACGGCGTCCCAGCCGACGGGGGTGTCGCGGTCGTAGCCGTCGGAGAAGGAGGAGCGGACGGTGGCCGGGAGGGAGGGGGCGGTCCCGGTCGTCGTACGGACCTCGAACGACGTCCGCGAGAGCCGATCGAGGGTGGGCGGCGTTCCGACCGTGCCGGCCACCTGCTCGGCGGTGAGCGCCGAGTGCCAGACCGTGAAGTCGTCGATCGCCCCCTTGAGCAGCGGGTCCTGGTAGAAGGACCGGCCGATGTACCCGGCCGCCGTGGCCGAACCGTCCAGCAGGTCCTTGGCCCGGACGCTCGTCGCCGCGGAGGAGACCGCGACGCCGTCGAGGTAGGTGGTGACCCGGCGGGCGGCGGTGTCGAGGGTGACGGTGACGGTCCGCCAGCCGTCGGCGGGCAGGGGCGCGTAGCCGGAGACCTGTGCCTCCGCGCCGCCTCCGCCGGTGGTCACGGCGGTGCGCAGGACGCTGCCGTTGGAGGGGGTGGTGAACAGGTATCTGCCGGTGTCCGTGCCCAGGTCGAAGAGGCGCTGCCAGGGCGAGGTGTCGCCGCTCCACCGCACCCGGGCCGAGACCGTCAGATCGCTCGCGTCGCCGAGGACCTCGCGGGGCAGCCGGACGTAGGCGCCGCCGGAGGACGGCTCCCCGCCGGGCAGGGAGAGCGCCCTGCCGCCGCCCGTGCCGGTGACGGACTCGGCGGTGGAGGCGTTGACCAGCGTCGCCGTGAGGCCGTTGCCGGAACTGTCGCTGATCCTGCCGGAGGCGAGGTCGTCCTGGTCGAAGGTGTAGTGCGCGGCGGGCGGGGGTGCCTCGGCGGCCTGGGCCGGGACGGCCGGGGCGGCCAGCAGGCCCGCGCCGAGGGCCAGCGCCACGGCGGCCGGGGCCCGGTGGCGGGCCGGTCTGTCAGCGGATGGCATGGATCGCGTCCTCAATCCTTGGGGTGGTCGAGTGGTCGGCAGTCGTCGAACCGGTTCGATGATCTGTTGCCGGGGAGGAGGGCTTGCTCGATGGGGGACGGGTGACGGCCGGGCGAGGCCGTCGAACCGGTTCGCGAAACTAGCACCGGGCGATGCGGCCAGCAATCCTTTGGACGGAAGTCGTCCAGGGTGTTGACAGCAGGGTGGGCGATTCCTACCTTCACTTCACGCGAACCGGTTCGACGAAGGAGTCCCGTGAACATCGGTGAGATCGCCCGCAGGGCCGGTGTCTCGCGGAGCACCGTGTCGTACGCGCTGAGCGGCAAGCGCCCGGTCTCGGACGAGACCCGCCTGAAGATCCAGCAGGTCATCGACGAGCTGGGCTACCGGCCCAACGCCAGCGCACGCGCCCTGGCCAACGGCCGGACCAGCACCGTCGGTCTGGTCTTCCCGCCGGCCGGCAACCACTACACGGGGATGCAGCTCGACTTCATCGGCAGTGTCGTGGAGGCCGCGGCGGCCCACGACCACGACGTGCTGCTCTCACCGAGCGGCGTGGACAGCGACCGCTCGTTCCAGCGGCTGCTGGGGGAGCGGCGCGTCGACGGGGCGATCCTGATGGAGATCAGGCTGGCGGACGACCGGGTCGATCACCTGGCCGCCCTGGATTTCCCCTCCGTCGCCATCGGCCGCACCGCGCACCCCGAGGGCGGTTGGTGGGTGGGCCTGGACCACACCGCGCTGGCGGCGGCGTGCGTCCATCACCTGGCGGACCTCGGTCACAGCCGGGTCGCCTTCGTCAACCGTCCCGAACAGCTGTTGCGGGCCGGGTACGAGTCCGCCCACCGCGGCCTCGACGGCTTCACCAAGGCCGCGGCCGAACGCGGGCTCACGGTCCGGACGTACTGCTGCGGGGACGACGCCGCCTCGGGGCAGGACTGCCTGGAGCGGATCCTCCACGACGACCCGGCGACCACCGCCCTGGTCACCCTGAACGAGGCCGCGCTGGGAGGCCTCTACCGGGGGCTCGCCCGGGCGGGCCGCCATGTGCCGCGCGACTTCTCCGTCACCGGGGTCGTCGCCGCCCGCTGGGCGGAGACGGTCACCCCGCAGCTCACCGCCGCCGACGTACCCGCCGAGGAGATGGGCCGCCGCGCCGTCGACCTGCTGATGGAGCGGCTCGGCCACCCCGGGGCCCAGCCCCGCCACCACCTCCTGACGCCGCCCATCTCCCTGCGGGCCAGCACCGGACCCGCCGGGCCCGTCACCACCATCTGACACCACCGCCGTACACCACCTCACCTCACGGGACGCAACGAACCGCTCGACAGCGCCGTTCGCCGTGCCCGCACTCACCCCGTCACCCCGTGCCTCGGCACCCGTATGCCCGAAACCACCCGTGGCCCCGGCCCCGCAGGCGCCTCCGCACCGCCCGAAGCCCGGCACCCGCACGCGTGAAGACCCCATGCCCTCGGCACCCGCACGCCCGCAGACGAAGGAATCCGCCATGACCCACTCCTCCAGACAGCGCCGGCTGACCACCGCGGCCCTCACCGTCCTCGCCCTCGTCGGCGGTGCCACCGCCTGCTCCTCCGGCTCGGGCAGCACCGACAGCAACGGCGCCGGCAGCGGTACCTACACCGTCTGGGACCCGTACCCGCAGTTCGACAAGGCCTCGGACTGGAAGAAGCTGCTGGACCGGTGCGGCACCGAGGCCGGGGTGAAGATCAAACGGACCGCCTTCGACACCAGCGACCTGGCCAACAAGACGCTGCTCGCGGCACAGCAGGGCAACTCCCCGGACGTCCTCATCGTCGACAACCCGGTAGTCTCCACCCTCGCCGAGGCGGGCGTGCTCACCACGACCGACGACAACAAGCTCGACACCTCCGCGGTCGACCCCAACCTGCTCGCGGCCGGCCAGTCCGGCGGCAAGACCTACGGCACGCCCATCGGCGCCAACACCCTCGCCCTCTACTACAACAAGGACGTGCTGAAGAAGGCCGGCGTCGACATCGCCTCGGTGAAGGACTGGAGTTCCCTGACCGCGGCGCTGGCGAAGGTCAAGAAGTCCGGCGAGAAGGGCATCACCTTCTCCGCCATCGGCACCGAGGAGGGCAGCTTCCAGTTCCTGCCCTGGTTCTGGGGCTCGGGTGCCCGGCTGACCGCACTCGACTCCCCCCAGGCCGAGTCCGCCCTCTCCCTCTGGAAGGGCTGGCTGGACGACGGATACGCCCCCAACTCGGTCCTCGACAACACCCAGACCACCAGCTGGCAGGAGTTCGCCGCCGGCGACTACGCCTTCGCCGAGAACGGCACCTGGCAGCTCGCCAACGCCGACAAGGCCGGCTTCCCGTACGGAGTCCTGCCCGTCCCCGCCGCCGACGGGGGCAACGCCTCCGCCCCGACCGGCGGCGAGTTCGTCACGATCCCCGTCCAGGACGACACCGGCCGCTACACCACCTCCCAGAAGCTGGTGACCTGCCTGACCAGCGGCGACAACAGCTACGCCACCGACACCACGCTGTCCTACGTGGCCCCCACCGGCGCGGTCCAGGACAAGCAGGTGGCCGCGAACGCCGAGCTGAAGCCCTGGGTGGACGCGGTCAAGGCGGCCAAGGGACGCACCAGCGACGACCTCGGCACCAAGTACCCCAAGATCTCGGAGCAGTTGTGGAAGGCCGTCCAGTCCGCCCTGAGCGGATCCCGGTCGCCCAAGGACGCGCTGGCCGCCGCGCAGTCCGCCGCCCGGTAGCCAGGACTCCCCGGAGCACCGATGAACCAGACGAAGCTGCCGGACCCCGGGTCCGTGCGCGTCCGGGGCGGGGCGGCCGGCGCCGCCCCACGCCCGGACCGCGCCACCACCCGGCGACGGCCCACCTCCACCCCGTGGGCCGCCTGGGGGTTCCTCACCCCCGTGACCCTCTACCTCGCCCTCTTCTACGCCTATCCGCTCTACCGCAACCTCGACCTCAGCCTGCGCCACTACACCGTCCGCTCGTTCGTCCGGGGCGACGCGCCGTTCACCGGCCTGCAGAACTACCGGACCGTGCTCGACGACCCGGTCTTCGCCCCGGCCCTGCTGCACACCGTGGTCTTCACCACCGTCTGCCTGGCCCTCCAGTACGCCATCGGGCTGGCGCTCGCGGTCTTCTTCCACCAGCACTTCCGGCTCTCGGCCACCCTGCGGGCCCTGTTCCTGGTGCCCTGGCTGCTGCCGCTGATCGTCTCGGCCTCCACCTGGTCCTGGATGCTCAACAGCGACTCCGGGATCGTCAACGCCGCCCTGCGCGTCGTCGGCGTCGACCCGGTGCACTGGCTGACCTCGCCGTCCTGGTCACTGGCCTCGGTGATCATCGCGAACATCTGGATCGGCGTCCCGTTCAACCTCGTCGTCCTCCACAGCGGCCTGCAGTCCATCCCCGCGAGCCTGTACGAGGCGGCGGCACTCGACGGGGCCGGTGCGTGGCAGCGGTTCCGCCATGTCACCTTCCCGCTGCTGCGGCCGGTGTCCGCGATCACGCTGTTGCTCGGACTGATCTACACGCTCAAGGTCTTCGACATCATCTGGATCATGACCAAGGGCGGCCCGGCGGACTCCTCCACCACCTTCGCCACCTGGTCCTACCGACTCGGCTTCGGCAACCTCCTGCCCGCCTTCGGCCCCGGAGCGGCCGTCGGGAACCTGCTGGTCGTCGCGGCCCTGCTGTTCGGCCTGGTCTACATCAGGGTCCAGCGGAAGCAGGTGCAGTCATGAGAACCGGCTGGAAGACGGCCGTCGGGCTGCTGCTGACCGCGATCATGCTCTTCCCGGTCTACTGGATGATCAACGTGTCCTTCACCCGCGACCAGGACATGCGCAAGAGCCCGCCCGACCTGTTCCCCACCCACGGCACCCTGGCCGGCTACCGCAGTGTCCTCGACGTGCAGCTGCCCTACCTCGGCACCAGCCTCGTCATCGGCCTGGGCACCGTCGCGCTGACCGTCGCGCTGTCCGCGCCCGCCGGCTACGCCCTGGCCAAGCTGCGCCCGCGCGGCGGCGGCCTCCTGAGCTTCCTGCTGCTGGCCGCCCAGATGATCCCCGGCATCATCATGGCGATGGGCTTCTACGCCATCTACCTCGGCCTCGGCCTGCTCCAGTCCGTCCCCGGCCTGATCGTCGCCGACTCCACCCTGGCCGTCCCCTTCGCCGTGCTCATCTTCACCGCGTTCATGTCCGGCATCCCCGGCGAACTCCTCCAGGCCGCGAGGACCGACGGCGCCGGAACGCTGCGCACCTTCCGGTCGATCGTCCTGCCGATGAGCCGCAACGCCGTCGTCACGGTGTCCCTGTTCGCGTTCCTGTGGTCCTGGTCCGACTTCGTCTTCGCCGGCACCCTCGTCAACGGCGGCGCGCACGAACCGATCACCCTCGGCATCTACCACTACATCGGCAACAACAACCAGCAGTGGAACGCCATCATGGCCACCGCCGTCGTGGCCTCGCTGCCGGCCGCGGTCATCCTCGTCCTCGCCCAGCGCTATGTCGCCGCCGGTGTGACCGCCGGAGCGGTCAAGGACTGAGCCGCTCCCCCTGTCCTTGTCACGACGGCCGAGCCCACGCGCCCGGCCGGCCGTCGCCCTGCTGCAGAATCGAGTCACGCCCCATGACCGCCGCCCCGTCCGGCCCGGCCTTCTCCGTCCACGACATCCCGTTCAGCACGTACGGCTCCTGGTTCGGCATCTCGCCCGTGCTGGCGGAGAGGACGCGCGCCGAGGACCTCCACCTCGTCTCGCACCAGAACGGCATGCACGCCGTCCTGCGCCTCGTCTCCCTCGATGCGAGGGGCGGCCGTGCCGAGACCCGCGTGGAGGCGACCCCGGGCCTGCTGAGCTGGATCGGCCGGGACGGCGGCCGTGTCGACCTCGTCTACGCGTCGCCGGACACCGTTCGGCTGCGGGGGAGCGGCCTCGGTCTCGGCGTCCTCGCCGCCGCGCGGACCCTGACCCCCTTCAGCGGGACGTACTTCTTCCACGACCCGGCGGCGAACGCCCATGTGTTCACCTCGTACGAGACCGGACGCCGCTACCGCGTCACGCTCCTGTCCGGCGCCCGCGGGGAGCCGGCCGGTGCCCAGGCACTGGGCGGCGCCGACCGCGGGGTCGCCGTGACCGCGGACGCGGGCGGCACCTGGGAGCTCGCGATCGAGGAACTCGACACCGCCCGCCCGCCGTACGGGTCCACCGCATCCTTCGACGAGATCCTCCGGACCGCGCGGAGGAGCTTCGCGGAGTTCGTCGACGACATCGCCCCCTGGCGCTCGGCCGCCACTCCGGCCGCCGAACTCGCCGCCTACGTCGTCTGGTCGGCCACCGTACGGCCCACGGGCCTGGTCACCCGGCCCGCCGTGCTGATGTCCAAGCACTGGATGGACAAGGTCTGGAGCTGGGACCACTGCTTCAACGCCCTCGCGCTGGCACCCGGACGCCCGCTACTCGCCCTGCACCAGTTCTCCCTGCCCTTCGACCACCAGGACGACAGTGGCGCCCTGCCCGACTCGGTCACGCACTCCGAGGTCCTGCACAACTTCGTCAAGCCGCCCATCCACGGCTGGGCCTTCGGCCGCCTGCGCCGCCGGCTCCCGGTCCCGCCCGGCACGGACGAACTGGCCACGATCTACGACCGGTTGCGGCGCTGGACCGACTTCTGGCTCACCGCGCGACGCGCACCGGACGCCGAACTGCCCTACTACCAGCACGGCAACGACAGCGGCTGGGACAACGCGACCACCTTCGACCCCGCGCGCGTGGTCGTCACCGCCGACCTGACCGCCTTCCTCGTCCTGCAACTCCATCAACTCGCCATGCTGGCCGCCGAGTTGGGAAGACCCGACGAGGCCGGAGGATGGACACGGACCGCCGAGGACCTCCAGGCGGCGTTGCTCGACCAGCTCTGGGACACAGACCGGTTCGTCGCCCGGGACGCCGCCACCGGGGACACCTGGCGCAGCGCGAGCCTGCTCGACCTGATGCCCGTCGTGCTCGGCGAGCACCTCCCCGCCGAGGTCGCCGCCGCGCTCGCCGACCACATCAAAACCCATCTGACGCCGTACGGCCTCGCCACCGAACGGACCACCTCGCCGCACTACCTCGCCGACGGCTACTGGCGCGGCCCGATCTGGGCCCCCGCCACCGTCCTCGTCGAGGACGGTCTGCGCCGCGCCGGCCACCACCGCCTCGCCGACGACATCAGCGCCCGCTTCCGCGCCCTGTGCGAGACCCACGGCTTCGCCGAGAACTTCGACGCCCTCACCGGAACGGGCCTGCGCGACCGCGCCTACACCTGGACCGCCAGCAGCTATCTCCTCCTCGCGGAAGCGCACGCGCACCGGGGCGGCCACTGACCGGCCGTCGCCGTCCTCATCAGGCATGCCTGCTGCAGGCATGACCTCAGGTCCCGAGGAACGGTACGACATCGGCAAGGTCGTTCTTCGGGACGTTGTTCAGTCCCCGGCCCGTATCAGTCCGCTCTCGTAGGCGAAGATCACCGCGTGGATACGGTCGCGGAGGCCGAGTTTGGTCAGGATGCGCCCGAGGTGGGTCTTGACGGTCGTCTCCCCGACGAAGAGGCGGTCGGCGATCTCGCCGTTGGTCAGTCCTCCGGCGACCAGGACAAGGACGTCCCGTTCCCGGTCGGTGAGCGCGGCCAGTCGGGTGCGCTGGGCGGGCACGGAGGCGGGGGCTTGGCGGACGAAGCGGTCGACCAGGCGCCGGGTGAGTGAGGGCCCCACCATGATCTCGCCCCGCAGCACCGCCCGGACGGTCACCAGGATCTCCTCGGCGGGGGCGTCCTTGACGAGGAAGCCGTTCGCGCCGGCGCGCAGGGCCGCGTAGGCGTACTCGTCGAGGTCGAAGGTCGTGACGACAAGGATCCGGGGTCCATCGGGCTGCGCGCAGAGGTGCTCGGTCGCGGCGAGTCCGTCCAGGCCGGGCATCCGTACGTCCATCAGGACGAGGTCCGGTTCCAGGGCCGCCACGCCCGTGATCGCCGTCTCCCCGTCGGCGGCCTCGCCCACCACGGTGAGGTCGGGCTGGCTGTCGATGACCATGCGCAGTCCCATCCGGATGAGTTCCTGGTCGTCGCAGATCAGCACCCGCGACGGTGAGGGGGTCGGGGTCCGGCCGGTCATGGGGTCGCCGTGGTGGGCTCGGACCGAGTGGGGCGCAGGGTCGCGGTGACGCGGTAGCCCCCGTCGGGCGTGGGCCCGGCGTCGACGCTCCCGCCGTACAGGGCGGTGCGTTCGCGCATGCCGGTGAGGCCGTGACCGGGAGAAGGCGGTGGGCTGGGGTGCTCCGGGACGGTTCCCGCTCCGGCTGAGTTCTCCACACGGACGCGGACCAGCCGCCCCGGCCCCTCGATGCCCGTGTCCAGCCGTACATGGATCGTGGCGTCCGGCGGCGCGTGCTTGACGACGTTGGTGAGCGCCTCCTGCACGATGCGGTACGTCTGCGCGGTGAGGTCCGTCGGAAGACCGCCCCGCTCTCCACGAAGGTCCAGCCGGGCGCGCGTGCCGCTCGTGTTGAGGCGCGCGACCAGCCGCCGTAGATCGGCCGCGAGCGAGGCGCCGGCCCCACCGCTGCCGGGGCCGCCGGCCGGGGCGTCCGCGTCGGGGGTACGCAGGACCTCCAGCAGCCGGCGCAGTTCGTCCAGGGCCTCGCGGCCGGTCGTACTGATGACACCGAGCGTGCGGTCGACGACCGTGGGGTCGGCGTGCCGCATCAGCCTGCCGCCCTCGGCGTTGAGCACCATCACGCTCACGCTGTGCGCGAGGACGTCGTGGATCTCTCGGGCGATGCGGGCCCGCTCCTCGGCGACGGCGACCCGGGCCAGGGCCAGGCGCTCCGACTCGGCGAGCGCGGCCCGTCGTTCGAACTCGGCGACATAGGCGCGGCGGGCCCGGACGTACTCGCCGAACACCCAGGCCCCGGCCAGCAGGAGACCGACGGCGAGCGGGGTGAGCCAGGCGCCGCGGGCACCCGGACCCTCGTACTCCCGCTGCCAGGCGGGAATCCACAGCAGGACGCAGCCCGCGGCACAGACCACCGTGGCCGCGGCGGCGCGGCGCAGGCCGCGCACGGTGAGGGTGGCCAGGACCGCGGCCAGGGCGACGGCGCCGCGTCCCGGCTCCTGTCCCCACACCTGCCCGAGGTACTGCGCCCAGAACGCGGCCGTCACCAGGGCCGCGACGAGGACCGGCCGGCGGCGGCGCCACAGCAGGGGCAGCACCAGCGCGGCGTAGACGCCCGCCTGTACCCAGACGGGCCGCCAGCCCGGCTGCGGGCGGATCACCGGGGGCACGGCCACCAGCACGAGCAGCAGAACGTCCGTCAGCCACGGATGTCCGCGCCGCAGGCGGGGCAGGGTCTCGATCAGCCGTTGCACCGCCTCACGCTACGGCCGGGGCCCGCTCCCCGGCATCGTCCTGGCGGGCGTCACCGGGTCCTCCCGCAGTCGTACGGACACCGGCCGGGGATACGACGTGCGGCCACCCGGGGCGCTTCCACCATGGCCGCCATGTCGATCACCACCGAGTTCCTCAGACGGCCCCTCATGACCGGTGCCGTGGCCGCCAGTTCACGGCGGCTGGCGTACGCGATGACCGAGGGCATCGGCCTGGAGGGGGCCCGGCTCGTCGCCGAACTCGGCCCGGGAACCGGGGTGTTCACCGACGCGATCCTCGCCCGGCTCGCACCCGACGCACGGCTCGTCGCCATCGAGCTCAACCCGGTGCTCGCGGCCCGGCTGTCGGCCACCCGGCGCGACAGCCGACTGACCGTGGTCCGGGGTTCGGCCGCCGGGCTGGCCGCGGCGGTGGGCGAACCGGTGGACGCGGTGGTCTCCGGGCTGCCGTGGACGGTCATGCCGCAGGACCGGCGCGGGCACATCCTGGACGCCGTGACCGAAGTCCTCGCGCCCGGCGGCCGGTTCACCACCTTCGCCTATCTGCACGCGGCCTGGACCCCGCCCGCCCGCCACTTCACCGCCGAACTCGCCTGCCGCTTCGACCGGCTGGAGCGCTCGAAGGCGGTGTGGGGGAACCTTCCGCCCGCCTTCGTGCACCGGGCCATCCTCGTCGGACCTGACGGACGGAACGAAAGCTGAGTCGTGCGTGGGACATGGCTCAGCTCTTCGTCGCCCTCAGGCGCTGGGCCGCCGTGTCGCCGCGTCTGCCGACCGGTACGACGCCTGTCGCGGCGGCGAGGCCGTAGGCGGGCATGTCGACGTACACCGATTCGTAGGAGCCCGCCGGGACGATGAACGTCTCGTGCCAGATACCCACGTGCCCCTTCCCGGCGCGGGCCCGGCGGTTGAACGCCGTCCACGCGGGCCGGTGTTCGGCGTCCTGCTGGTGGGCGTAGGCGAGGAGCCGTTCCTTGTCGGTCCAGTACTGGACGACGTAGAAGTCCCGGGGGCTGCCGTAGAGCACCTTGTAGCCGAGAAGCCCGCTGTCCTTTTCCCGTGACAGCTCGCGCAGCATGCGCGGCATCGACATGAACGCCGGGAACCAACTGGAGAAGGCGCGCAGCCGGTTGATCCGCAGCCCGATGTGGAAGACGACGACCTCGCCCTCGGCGGCGGCGGTGTTGCGGCCCGGAACTACTTTCTCGGACATGATGCGTCTCTGTCCTTCCGTGTGGCGGCGGCTCGGGTCATGGCCGGGCGAGTGAGCGGGAATGCGAACGGATCGCCCAGAAGTGGCTCACCAGCCCGACACCCCATCCCACGATCGACCACAGGGGCCAGAAGAAGTGATCCGGGGTGAGGATCGCCCACAGCACCACCTGGGCGAGATTGGCGACGAGGTACCAGAACAGGTGGATCCACAGGCCCCACTTCAGGGCCTTCTCGCTCTTGTGCATGTTCCCTCCCAGGGAAGGGTGGATCGCCGGATGGGTGGATCGCCGGATGGGTGGCTCGGTGGATCGGTGCGCATGTGCGTGTGCAGTGGTGTCATCGCCCGAGCACCCGCTCCTGCGCGGCCGTCTCGATGAGGCCCACCGCCGCGCCCGGCCTGGAGACGAACACCAGGTGCGAGGCCCCGTCGGCCACCTGGATCTTCGCGCCGGAGCGCTGGGCCATGAACTCCTGCGTGGCCGGCGGGATGATCCTGTCGGCGCCGCTGATCAGGTGGTAGCTCGGGATCGTGTGCCAGGCCTGCGGTCCGGCCGCGGGCTCACCGAGGGCGGCGGCGGTGGCCGGGCGCTGTGCGATCGAGTAGAGCGTGGCCTCCTCGGCCGAGACGTCGGCCGCGAAATGGGGATGGAAGACCTTCGGGTCGATGTACAGGTCGACCTGACCGTCGGACAGCGGCACCGGCTTCAGGGACTCGCCCACGGTGCTGCCCGGGAACTTCTCGACCAGTGCCTGCACGCTCTCGCCCGTCTCCGGCACGAACGCCGCCAGGTAGACCAGGGCCTTCACGTTCGCGTTTCCCTCGGCGGCGGCGGAGATGACCGCTCCGCCGTACGAGTGGCCGACCAGCACGATCGGTCCCTCGATGCTGTCCAGCAGCGACCTGACCTGCGCGGCGTCGAAGGCGAGCCCGCGCAGCGGGTTCGGCGCGGCGACCACCGGATACCCGTCGGCGACGAGCCGCTTGGTGACGGCGTTGAAGCCGCTGCTGTCGGCAAAGGCTCCGTGTACGAGCACGATCGTCGGATTCCCGTTCATCATGGACCAACCTCTCCTTCGGACGACGGCCGTGTCCGAAGCTAGGGCGCCGCACTGGACGGGAAGGGAACGCGCCCGAGACGCGGTTCCCGGTGGCCTTCACGGATCGTTCAGTCGACGTCAAGCCGGTGCGGCCAGTGTCTGAGCCCTCGGAGGACGGACGACTGGGGGTGCGGACGGTGTCGAACGAGGAAGCCGATGTCGTGGTGATCGGGTCGGGCATGGGCGGTCTCGCGGCGGCGCGCACGATCGCGCAGTTCGGGGGGAGGCGGGTGCTCGTCCTCGAACAGCACTACACGCCCGGCGGGATGACGCACGAGTTCTCCCGCGCCGGGCGCTACCGGTTCGGCACCGGGCTGCACTACATGAGCGCGAGCGCCGGACCGTTCCTGGGGTTCATGACGGACGGACGGGCGCAGCTCTCGCCCCTGCCGGACGAGTACGACGCGCTCCACTTCCCGGGGTTCGACTTTGCCGTCCCCGCCACGGAGGAACGGTTCCGTGCGCGTCTGAAGGAACGGTTCCCCGCCGAGGCCGACGCCATCGACGCGTTCTTCCGGACCACGCGCCGGGCCATGGCGGGACTGACCGCGCGCAATGTCCTCGCGTCGTTCCCCGCCGGGCTGCGACGAGCGGGTGCGCCCGTCGTCGAGCGGCTGTTCCCGTCGACGTTCCGGTCGTTGCGGGATCAGGTCGCCCGCAGTTTCCGCGACCCGCGCCTGCGCGCCGTTATGGCCGCCCGGTGGGGGCTCTACGGCACTCCGCCGGCGTCGGGCGCGTTCGGCTGTCACGCGGCGGTCCCGCTGACCTTCTTCATGGAAGGCACCGCACACCCCGTGGGCGGCCCGCAGGAGCTCAACCGGGTCGTTCTGGAGATCCTGGGCCGGTACGGCGTGGAGGTGCGCTCCCGGCAGCGGGTCCACGAGGTCCTCGTGGAGCGGGGCAGGGTGGCCGGCGTCGACGTCGAGGACACCGGCACCGGCCGCCGCTACCGCGTACGGACGGACACCGTCGTCTCGGCGGCCGGAGTGCGCAACACCTACGCCCTGATCGGCAAGAGCCACGAACTGGCCGAGCTGCCCGAGGAACGGTCGGCGGTCATGCTGTTCCTGGGGCTGGACCGCTCACCGGCCGCGTTCGGGCTGCGCGGCGAGAACCACTGGTTCATGCCGGATCTCGACGATCACGACGGCACCGGGCGCCCTCCCGGGGACGGCACGCTGTATGTGTCGTTCGCGTCGCTCAACAACCCGGCCGCCCGCTTCCACACCGTGGAGCTGCTGGAACTCGTCGACCCGAAGCTGGTCGACCGGTGGCGCGGGACGCCCGGGACCGAGCGGCCGGAGGACTACCGGAGGTTCAAGGACGAGGTGACCGGGCGGATGCTCGCCCGCCTGGAGGAACGCTGGCCCGGTTTCCGGGACACGGTCGCCTTCGCCGAACTGGCGACACCGCTGTCGTTCGAGACCTATCAGCACAGCGTGCGGGGCTCGTTCTACGGACTCGCGGCGACTCCCCAGCGGTTGCGTTCGGCGCGGGCGGGCTGCCGTACACCGGTCAAGGGGCTCTTCGTGGCCGGGCAGGACGCCTGGGGTTCCGGTGTGGTGGGGGCGCTGGCGGGCGGGTTGATGGCGGCGAACGCCGTGCTGAAACCGCGGCAGCTCGGGACGATGTGGCGGGCCATCCGTTCCGGCGGGGCGGTGGCCCGGGATCCGGCAACGCCCTGGGAGGGCTATCTGCGCGTGGCCGGCATCGAGACGCTGACGCCGACGGTCCGCAGGATCCGCTTCGCACCCCTGGCCGGGGACACGATGCCGTTCTCGTTCGTCGCGGGACAGTATGTGAAGGTCGACCTGCCCGTCGCCGTCGAGCCGATCGAACGGTCGTACTCGATCTGCAGCAGCCCCGCCGAGCACGGCTTCGTGGAGATAGCGGTGAAGCACGAACCGGACGGGCTCGGCTCCGGATTCCTGCACGACGAGCTGGAGGTCGGGCTCGCCCTGCGGGTGAGCGGTCCGCACGGCGAGTTCACCTGGGAGCCGGGGCCGGAGCCGGAGCCGGAGCCGGAGCCGGGTGTCGAGGAGGGCACGCTCCTGCTCATCGCCGGGGGCGTCGGCATCACCCCGCTGATGAGTGTGCTGCTCGCGGCGGCCGATGCCGGGCACACGGGCCGGATCACCCTGCTGGCGAGCCAACGGTCTAAGGACGAAGTGCTGTTCAGGCCGGAGATCACCGCACTCCAGGCCCGGCTGCCGGGCCTGGAGGTGGCGTGCTTCCTGACCGACCGGAAGGGGCGGATCGGGCTGGACGAGCTACGGCCCCATGCCGGCCCGACGACCCGCGTGCACCTGTGCGGACCCGCGTCGATGATGCGGGATCTGATCGGCTGCCTGACGGAACTGAGGGTGCCGCGCGAGGCCATCCACACCGAAGCCTTCGTGTCGGGCCGGAGCAAGGAGACCCGTCGGGAGAAGGCGCACGCCGTCGCTCTTGCCGCCGCGGCGGCCGGTGTCCCCGCATACATGATCGACCTGGCGGGCGGCTCCGCGGCGTTCCCCTGCTCACCCGGGCAGTCGGTCCTCGACGCCGCCAACGCCGTCGGCGTACCCCTGCCGCAGTCGTGCGGCGAAGGCGCGTGCGGCACCTGTCGGGTGCGGGTGCTCTCCGGCACCTTCGAGACCGACGACCGGGGAGTGTTCTCGGCCGACGAACTCGCCGAAGGCTGGCGGCTGGCCTGCCAGACACTGCCCACCGAGAATCTGGTGATCACTCTGTAGGGCGGGTAGGACGGGTCCGCCGTTTACGGCCGACAAGAACCCCGGGAGCCTACGCTCCGGTGCCGGTGTGCAGGGCCGCGAACACGCCCCGGACCCGGGTGTCGTCCGGGAGCCGCCAGGCGCCGGTGACCTGGCCGGCCGCTCCCCGGGCGGCGGCGGACGGGTCGTCCGGGGCGGGCTCCAGGACGCGGTGCAGCCGCAGCGCCGGGCCGTGCGTCGAGGTGAGCGCGGTGCCCTCCCGGTCGTCGGCGGCGGTCCAGTCCGCGGGGAGGGGGCCCTCACCGGTGCGGGCGACGGCCACCTCCCGGTCGGGGGCGTCGCTGACGTTCTGGTCCTGGGCCTGCGCACGCCCCTCGAACAGGGCCGCCAACTGGGCGACCAGCACGGGGTCGTGGCAGCCGTCGTACGCCCATCGCCGTCCCAGCACCCCGTGCTCCATCGTGCCGACGAGGGCGTGTTCCGCGCCGTCGAGCGGGGCGCCGCGATACGTGAGCGGCAGCAGGTAGGTGAGCGGGGGAGCGGCCGACGTGTCGGTGACCACCATGAACTCGATCCCGACCTCGCCCTGCGGATCGTCCAGCCGGAAGCCGCCGGCCTTCGCCAACCGCGGTTCGCCCGCGCCCCTTCGGTACCAGGGGCGGGAGGGCAGCCAGGCGGTGAGCAGTTCCAGCTTGGTCGGCGCGAGGACGGTGCGGTGGATGACGGCCATGCGGGGTTCTCTTCCTTCGAGCGGAGAAAACGGGACGGTCACACCCTGGCATCTGGGCGGCGCGGCGGCAGCGGATATTCGGTGGGGTGCGGGGGCCGTTCCGCGGCGGGAGCCCGGCGGGGGCGGATACCGCCGACCAGGCCGAGGATCACTACGACGATGCCCAGCCATACCGACGCGCTGGGCGTGCCGCCGCCGGAGACCGTGCCGACGGCCGCCGCGGCGAGCGGCGCGATCCCGGTGAGCAGTCCGGCCCGGCCGGAACCCACGGCCCGCACCGTCGAGTACCACAGGACGAAGGCGACCGCCGTCACCATCAGGGCGAGATAGCCGACGGCCGCCCACTGGACGCCGGACAGCTCCCCGACCGCCGACGGCCCTTCCGTCACCGCGCCGAGCACCGTGAGCAGCACGGCCGCCAGCCACATCGCGTGCACGGACACCCCCCACGGCGAATGCCGCCGCAGCACCGGTACGGCGAGCAGCGTGAACGCGGCCTCGCAGCCCAGGGCCAGCGCCGCCCACGCCACCCCGACGGCATCGGTGCGGCCCGTTCCCTCCACCAGCACCGCGCCCGCCATCACGACGGGCGCCGCCAGCAGCACCTGCCGGCTCGGCCCGCGCCGCTCCAGCACCGGGCCCAGCACCCCGAGGACCAGCGGCACGCACGCGACCGCGACGGCGATGACCGCCGGCTCGGCATGGGCGACGCCCCGCACCACGGCCACGTTGAACAGCACCAGTCCGCTCACCGCGATCCCCGCCAGCCACAGCCACTCCCGCCCCCGCGGCCGGAGCAGCCGGGCGCCGGCCAGCCGGGCCATGACCAGGAGGATCGCGGTCGCGGCCGTGTACCGGACGGCCTGGGTGGTGAAGAGCGGGGCGTCGACGAGTGTGCGCGAGACGGTGACGCTGCTGCCGACCAGCGTCATCCCGACCATGCCGGGGACGAGCCGGGCCAGTGAGGCGGAGGAGGGTGTGGAAGGTGTGTCCATGGCGTCCACGGTGCCCGCACAATGGACGTCATGGGCAGGTCCAAGAAGTCACCGTCGCAGGGGTCCAAACCGGCGGACGCTTCGGCGGCCGACGGAGCGGTCGGCGGGGCGGTCGGCTCGGACTTCCTCCAGCTGGACATCGGGCAGGCGCCGCCCGGCGGCCGGATCGCCTGGCTCGCCGACCGGCTGCGGTCCGCCGTCGCCGACGGCCGGCTGCCCGTCGGGACGCGGCTGCCCGCCAGCCGGGTCCTCGCGGAGGAACTGCACGTCACCCGGGGCGTGGTCACCGAGGCCTACCGCCGGCTCGCCGAGTCCGGACAGATCGCCGGCCGCGGCCGGCTCGGCACGGTGGTCGTGGCGGCCCCCGCCGCGCCCCGCAGCCCCGTCCGAGACAGGCCGGTATCCGGCCCCGCACCCGGGTCACCTACCGCCGGCTCACCCGCGCCATCCGTCCCCGGATCACCCCCACCCGGCCCCGCCGTCTTCCGCTCGGCCGACCGGGAGGGCGTCGTCGACGCCCTGCGCGCCACGCCCTGCCGTATCGATCTCTCCCCGGGCGTCCCCGACCTCGCCGCCTTTCCCCGCACCGCCTGGCTGCGCGCCGAGCGGGCCGTCCTCGCGGGGGTCGGCCCGGCCGACTTCGGTTACGGCGATCCCCGCGGCGCCCCCTCCCTGCGCCGGGCGGTCGTCGGCTGGCTGGCCCGCAACCGCGGCATCCGCGCCGACCCGGACGAGGTCGTGGTGGTCGCCGGGGTCGCGCAGGCGCTCGGTCTGCTCGGGCGGCTCCTGCGGGAGGAGGGGATCCACCGGATCGCCGTCGAGGACCCCGGGTCGCTCGGGGCGCGCCAGCAGCTCGAGTACGGCGGCCACGCCCTCGTGCCCGTCCCCGTGGACGCGGGCGGCCTGGACGTGGGCGCCCTGCGGGCCGGGGGCGCCCGGGCGGTGCTGCTGACCCCGGCCCACCAGTTCCCCACCGGTGTCGTCCTCGACGGGGAACGCCGCCGCGAGCTGCTGGACTGGGCGGCCGACGGCAAAGTGGTGATCGAGGACGACTACGACGCCGAGCACCGCTACGACCGGCCCCCGGTGCCGGCGCTGCGCTCCCTGATGCCGGAAGGGGTCTGCTACGCGGGCAGCGTCTCCAAACTGCTCGCGCCCGCGCTCCGCGTCGGCTGGCTGCTCGTCCCGCCGGACCGGCTGGACGCCGTGGTGACCGCCAAGCGGTACGCCGACCTCGGCAACGGCATCCTCACCCAGCTGGTCCTCGCCCGCCTGATGGACTCGGGCGACCTGGAACGGCATCTGCGCCATGTCCGGCGCCGCCACCGCCGTCGCCGGGACGTGATGCTGCGGGCCGTGGAGGAGTACCTGCCCGGCGCCCGGGTGCACGGGGCCGCCGCGGGGCTGCACCTCATGGTCACCTTCGACGACGACGGCCTGCGCGATGTCGACCTGGCCGCGGCCGCCCTGGAACGGGGCGTCAAGGCACACCCCCTGTCCTGGCACCGCATCGCCCCCGGCCCGCCCGGTCTGGTCCTCGGCTACGCGGCGGGCCCCGCCCACGAGATCGAGGAGGGTGTCGCCGTCCTCGGCGCGGCCCTGCGGAGCCTCCCGCGCGCCCGCTGAGGCACCTCAGGCGCCCGGGTCGGCCGGCCCGAGCCGGTGGCCGGCCGACACGGCCCGCTCCTCGATCCGGTGCGCCGCGGCCTGGAGGTCGTCGAGGTGGCGCCGTGCCACCTCCTGCGCGGACATGACCGTCCTGCGCCAGGTGACGTTGACACAGCCCAGCACCTCCCCGTGCAGACGGATCGGCACGGCGATCGAGTTGCGGCCGTCGAAGTCGTACTCCGGTGCCCGCACGCTGTACCCGCGGGACCTGGTGGTCGTCAGCAGCCGCCGCAGCCAGGCCGGGTCGTGCGCGTACGCGTTGCCGGGAGCGTCGTGCTCGCGCAGACGGCGCAGCACCGCCTCCCGCTCCCGTTCGGCGCAGAACGAGATGTAGGCCCGGCCCGAGGCGCCGAGCAGCATGTGGGAACGGAAGCCGATGGGCGCGACGGGGACCACCTCGTCGAAGTACGCCTTCGGGCTGTTCGTGTCGATCGTCTCCATGTAGTCCAGCCGGGGCACGGTCACCACGGAGGGCCACATGACGCGCTCGCACAGGTCCTCCAGCACCGGGGACGCCACCTCGCCGAGCCACTCGGCGTCGTCGGACGCGGCGCGGTGCGCCCTGAGGCTCGCGACGAACGCCCCGTCCGCGAGCCGCTGCCAGACCAGACCCTCCTGGTTGCACGTGTGGAGGATGCGGATCAGGGTGGCCTTGGGGATGCCGGTGACCTGATGCAGGTCGTGCAGGCTCGCGGCGCGCATCTCCTCCAGGGTCTTCAGCACCCGCAGGCCGCGCTCCAGTGAGCCGATCGTCTTCACCTGGTACTGCCGCATGCGACCACCCTCACCTGCAAGGACGTGGAGTGGATTTCACCACGTGAAAAGCAGGCAGGCAACTGTTGCCCGTGTCACGGCTCGTCGGTCACCGTTCCTCCCATGACGCGAGGAGGCGACATGGCCGTCGAGGCAGCGGGGGATTTCCCCGGGACCGCACCGGAGTCCGGCGAGGCCGGCGGGCCCGCCGTGGTCGCCGAGGGCGACCTGCTGTGGACGCCCGGCCCGCAGCGGATCGCCGCGGCCCGGGTCACCCGGTTCACGGACTGGCTCGCCCGGGAGCGGGGGCTGCGGTTCGCCGGCTACGACGCGCTGTGGCACTGGTCCGTCACCGACCTGGAGGGATTCTGGGGCGCGCTGTGGGACTACTTCGGCGTCCGGTCCGCGACCCCGTACTCCGCGGTGCTCGGCAGCCGGGAGATGCCGGGTGCCGAGTGGTTTCCCGGGGCGCGGCTGAACTACGCCGAGCACGTCCTGCGGCAGGAGCGGCCGGACGCCGACGCCATGATCTCCTGCGCGGAGGGCGCCGCTCCCGCCGGCCTGCCCTGGGCGGACTTCGCGGGCCGGGTGCGCGTCCTGGCGACCCGGCTGCGGGCGCTCGGCGTCCGCCCCGGCGACCGGGTCTGCGGATATCTGCCGAACGTCCCCGAGGCCGCCGTCGCGATGCTCGCGACGACCGCGATCGGCGCCGTGTGGGCGAGCGTCTCCCCCGACTTCGGCTCGCGGGGCGTCATCGACCGGCTCGGCCAGCTCCGGCCGAAGGTCATGTTCTGCGTCGACGGCTACCACTACGGCGGGAAGACCTTCGACCGCCGGGACGAGGTGCGCCGTATCGCCGACGCGCTTCCCGGCCTGGAGCACGTCGTCCTGCTGCCCGTCCTCGACGACGGGGACGCGGCACCGGCCGTCCCCGGCGCGCTGCGGTGGGACGAGATGCTCGACCACCCGCCCGTGCCCGCCGAGGGCTTCGCCTTCGCGCACGTGCCGTTCGACCACCCGCTGTGGGTGCTGTTCTCCTCGGGCACGACGGGCCTGCCCAAGGCGATCGTGCACGGGCACGGCGGCATCCTGCTCGAACAGCTGAAGCTCCAGACCTTCCACATGGACCTGGGCCCGGGCGACCGGCCGCTGTTCTTCACCACCACCGGCTGGATGATGTGGAACTTCCTGATCAGCTCCCTGCTGGTCGGCGCCTGCCCGGTGCTCTACGACGGCAACCCCGCCCACCCGGAGCCCGACGTGCTGTGGCGGATCGCGCAGGACACCCGGACCACCTTCTTCGGGGCCAGCCCCGCCTACGTCGACCTCATGACCAGGGCCGGCGTCGTGCCCGGCGAACGGTACGACCTGTCCGCCCTGCGCACGGTCATGCCCGCGGGCTCGCCGGTGTCGCCCGCGTGCACGGCCTGGTTCCACGCCAACGTCGGGGCCGACCTGTGGATCGCCACCGGCAGCGGCGGCACCGACTGCTGCACCGGTTTCGTCGGCGGGGTGCCCACCCTGCCGGTGTACGCCGGCGAGATGCAGGCCCGGTCCCTGGGGGTCGCCGCGTACGCCTACGACGAGCGGGGCCGTGCCGTCGTCGACGAGGTCGGCGAACTGGTGATCACCCAGCCCCTGCCGTCCATGCCCGTGACGTTCTGGGGCCCGGACGGGGACGAGCGCTACCGGCGCACCTACTTCGAGGACTTCCCGGGCAGCTGGCGGCACGGCGACTTCTTCAAGGTCAACGCGCGCGGCGGCTGCTTCGTGACGGGCCGCTCCGACGCCACCCTCAACCGGCAGGGCGTACGCATCGGCACCGCGGAGATCTACCGGGTCGTCGAAGCCCTGGACCAGGTCACGGGAGCCCTGGTGGTCAGCCTCGACCTGCCGGACGAGACGTTCTTCATGCCGCTGTTCGTGGCCCTGGACGACGGTGTCACGCTCGACCCCGTCCTGGAGCGGACCATCCGCGACCGGCTCCGCCGGGAGTACAGCCCCCGCCACGTGCCGGACCGGATCATCCAGGTCCCGGCCGTTCCCACCACCCCGACCGGCAAGAAGCTCGAGGTGCCGGCCCGCCGGATCCTGCTCGGCACCCCCGTCGAGCAGGCCGCCGACCGCAGCGCCGTCGCCGACCCGCGCGCCCTCGACGCCCTCGCCCGGTACGCCCGTACCCAGCGCGACTACCCCCTGCCCACCGCCGCCGTCGTCTGAGCCGCCGTCTCCTCCCCTGCCTGAGCCGCACCCCTGGAGAGCACCATGACAGCTGACAGAACCGCCCCCGGCTTCCCCCTCCCCTCGGAACTCCCCGAGGTGGCGGGTGCCGAGAACTGGGCCTCGATGTACCCCTACTACACCCGGTTCCAGCCCGAGGACGACCAGCGGTTCTGGTTCTACAACGCGATGCACTTCCCCGAGCCGATGCCCGCGTTCGACGCCGTCACGGCCGAGACGCCCTACACCGCGCTCGGCGCCAACACCGCGCGCGTGTTCGCCTTCCCCACCACGCTCGGCATCGAGCACCGCATCGTCAACGGCCGGGTCTACATCACCGCCAACCCGGTCACCGACCCCGAGGAGATCGGGCGCAGGCTCGCTGAGTTCAGCGAGCGGGCGGGGTACTACTACGAGAACTGGGACGACCTCTACCAGGGCTGGGTCACCCGCATCACCGCACTGATCGACGAGGTCCAGCGGATCGAGGTGCCCCGGCTGCCCGAGTTCGAGGACCCGGAGGTCGTGTTCCAGGCGAAGGGCGTCGCCCAGAACCACTACGTCCGCGAGAACTACCACCGCCTGATCGACCTCTACTCGAAGATGTGGCACCACCACTCCGAGTTCCTGATGCTCGGCTACGGCGCCTACGTGGTGTTCTTCGAGTTCTGCAAGACCTCCTTCCCGGAGATCCCCGACCAGGACGTGGCCCGTATGGTCGCCGGGATCGACGTCATCCTCTACCGCCCCGACGACGAGCTGAAGAAGCTCGCCGGGCTCGCGGTCGAGTACGGCGTCGACGACCTCTTCGTCGAGGGCTGCGAGCCCGCCAAGGTGCTCGCCGCGCTCGCCGCCCGCGGCGACGGCGGCCGGCGCTGGCTCCAGGCCCTGGACGACGCCCGCGAGCCGTGGTTCAACATGTCGACCGGCGCCGGTTTCTACCACCACCACCGCAGCTGGAACGACGACCTCACGGTGCCGTTCGCGGCGCTGCCCGGCTATGTCGACCAGGCCAGGAGGGGCGAGCTGCTCGACCGCCCCACCGGCCGGCTCACGGCCGAGCGCGAACGCATCGCCCAGGAGTACCGCTCCCTGCTCGCGGGCGAGGACGAACGGGCCGCCTTCGACCAGATGCTGGGCCTGGCCCGGGTCGTGTTCCCCTTCGTGGAGGACCACAACTTCTACTGCGAGCACTACTTCACCACCAAGTTCTTCGGCAAGGTCCGCGAGTTCGGCGAGCTGCTGCGCGACCGGGGAGTGCTGGCCGACACCGAGGACGTCTTCCACCTCGACCACACCGAGGTCGGCCAGGCCCTGACCGATGTGATGCTCGCCTGGGCGGCCGGCACCCGCCCGGCCGGCACGGCCCATGTGCGGGCCAAGGTCGCGGAGCGCAGGCGGATGCTGGAGGCGCTCGCGGGCTGGTCCCCGCCGCCCGCCCTGGGACCGGTCCCCGAGGCGCTCAACGACCCCGCGGTCCGCATGCTGTGGGGCATCACCGCCGAGACCGTCCGGGCCTGGTCCGCACCGGCCACGGCCGACGATCACGAGGTACGCGGCTTCGCCGCCTCGCCCGGCGTGGTCGAGGGCACTGCCCGCGTGCTGCTCAGCGCCAACGACATCGGCCAGGTCCGGGAAGGCGAGGTACTGGTCTGTCCGGTGACCGCGCCCAGCTGGGGCCCGGTCTTCGGCAAGATCGCGGCCGCCGTCTCGGACATCGGCGGCACCATGTCGCACGCCGCGATCGTGGCCCGCGAGTACGGGCTGCCCGCCGTCGTCGGCACCGGCCACGCCACCCGGCGGATCACCACCGGACAACGACTGCGCGTGGACGGCGACCGCGGCATCGTCACCATCCTCGACTGAGCCTGGGGAGCACGACCATGAACACCTCACCCCATGTCCGCCGGTTCGCGGAACTGCGGCTGACAGACCGTCCCACGGTCGGCGGCAAGGGCGCGAGCCTCGGCGAACTCACCTTCGCCGGCGCGCCCGTACCGCCCGGCTACGTCGTCACCACCGCGGCCTTCGAGGCCTTCCTCTCCGCCCTCGACCCGGACGGCGGGATCCGCACCGCGATCGGGGCGCTCGACTCCGAGGACACCGAGGCGATCGCCCGCGTGGCCGGACCCGTCAGGGAGCGCATCGAGGCGGCCGAGCTGCCCGAGGAGGTCGCGGCGGCGATCCGCGGCCACTACCGCGCCCTGGACGGCGAGTCCGACACCCCCGGCGAGCCCGCTCCCGTCGCCGTACGGTCCAGCGCCACCAGCGAGGACGCCGAGGACGCCAGCTTCGCCGGGCTCCAGGACACCTACCTGTGGGTGCGCGGCGAGGACTCCCTCGTCGAGAACGTCCGCCGCTGCTGGGCCAGCCTCTACAGCGTCGAGTCGGTCAGCTACCGGCGACGGCTCGGCCTGCCGGAGCACGACCTCGCCATGGCCGTCGTCGTCCAGCGCATGATCGACCCGCGCTGCGCCGGCGTCATGTTCACCCGCAGCCCGCTCACCGGGGACCGCTCGGTGGTGGCCCTGGAAGGTTCCTGGGGTCTGGGGTCGGCTCTCGTCAGCGGTGACGTGACCCCCGACAAGTACGTGATCGGCAAGGTCACCGGCGACATCTGCTCCCGCACGGTCTCGGCGAAGCTGCGACAGCACCGGATGGACCCCAGCGGCTCCGGGGTGCTGGAGGAGGACGTACCGGACCACCTTCGCGAGGAACCCTGCCTGTCCGACGAGGAGATCCACGCACTCGTACGGCTCGCCCGCCGGATCGAGTCCCACTACGGGTCCCCCCAGGACATCGAGTGGGCGATCTCCCGCAACCTCGTCCCCGGCCAGAACATCTTCCTGCTCCAGAGCCGCCCCGAGACCGTCTGGGCGAGCCGCGGGACGACCCCGGCGGCCGCGCCGAAGGCCAGGGCGTTCGACCACGTGCTGTCGCTCCTCGGCGGCACGGGCTCCCCCGGGGGCACGCGGTGAACCTGACCGGTGAGGACGTCCAGGACATCCTGCGGATCATCGACGGTATGGAGGTCGACCGCCTCCATCTGCGCACCGGCCGCTTCGAACTGACACTGCGCCGAGGCGACGACGGCGCCTGGACACAGTCCACCCGGACGACGGCCGAGCCGGTACGCGTCGACGCCCCCGAGGCACCCGCCGCCCAGAACGGGGCTGCCCCGGAGAAGCGGACGGAGCCGGCCCGCGAGGGCCTGACCGAGGTCCGCACGCCGCTGCCCGGCGCCTTCTACCGGGCCCCGAAACCCGGCGCGGCCCCCTTCGTGGAGCCCGGGGACGAGGTCACCGGGACCACGGTCGTCGGGATCGTCGAGACGATGAAGCTGATGAACTCCGTCTACGCCGGGGTGTCCGGCACGGTGGCGGACATCTGCCTGGAGGACGGCGACTTCGCCGAGAGCGGCGCCGTGCTGATGTTCGTCGACACCCGGGCGGGAGGCACGCCGTGATCCTGCGCCGTGTCCTGATCGCCAACCGTGGCGAGATCGCCCTGCGCATCCTGCGCACGTGCCGGCGGCTCGGCATCGAGACCGTGCTCGCGGCGTCCGACGCCGATCTCGACTCCGTACCGGCCCGGCTGGCCGACCGGGTCGTCCGCCTCGGCCCGGCACCGCCCTCGGCGAGCTACCTCGACGTCGACGCGGTCCTCGCCGCGGCCAGGGCCGCCGGAGCCGACGCCCTCCACCCCGGGTACGGCTTCCTCTCCGAGAACCAGCGGCTGGCCCGCGCCTGCGCCGAGGCGGGCATCGTGTTCATCGGCCCGACCGTCGAGCAACTGGCCGCCGTGGGCGACAAGCTGGAGGCCCGTCGGCACGCCGTCGCGGCCGGCCTGCCGGTCGTGCCCGGCGGCCCCCTGGAGGACACCGGGGACGCGGCGCGGCTCGCCGCCGCGATCGGCTTCCCCCTGCTGATCAAGGCGGTCGGCGGCGGCGGGGGCCGGGGCATGAAGCAGGTCCACGATCCCGCCGACCTCGCCGCCACCGTCGATCTGGCCGTCGCCGAGGCGGGCGCCGCCTTCGGCGACCCCCGGGTCTACCTCGAACGCTTCGTCGCCACCGGACGGCACGTCGAGGTGCAACTCCTCGCGGACGGCGAGAACGTCGTCCACCTCGGCACCCGCGACTGCTCCGTGCAGCGCCGCTACCAGAAACTCATCGAGGAGGCCCCCGCGCCCGCCCTCGACCCGGAGCTGCGCGAGGAGATGCACCGCGCCGCCGTGGCCCTCGGCAAACACCTGGAGTACCGGGGCCTGGGCACGGTCGAGTTCCTCGTCGACGTCGACCGGGGCACCTTCTACTTCCTGGAGATGAACGCCCGCATCCAGGTCGAGCACCCCGTCACCGAGGCCATCACCGGGCTCGACCTCGTCGCCGAGCAACTCGCCGTCGCGGAAGGACGACCCCTGTCCTTCGGGCAGGCGGACGTGTCCTTCGGCGGCCACGCCGTCGAGTGCCGGATCAACGCCGAGGACTGGGCCCACGACTTCCGGCCGAGCCCCGGCACCGTGACCGGGGCGGTCTGGCCGCTCGGTGACGGCATCCGCGTCGACACCCACCTCCAGACGGGCGCGAGCGTGCCGCCGTACTACGACTCGCTGCTCGCGAAGCTGATCGTGCACGGCCGGGACCGCGCCGACGCGCTGGCGCGGCTGCGCGGCGCCCTCGCCCGGTGCGCGGTCGACGGGGTCACCACCAACCTCGCCCTGCACCGGGCGGTCCTCGAGGAAGGCGATTTCACCGAGGGCGGGGTGGACACCGCCTGGTTCACCCGCTTCCTGCGCGACCACCCCACCGGGAGCAGCCGTGGCTGACATCCAGCTCGTCGACGTGTCGCTGCGCGACGGCAACCAGAGCCTGTGGAGCGCGACCGGACTCGACACCGGCAGGATCCTCCAGATCGCGCCGGTCCTGGACCGGGTCGGCTTCCGCGCCCTCGACTACACCTCCAGCACCCATATGGGCATGGCGGTGCGCACCCACCGCGAGGACCCGTGGGAGCGCATCCGGCTGACCCGCCGCGCGATGCCCCGTACCCCCTTGCAGTTCATCGGCACCGGGCTGCGCTTCATTTCCTGGGAGGTCGCGCACCCCGAGTTCATGCAGCTCGTCTACGACCGGCTGGTCGCGTCCGGTGTGACCCGGTTCGTCGTCCTCGACCCCATGCACGACCTGGACGCCGTACGCGAGTCCGCCCGGATGATCCGGGCGGCCGGCGCCACCGAGATCGTCGGAGCACTCACCTACACCGTCAGCGACGTGCACGACGACGCCCACTACGGCTCCCTCGCCGCACAGCTGGCCGCCTGCCCCGACATCGACCGCGTCTACGTCAAGGACCCCGGAGGCCTGCTGACGGCGGAACGCGCCGCCACCCTGATCCCGGCCGTCCTGAACCACCTCGCCGGCACACCGCTGGAGCTGCACTCCCACTGCACCGTCGGACTGCCGGGACTGACCTACCTCAAGGCCGCCGACCTGGGCGTACAGGCCCTCCAGGTCGCCTGCGGGGCCCTCGCGGGCGGCACCTCCCTGCCCGACGCCCAGCAGGTCGTGGCCAATCTGCGCGAACTCGGCCACACCGTCGACATCGACGACCGGCTGCTGGGCGTGGTCGCGGACTACTTCCACCGCATGGCGGCCGCCGAGGGGCTGCCCGTCGGCGGCCCCCGGGACTACGACGCCGCGTTCATGCGCCACCAGGTGGCCGGCGGCGTGATGACCACCCTGCGCCGCCAGCTCGACGAACTGGGGTTCGGCGACCGCTTCGACGCGGTCATCGAGGAGGTGACCCGGGTCCGCGCCGAACTCGGCCACCCCATCATGGTCACCCCGTTCCCCCAGATGGTGTGCACCCAGGCGCTCTACAACGTCATCGGCGCCGCACGCTACGAGAACGTCTCCGACCAGGTGATCCGCTATGTGCTGGGCAGCTTCGGCAGACCCACCGCCCCCGTGGACCCCGAGGTCGCCGACCGCATCCTGGGCCGGCCCCGGGCGAGGGAACTGGCCGCGGAACCGCCCCCGCCCACCGTCGCCGAACTGCGCCGGCGCTTCCCGCGCGGCATCAGCGACGAGGAACTGCTCCTGCGGGCCACCATGCCCGCCGAGCAGGTGGACGCCATGGTGGCGGCCGGTCCGGCCCGACGGCACTACAACCCCGACGTCACACCGGTGCTCGACCTGCTCCACGGCCTGCGGACCCGCCCGGCCGTCCCCGAACTGGTCCTGGACCGGCCCGACTTCCGACTGGAGCTGCACCGTGACCGCCGAGACGGCTGACGAGACCGCCCGCCCCGCCGACCGCCTGCGGACCGTCCGCGGCATCGTCCTCGACCTCGACGGCACCCTCGTCCTGGGCGACCGGCGCAACCACGGGCTCACCCCCCTGCCCGGAGCGCTGGAACTCACCGCCGCGCTCACCGCCCGCGGTCTGCCCTGGCTCACCTTCACCAACGGCACCACCCGCACACCCGAGGCCTACGCCCGGACCCTGCGCGCGATCGGCTTCGACCTGCCCGACGACGCCCTGCTCACCCCCGCCACCAGCGCCGTCGACCACTTCCTGGCCGAGGGCCACCGCAGCGTGCTGGTGCTCGGCGGCGACGGCCTGAAGGAGCCGCTCCGGCAGGCCGGCATCGAGGTCGTCGCGCCCCGGGGCAGGCCCGTGGCCGACGCCGTACTGGTCGGCTGGTACCGGGAGTTCACCCTGGACGACCTGGAAGCCGCCTGCCACGCCGTCTTCGGCGGCGCACCCCTGTACAGCAGCTCGCAGTCGGTGTTCTTCGCCAGCGCCGACGGCCGGGCCCTGGGCACCTCCCGGGCCATCTGCGCCATGATCAGCAGCGTCACGGGCGTCACCGAACAGATCGTGGGCAAACCCTCCCTGGCCGGACTGCGCTGCGCCGCCCGGCGGCTGGGCGCCGCGCCGCGCGAGCTCGCCGTCGTCGGCGACGACCCGGAACTGGAGATGGCGATGGCCCACCACGCGGGCGCGCTCGCCGTCGCGGTGGCCACCGGCATCCACCCGGCCGGCCACTACACCGCACTGCCGCCGGAACAGCGCCCGCACCTCACCCTCGACGGCGTCGGCGAGCTCCTCGACCTGCTGCCCACGGCCGGCTGACGACACGGCCACCCGACGACACGGCCCTCCCCCTGCCAGGCAGAATGTCCGCATGACCCTTCGCTGTGCCGTGCTCGACGACTACCAGGACGCCGCCCTCACCCTGGCGGACTGGAGCGTCCTCGACGACCAGGTCGCGGTGCGCGTCCTGCGCGAGTACATCGCCGACCGGGACGTACTCGCCGCCGAGCTGGCCGACTGCGAGATCGTCGTGATCATGCGGGAGCGCACCCCCTTCGACGCCGAACTCCTGGGTCGGCTGCCCCGGCTGCGGCTGTTGGTGACGACGGGCATGCGCAACGCCTCCGTCGACCTCGCCGCGGCGGCGGCCCAGGGGGTGACGGTCTGCGGCACGGCGAGCAGCCCGACCCCGCCGGTGGAGCTGACGTGGGCGCTGCTGCTCGGCCTGGCCCGGCACCTCACCACCGAGCACCGGGCCCTGCGCGAGGGCGGCCCCTGGCAGTCCACCGTCGGCCAGGACCTCGCAGGCCGCACCCTGGGCGTGCTCGGCCTCGGGAAGATCGGCACCCGGGTCGCCCGCGTCGCCACCGCCTTCGACATGGAGGTCCTGGCCTGGAGCCAGCACCTCACCGCGGAGCGCGCCGCCGAAGCGGGAGTCCAACTCGCGCGGAACAAGGAGGACTTGCTCCGCCGCAGCGACTTCGTGTCCCTCCACCTCGTCCTGTCCGACCGCACCCGCGGCCTGCTGGGCGAACCCGAACTGCGCGCCATGCGCCCCCACGCCCACCTGATCAACACCTCGCGGGCCGCCCTCGTCGACCGGACGGCCCTCCTGACCGCCCTGCGCGAGGGCTGGATCGCCGGAGCGGGCCTCGACGTCTTCGACACCGAACCGCTCCCCGCCGACGACCCCCTGCGCACCCTGCCCAACGTCCTCGCCACCCCGCACCTCGGTTACGTCAGCGAGCGCAACTACCGCACCTTCTACACCGAGGCCGTGGAGGACATCGACGCCTTCCTCGCCGGCAGCCCGCTGCGGCGGCTGACGGCCGGCTGAGTCCTCGTCACCCTCCGATCGCGCGGGCCAGATACGGTCCGCTCACGCTGCCCGCCGCCCGCGCCACCTCGGCCGGCGGTCCCACCGCCACGATCCGGCCGCCCGCGTCGCCGCCGCCCGGCCCCAGGTCGATCACCCAGTCGGCGCCCGCGACCACGGTCATGTCGTGCTCGACGACCACCACGGTGTGCCCGGCGTCGACGAGGCCGTGCATCTGCCGCATCAGCACCTCCACATCGGCCGGGTGCAGGCCGGCCGTGGGCTCGTCGAGGACGTACAGGGTGTGGCCGCGGCGCCCGTGCCGCAGCTCCCCGGCCAGTTTGATGCGCTGGGCCTCGCCGCCGGACAGCTCGGTCGCGGGCTGCCCGAGGCGCAGATAGCCGAGGCCCACGTCCAGCAGGGTGCCCAGGGTGCGGGCGGCGGCCGGGACGTCCGCGAAGAACTCCGCCGCCGCCTCGACGGTCAGGTCCAGCACCTGCGCGATCGTGTGCCCCCGGTACGTCACCTCCAGCGTCCGCGGGTGGTAGCGGGCGCCCCCGCACTCCGGGCAGGGCGTGTACGTGCTCGGCAGGAACAGCAGCTCCACGCTCACGAAACCCTCGCCCTGGCAGGTCTCGCAGCGCCCTCCCGCCACGTTGAAGGAGAACCGCCCGGCGCCGAAGCCGCGCTCGCGTGCCCCGTCGGTGGCCGCGAACACCTTGCGCACGACGTCGAAGAGGCCGGTGTACGTCGCCAGGTTCGAGCGCGGCGTACGGCCGATCGGTCTCTGGTCGACCGACACCAGCCGCCCCACACCCGGGAGGTCCTCGCCGATCTCCCCGATGAGCGTGGACTTCCCGGACCCCGACACGCCCGTGACGGCGGTGAACACACCCAGCGGGAACTCCGCCGTCACCCCGCGCAGGTTGTGCCGGGTCACCGGTCCGACCCGCACCAGGCCCCGAGGGGACCGGACCCGGCGGTCCGGGGCGGGGGAGCGGCCGAAGAGGTGGCGTGCCGTCGCCGACTCCGCGGCTCCGGCAAGCTCCGCCACCGGCCCGCTGTGCAGCACCCGCCCGCCGTGCTCGCCGGCCAGCGGCCCCACGTCCACGAGCCAGTCGGCGCCGCGCATCACCTCCAGGTGGTGCTCCACGACGAACACCGAGTTGCCCGCCGCCTTCAGCCGGTCCAGCACGGTGAGCAGGGCCTCGGTGTCCGCCGGGTGCAGTCCCGCGGACGGCTCGTCGAGGACGTACACCACACCGAACAGCCCGGACCGCAACTGCGTGGCCAGCCGAAGCCGTTGCAGCTCTCCCGCCGACAGGGTGGGCGTCGCCCGGTCCAGGCTGAGGTAGCCGAGGCCCAGTTCGAGGACGGGTCCGATGCGGGAGGCGAGGTCCTCGGTGAGGACCCGTGCCGTCGGCGAGGTGCCGGGCGGCAGCGCGGCCAGTTCCGCGAGCGGCAGCGCGGCCAGCTCGGCGATCGTCCGGCCCGCGAACGTCACCGCCAGCGCCTCGGGCCGCAGCCTGCTCCCGCCGCACGCCGGGCAGGGCGCACTCTCCAGGAACCGCTCCGCCTTCGCCCGCAGGGCCGGGCTCTTCGTGTCCGCGAACGTCTTCATCACATACCGGCGGGCACTCATGTACGTTCCCTGGTACGGCCGTTGGATGCGATCGGCGTCCCGGACCGGATGCACCGTCACCACCGGCTGCTCGTCCGTGAACAGGATCCACTCCCGCTGCTCGGCGGAGAGCTCGCGCCAGGGCCGGTCCACGTCGTACCCGAGCGCGTCGAGGATGTCGCGCAGGTTCTTGCCCTGCCAGGCGCCGGGCCACGCGGCGACGGCGCCCTCGCGGACGGACAGCGAGGGATCCGGGACCAGCGACGCCTCGCTCGTACGGTGCACCAGGCCGAGCCCGTGGCACTCCGGGCACGCGCCGGCCGCCGTGTTCGGGGAGAAGGCGTCCGAGTCGAGCCGCTCCGCGCCCGGCGGGTAGTCGCCCGCACGGGAGAAGAGCATCCGCAGCGAGTTGGAGAGATGGGTGACGGTGCCGACCGACGAGCGGGACGTGGGGGTGGCGCGCCGCTGCTCCAGCGAGACGGCGGGCGGCAGGCCGGTGATCTCCGCGACCTTCGGCGCGCCGACCTGGTGGATGAGCCGGCGCGCGTACGGCGCGACCGACTCGAAGTAGCGGCGCTGCGCCTCGGCGTAGATCGTGCCGAACGCCAGCGACGACTTCCCGGAGCCGGACACCCCCGTGAACACGACCAGTACGTCACGCGGGATGTCGACGTCCACGCCCTTCAGATTGTGCTCGCGGGCGCCGCGGACGCGGACGTACGGGTCGTGGGGACCGGGCATGGCGACGGGCTCCGAACAGGTCGTGGGCCGAACGGGGGACAAACCCTGCCATATTACGCGAGGGTGCCGCCGTCGGCGTCACGGGCTCAGAACCAGTGCAGGCAGTGCGGGGGACGCTCGGCCCGGAAGAGGGCGTCGGCGAGGGGGGCCGCGTCCGGGTGGTGGGCCCGGATGTGGCCGGCGCGGACGAGCGTGCTCGGGCTGGTGCCGCCCAGGTAGACCGAACCGAGATCCCGCACGTCCAGGGAGAGGTCGGGCTCCCGGTCCGTCGGGACGCAGTCGGCCTTGCCGTCCCGGACGGTCAGCAGATGGCGGCCGTGCTCGCCGAGGAACGGGTCGTCCACGTCGAGGACCAGCTCGCCGTCCGTGCACCAGCCGCGCGCGGTCAGCGCACCGGGCACGTCCAGCAGCCGTACCCAGAGCCAGTCCATGTCGCCGCCTACCCCACCGGCACGGAAGTCCGCGAGCTGCCAGCGCAGCGGGTGTCCCGGCGGGACGTGCTTGAACACCACCTGACCGACCAGGTCGTGTCCGAGCACGAACCGGGCCAGGGCCGTGAAGACCGCGTCGTCGCCGGCGACGATCTCGTCGACGGTCAGGGTGTCGGGATCGCCGATCGCATAGCCGGCGTATCCGTCCGGGACCCCGTCGGCGTCCCGGTGGACGGCGATGTAGCGCGGCGCCGACGAGACCGGGGGCTGACCCGCGCCCAGGTCCCACCAGCGGTGCGGCCGGGACAGCGCGCCGGGCTGGGCGCGGCGGTAGCGGTCGTAGACCTCTTCCAGGACCGCGCCGCACTCGGCACGCCGCAGCACCTCGATCGTGCCGGTGTCCGGACCCGCCGCCCGCGGACGGGCGAAGGCGCCCCGGTGCCGCGGCACCGTCAGCTGGTGCGTGTACGTCGCCGGTCCGTAGCCGAACCTGCCGTAGATGGAGGCCTCGGAGGCCAGCAGCACGGACAGGAACTCCCCCCGGCCCCGCAGCTCGGCGAGCTGGTACCGCATCATCGCCGTGAGCACGCCCCGGCGTCGGTGCGAGGGCAGGACCCCGACCATGCTCACCCCGCCGACCGGCACGGGGATCGCTCCCGGCAGGGTGAGCTCGAAGGAGTACGCCCCGGCCGTCCCGATGGCCCGCCCGTCGTCCGCCGTCGCGAGGACGCCACGCTCCATCTCGACCGCCGACCACCACACGCCCCGGCCCTCGTCCGGCGTCTCCGGGAACCGCCCGAACGCCGCGTGGAGCGTGTCGACGTAGACCCCCCGGTCCTGCTCGCTCGTGGAACGGATCTCCATCGCCGGCACAGCCTCCCCGCCTCTCGGACCCGCACCACCCGGCACGGGACCCGGTCACCATGCATCGCCAACCACCCGCCGGGTCAAGCGAATTACCCCTGGGGCCATGGCCGGACGAGGCCGCTCGGAGATCCCGCCCACTGCCTCTAGGGTGAGGACCATGCCGACCTCGACTCCCGCGCAGCCGCCCCTTGTCGACCCCGCCGAACTGGTCGCGGACCCCTATGCGGTGTACGGACGACTCCGCGAGGCCGGATCCGTTCACCGCATCGCCGGAACGGACGGGCTTCCGGCCTGGCTGGTCACCGGCTACGACGACGTACGCCAGGCGTTGTCGGACCCCCGGCTCTCCCTCGACAAGCGCCACGCGAAGCCCGGCGGCTACCGGGGGCTCACCCTGCCGCCGGCGCTGGACGCGAACCTGCTCAACATGGATCCGCCGGACCACACCCGTATCCGGCGCCTGGTCACCCACGCCTTCACCCCGCGCCGTGTCACCGGCCTGCGCGAGCCGATCAGGAGGACGGCGGAGGCGCTGCTCGACGCCATGGCACCGCTCGGCCGCGCCGATCTGATCGCCGCGTACGCCGCGCCCCTCCCGATCACCGTGATCTGCGAGCTGCTGGGGGTGGCCCCGCAGGACCGGCCGGACTTCCGGTCCTGGACCGATGCCCTCGTGGCCCCCGACCCCGCCCGCCCGGACCGGGCGCGGGACGCGGTCCGGTCCCTGCTGACGTACTTCACCCGGCTCCTCGCCGACAAGCGTGCCGCCCCCGCCGACGACCTGCTGTCCGCCCTGATCGCCGTACGCGACGACGAGGACCGGCTGAGCGAGGACGAACTGACGTCCCTGGCCTTCCTGATCCTGTTCGCCGGATACGAGAACACCGTCCACCTCATCGGCAACGCCACCCAGGCCCTGCTCCGCCACCCCGGCCAACTGGCCGCCCTGCGCGCCGATCCCGGCCTGATCGGCGGCGCGGTCGAGGAACTGGCCCGCTACGACGGTCCGGTGCCCCTGGCCATCCGGCGCTTTCCCGTCGAGGACATCACCATCGGCGGGGTCACCGTCCCGGCCGGCGAGACCGTCCTGCTGTCCCTGGCCGCCGCCCACCGCGACCCGCGCCGCTTCACCGATCCCGACCGGCTCGACCTCGGCCGCGACGCGACCGGCCATCTCGCTCTCGGCCACGGCATCCACTACTGCCTCGGCGCACCCCTCGCCCGACTGGAGACCGAGATCGCACTGGCCGCGCTCCTCGACCGGTTCCCCGGACTGGCCCTCGACGTACCGCCGGACGCACTGCGGTGGCGCCCCTCGATGAGGTCCCGCAGCCTTCAGGCGCTGCCCGTGCGCTTCTGACGACGGGCCGGCTCAGCCCTCCACGGACGGGGCCGAGCCCGGGAGCGGGCGGCCTGCCGATTCCGTGGTGAACCAGACCGCCAAGCCGCCCACGACGGCCGCGGCCATCATGTAGTACGCGGGCATCATCAGGTTTCCGGTCGCGCCGATCAGGGCCGTCACCACCAGCGGGGTGGTGCCGCCGAAGAGGGAGACGGAGACGTTGAAGCCGAGGGAGAGCGATCCGTAGCGGACGTTCGTCGGGAACAGCGCCGGCAGCGTGGCCGGCATCGCCGCCGTGAAGCAGACCAGCAGCAGGCCCAGCGCGCCCATGCCCAGCGCGATCGCGAGCAGGCTGCCCTGGCGGATCAGCAGCAGGGCGGGGACGGAGAGCAGCAGGAAGCCCGCGCAGCCCGCGGCGATCACCGGCCGGCGGCCCACCCGGTCGGTGAGGGCGCCCGCGAAGGGCTGGACGACCATCATCAGGGTCATCACGCCCAGCACGACGAGCAGTCCGTGCGTCTCGTCGTAGGCGAGTTCGCTGGTCAGATAGCTCGGCATGTACGACAGCAGCATGTAGTCCGTGACGTTGAAGACCAGCACGAGGCCGACGCACAGCAGCAGCGCCCGCCACTGTCCCGTGACCATCCGGCGCAGCGGCACCTTCGGGCGGCCGGTCCCGGCCTTCTCGATCTCCGCGGCGAACGCCGGGGTCTCCTCCAGCCGCATCCGCAGGTAGAGGCCGACGATGCCCATCGGGCCCGCGATCAGGAACGGGATCCGCCAGCCCCAGCTCAGCAGGTCCTCGGTGGACAGCAGCGCGGTCATCACCGTGACCAGGCCGGCGCCGCCGATGTATCCGGCGAGCGTGCCGAACTCCAGCCAGCTGCCGAGGAAGCCGCGCCGCTTGTCGGGCGCGTACTCGGCGATGAACGTGGACGCCCCCGCGTACTCGCCGCCGGTGGAGAAGCCCTGCACCAGCCGGGCGGCCAGCAGGAGCAGCGGGGCCCCGACGCCGATCGAGGCGTACGACGGGATCAGCCCGATGGCGAAGGTGCCCGCCGCCATCATGATCATGGTGAGGGCCAGCACCTTCTGCCGGCCGACCCGGTCGCCGAGCGGCCCGAAGACCATCCCGCCGAGCGGGCGGACCAGAAAGGCCGCGGCGAACGCGCCGAAGGTGGAGAGAAGCTGGGCGGTGGGATTTCCGGAAGGGAAGAAAACCTTTCCCAGAGTGACCGCGATATAGCTGTAGACGCCGAAGTCGAACCATTCCATCGCGTTCCCCAGCGCGGCGGCTTTCACGGCGCGTTTCACGAGTGCGGGGTCGGTGACGGTCACCGTCTTCGGAGCGGTCGGGGGAGCCGGGGGCGCTGAGGTGGGAGTCGCGGTCGGCAAAACGTCGCTCGCCTGCTTTCGTCGGGGACGGAAACGGGCCTGCTCGACGGCGCCGGCGGCAGGCCAAGGAGCGACCATAGGCACAACGGCGCCGCTCACGGGACGTGCACGCTTCGTTGCATGCTGCACCTAAAGGGCGTCCGGGCAGGCCGGACGCCCCGTTCGGGGAGCCACCGAGGCGCAGGGCGTTGTGAGCTATTTCGCTTCGCGGGAATGTGTCACGCGAACCCGGAACCGCACCTGCGTGACCGGGTCGGCGTGACCGGATATCGGTGACTTCAAGACCCGCGCCCGGAGGCGGAGGATCTCGTCCAGAAAGACTCGTCCCGAGTGAAGGACACCTCTCCATGGGCTCTCGAAATTCCCGCTCCCGTGTGCGGAAAGCAGGCACGGCAGGCGGAGGATCCGGTACGCCGACTTTCCGGAAACAGGCATGACGTCCGCGCCCCCCACGGCCGCCGGGGTCGTCGACGAACTGCGCGCCTGGACGGCCTCCGGGACCCCCGCGGAGTTCCCCTACACCCCGCTGCTCACGCATCTGCGGACGGTCGGCAAGCACTTCCTCGACCCCGCGCTCCTGCACCTGCTGGACGGGATACGCGGTGCGCTCCCCACCTCCGCGGACCCGGACGGACCCTCCTTCCTGCACCGGTTCCTCGACGTCGTCCTCGACAAGCACGACGGGCGCTACGACTACGCCAGCTACACCGCCCTGTCCCTGCTGACCCGGCCCGTCCCGGCCGACCGGCACGCGGCGCTCCGCTCACGCGACGAGGTGCTGCTGCTCCTGCTCGCCGACCTCCTGCGCTTCGAGCGAAGGTCGGCGACGGACACCCCGGACGCGCCGCTCGGCATGCCCCCCTCGCCCGAACTCGTCGCCAAACGCGCCCGGTTGGCCGTACGGGTGATGGAACCCGCCGCCCTGCGCACGCTGCCGCCGGGCCCGGCCGTCGACCCCGCGGCCGTCGCCGCGGTCCCGGGCCGCACCCCCGCCGGCCCGCTCGCCGCGGAGATCCTGCGCACCGCCGGCCCGGAGGAGGCGCGCGTACTGGCGGCCAGCGTGCAGCCGGTGTACGTCCTCCACGACGAATACCTGTTCCTGCGCACCCTCCAGTCGTTCGAGACGACCTTCACCTTCATGTCGTCCGCCCTGGCCACGGCCGTACGGCGGCTCGACGGCGACCGGCCCCGGGAGGCCGCCGACCTCGTCGGCGTGGTCGCCGACATCCTCAAGGAGTCCCTGCCGCTGTTCTCGCTGCTGGCGACCATGCGGCCGGAGGCCTTCCAGACCTTCCGCGTGTTCACCGAGGGCGCGAGCGCCATCCAGTCCGCGGGCTACAAGACCTTCGAGTCCCTGTGCTCCACGCCCAGCCGCGCCCGGCTCGCCTCCTCCGCCTACACCTCCGTACCGCAGGTGCACGCCTGGGTGACGGACGGACAGGCCACCGTCGAGGACACCTGGCACGGGCTGATCTCCGCACACCGGCTGGACCCCGCGGACGACGCGGCGCTGCGGGCGGCGGCCGACCGGCTGGAATCGGTGCACCAGCGGTGGAAGCAGACCCACTACCGCCTGGCCGTACGGATGATCGGCGAGCGCTCCGGCACCGGATACACCCAGGGCGTGCCCTACCTCGCGGCGGTCCTCGACAACCGGCTCTTCCCGGCCAGGGACCGGCACGGCGCCCTCGTCTGAACCGGCCGAACCGGCCCCCCCACGCCCACGCACACCCGCCCGGAGGCGTCCCCAGCGATGAGCAGACGAGCACAGCCCGGCAGGCCCGGAACGGCCCGCCGGACCATGAACCCCGCGGAGAGCAACCGCCTCTTCGTGTACGAGTACGACCGGGGCAGCAACTACGAGGAGGACACCCGGCTCACCGCCGCGCTGTCGGCGCTGCTGCCCGAGGACGAACTGGTCCACCCGGACCAGCGGCTGTTCCAGACGGTCCATCTGATCACCGAGTACGCGTGGTGCGAGATGCACTACGAGATGCGGCGGGCGGCCCGGGGGCTGGGCGGGCGCGACTACCTCCTCGCCGCCCAGCTGCTGGAACGCGCCGCCGCGACGGGCGACGTCGCGGTCCGGGCCCTGTGCGTGCTGCTGGACTTCCTGCCGCAGGAGAGTCTGCTGGCGATGCGCGAGACCTTCCCGGAGAACACCACCGGTCTCGACTCGCCCGGCGCCCGCAACCTGCGCCGTGCGGCCGCCGCGCTGTGGCAGGAGACGGAGGCCGCCCTCGCCCGCGAGGGGATCGGCATGCGTGAGGTCGTCCGGGCCCAGGGCCGCGCCGCGTCCCCGGCCCGCGAGGACCGGGCCCCCGACCTCGCCCTCGTACGACAGGCGCTGCTCCGGCTCGACGGCGCGGTGGCCGCGTGGAAGCACCACCACCTGCGGCTGGTCTGGTCCCAACTCGGCGGCCACCCCGAGACGGCCCCCGTCCCGGGCCCGACCACCGACTCCCCGGCCGACCCGGCCACCGGCTCACCCGCCGACCGGGACCCCTCCGCCGGCTCGGCCGCCGGCTCGGCCGCCGGCTCGGCCGTCGACCTGGCCACCGGCTCGGCCGCCACCCCGTCCGCGGCCCCGGCCGCCACGCCGTCCACCACCCGCGACGCCCGCGACGACCTGCCCAAGAGTCTGCGCGGGCAGTCCACCGCGGGGGTCCGGGCCATGGCCGAGCGGAGTCTCTTCCCGCGGCTGTGGGACTCCGTGGACGACACCTACCGGGCGCTGGTGCCCGACGAGCAGACCCCGCCCGCCTGAGCGGACGCGCGCCGGTCCCCCGAGGGACACGGCAGGGACGAGAAACGGAAGGACACGACCGCCGTGACGGCGACCGAATCCCAAACACACGGCACCGGCGGGCTCACCGCCCTGGTGCGCAAGGCCTGGGCCGACGCGCTCGGGCACGACGAATTCACCGACGAGGACCACTTCTTCCGGATCGGCGGCCACTCCCTGGGCGCCCTGCACGTGGTCAGGGACCTGGGCGCCGAACTGGACCGGAAGATCCCGGTGCGCACCCTCTTCCGCCACCCCACGGTGCGCGGGCTGGCCGAGACGCTGGCGGCCGGCGCATGAGCGGCGCCACGGCCGGGCTGCCCGTCTCGGCCGCCCAGACGGAGATCTGGCTCGCCGACCGCAGCGAGCCGGAGTCGGGCCGCTACAACGTCCCGCTGGCCCTGGAGTTCCTCGGCGCCCTCGACATGACGGCCCTGCGGGCGGCCCTCGCCGGCCTGCTCGTCAGACACCCCGCCCTGGCAGGCCGCTTCGACACCGACGACGGCGAGCTCCGGTTCCGCCCGGAGCCGACGGCACCGCTTCCGCTGAGTGTCGTACGGCGGTCCGGCTCGTGCCGCTCCGAAGCCGCCCGGGAGGAGGCGGCCCGGGCGGCCCAGCGTCCCCTGGACCTGAGCGGAGCGCCCCTGCTGCGGGCCGAGGCACTGCTGCACGACGACGGCGCCCTGCTCGTCCTGACGGTGCATCACATCGTCGCGGACGGCCGCACCTTGGACGTCCTCGCGACCGACGTGCTCGCCGCCTACCGCGCCCACGCGGCAGGCTCCGACACCGACGGCGCGGACATCGGGACGGCCGCGGAAGCCGTGGAGCCCGGCCCCGTCGAGCACGCGACCTCCGCCCACTGGCGGGACCTCCTCGCGGACGACCCCGTCACCCTCGGACCGCTGCCCGACCTGGTCCGGTCCGAGCAGCGGCTGCGGGGCACGGCCGGCTGGGTCAAGCGCAACCTGTCCCCGGCGCGCCTCACCGCCGTACGGGAGGTCGCCGTCCGGCACTCCGTGTCCCCGGCCGTCGTCCTGCTGGCCGCGTGGAGCCTGCTGCTGCACGCCTGGTCCGGCGAGGCGGACGGTGTTCTGGGCATGCCCTTCGCGGGCCGTGACGAGCCGGGCACCGAGGACGCGGTGGGGCTGTTCACCCGGGTGCTCCCGGTCCGCAGCCGCATGGCCGCCGACGACGAGTTCGGCGCGTACGCGGAGCAGCTGGGCGAACAGGTCCTGGACTCCATGGAGGCGCTCGCCACCGCAGGCCCCCCGCCCCCGGCGACGACTCCGCCGTACCGCGCGGTGTTCCTGCACCAGCCGCACACCGGCGGCACCGAGGAAGTGCCCGGAGCCACCGTGCGCGTGGTGCACCTGGACACCGCCTCGGCCAAGTACGACCTCGCCCTGGCCGCGCTGGAGCACACCGACCGGCTGGAACTGCGCATCGACTACGACGCCGGCCTGTACACCGGCACCTCCGCCGCCTTGATGGCCGGTCAGCTCGACCGGCTGCTGTCGGCCGCCGGGCGCCCCGGCGCCCGCTGCGGGGAGCTGCTCGCCGCGCTCGCCGAAACGCCCGGCGGTGCCGCCGGGGCCCCGGACGCCGAGGACACCGCCGCGCTGACCGGGGTGCCCGAACTGGTCCTGCGGGAGGCCCGGCGCGCACCCGACGCCGTCGCCGTCGTGCACGGCGAACACACCCTCACCTACCGCGCCCTCACCGAGAACGCGGCCCGCGCCGCGCACTGGCTCCGCTCCGAGGCCGGCGTCCGGGACGGGGACCTGGTCGCGCTGCTGCTGCGGCCCGGTCCGCACACGATCACCGCGATGCTGGCCGTCGCCCTGGCCGGAGCCGCCTACCTGCCGCTCGACCCCGACCACCCCGACGCCCGGCTGCGTCTGGTCCTGGACGACGCCCGCCCCCGGCTGCTCATCGCCGAGACGGACACGACGGCGGCGGCGCCGGACGGACTGCCCGTCCACACCCCGCGGGACATCGCCCGCGCGGCCGCCGCCCTGCCCGCCACGCCGCCCGCCGTCGACATCCGCCCGGAGAGCGTGTTCAACGTCCTCTACACCTCCGGCTCCACCGGCCGCCCCAAGGGCGTCCTGCTGCACCACGGCGGCGTGGCGCGCCTGATGCACCGGCCCGGCTTCCTGCCGCTCGGGCCCGACGACACGGTCTCCCACCTCTCCCCGCTGAACTTCGACGGCGCCACCTACGAGATCTGGGGCGCCCTCACCCACGGCGCCCGGCTGGCCGTCCTCGACAAGGAACTCGTCCTCGACCCGCCCGCCCTGCGCACCGCCCTGCGCGCCCTGGGCGTGACCACCCTGCTGGTCACCACCCCGCTGCTCAACCGTCTGATCGAGGACGCGCCCGACCTCCTCCAGACCCTGCGCCGGGTGTACTTCGGCGGCGAACTGGTCTCCGTGCCGCATCTGCGCAAGGCGCTGCGCTGGGCCCGCCCCGGCACCCTGCTGCACAGCTACGGCCCCACCGAGAACTCCTTCACCTCCACCTGGTACCCCGTCGAGGAGGTGCCCGAGGCCGCCCGCACCCTGTCCATCGGCGCCCCGGTCCCCGGCACCCGCGCCCACGTCGTCTTCGAGGACACCCTCGTCCCCGCGCCGCCGTACATGCCCGGCGAACTCGTCCTCGGCGGCAGCGGTGTCGCCCTCGGCTACCTCGGCGACCCCGCCCGCACCGCGGAGCGGTTCTGGGCCGATCCCTTCGGCGTCGAGCCGGGCGCCCGGCTCTACCGCACCGGCGACCGCGTGCGCTGGACCGCCGACGGCCGGCTGGAGTTCATCGGACGGGCCGACAACCAGATCAAGATCCGCAGCCAGCGGGTCGAGCTGGGCGAGGTCGAGTCCGCGCTGCGCGCCCACCCCGGCGTCACCGCGGCCTTCGTCACCAGCCGCCGCAACGCACGGGACGAGAAGGAGATCGTCGGCTACGCGGTGCTCGCCCGCCCCGGCGACCGGCCGGAGGTCCTCGGGCACCTGCGGGCGAGCCTGCCCGGGTACGCCGTCCCCTCCCACCTGATCGTCCTCGACGCCCTCCCGCTCACCCCCAACGGCAAGATCGACCGCCGCCGGCTGCCCGGCCCCGAGGACACCCCGGCGCCGGTCCGGCCCGAGCCCCGCGCCGCCGGTGCCCCCGCGCCGGGCCCCGCCGACACCGTCCACGACGCGTGGCGGGAGGTGCTCGGCGAGCGCGACTTCGGCCCCGACGACAACTTCTTCGACGTCGGCGGGCACTCGCTCCTCCTGGTCCGGCTCCAGGCGGCGCTGCACCGCACCACCGGGACCAGGCCCTCCATCGCCGATCTGCTGCGCCACACCACCGTCCGGTCACAGACGCGGCTGCTCGGCGGCGACGCGGGTGACGGCGCGAGCGCCGGGAACGGGGGCGCTCCGCGGCGCACGGGCTTCGCCGTGCCGACCGGGTCGGACGAGGACGCCATCGCCGTCATCGGCATGGGCGCGCGGTTCGCCGGCGCGGCCGACCTGACCGCCTTCTGGGACAACCTGCGCACCGGACGGGACTGCTTCACCGAGGGGCCAGGACCGCTCGTCACCGAACTGCCCGACGGGCAGCGGCGGGTGGCGCGCTGGGGCATGGCCGCCGAGGGCGCACGCTACGACGCCGACCTCATCGGCTTCGGCGAGGACGACCTGCGCCACGGCGACCCCCAGCAGGGAGTGCTGCACGAGGTCCTGTGGTCGGCCGTGGAGGACGCCTCCCTGCGGCTGTCCGACATCGCCTCCCGCACCAGCCTCTACGCCGGCTGCCCCAAGGTCCTCGACACCGACCCCGAGGCCCGGGTGGACGACGTCGTCAACGCCGACCCCACCTTCGTCGCCTCCCGGTTCGCCTATCTGCACGACCTGTGGGGCGAGGCCCTGCTGCTCGACACCGCCTGCTCCACCGGCCTGTACGCGGTCCACCTCGCCTGCCGCAGCCTGCTCACCGGCAGCAGCGACTACGCCCTCGCCGGCGCGGTCTCCCTCGACCCGGCCTCCGACGGCAGCTACCGCTACCGTCCCGGTTTCCTCTACGCCGACGACGGCATGTGCCGGCCCTTCGACCGGCGCGCCTCCGGGACCGTGGGCGGCTTCGGCGCCGGAGCGGTGCTGCTGCGCCGCCTCGCCGACGCCGAACGCGACGGCGACCCGGTGTACGCGGTGATCCGGGGGAGCGCGGTCAACAACGACGGCAAGGCACGCATCGGCTACTCGGCCCCCGGGGTCGAGGGCCAGGCGCGGGTCGTCCGGGACGCGCTGACGGCCGCCGGGGTCAGCGGCGCAGACATCGGCTTCGTCGAGGCCCACGGCACCGGGACCCGGCTCGGCGACGCCATCGAGATCACGGCCCTGACCGACGCGCTGGGCCGGTCGGGCCCGCCGGTCGCCGTGGGCTCGGTCAAGGCCTCGATCGGGCACTGCAACACCGCCGCGGGCATCGCCGGGTTCATCAAGGCCGTGCTCGCCGTGCACCACGGCCATCTGCCGGCCACCCCCAACGTCGCCGAGCCGATCGACGAACTCGCCCCCGGCGGGCGGCTGTCGCTGCTCAGCGAGGGCCGCGCCTGGACCGGACCGGCCGACCGGCCGCGCACGGCCGGGGTCAGCGCCTTCGGGGTGGGCGGCACCAACGCCCACGTGGTGGTGCAGCAGCACCGGGCCGCTCCGGCGGCGGCCCTCCTCCCGCAGCCGGAAAGGGTGTGACCCACGGTGAACCGACCCCCGTCCCCGACGGATCCCCTCCGTGTACTGGCCGTGTCCGCCCGGGACCCCGGGTCCCTGGCCGACACGCGCCGCCGTCTGGCCGCCTGGCTGGCGGACACACCGGACGCCGACCTCGACGACGTCGCCCTGACCCTGTGGACCGGCCGGGAACGCTTCCCCTGCCGGGACGCCGTCACCGCGGCCTCCGTCGCCGAGGCCGCCGCCGCGCTCCTCGCCGACACCACCACACCCCCCTCGCCCGCGCGAGCCCCGGCCGACGGCCCCGTCCTCCTGCTCGACGGCACGGCGCCCCTCTCGGCGCCCGTGGACCTCCCCGAGGTGGCCGACGCCCTGCGGCTCGCCCGGGAACACGCCGACTGCGCGGCAGCCCGTACCGTCGCCGCCCTCCACGGCCTGGTCACCTGGCTGCGCGCCCGCGGAGTCACCCCGTCCGCCGTACGGGGAACGGGCCCCGGCGCCCTCGCCGCCGCCGCGGCCCGCGGCGACCTCCCCCTGACCGACGCCCTCCTCGCCGCCACGACGGGCACCCCGCCCGCCGACGAGCAACTCCCCGACGAGCACGCCGGAACCCCCGTCATCCGCATCGGCGCACTGGCCGACCCACTCGCCCTCGACCCCGCCGACAGCTCCTCACCCGCCCGGCTGATCGCCGAGCTCTGGCGGCAGGGGTACGACGTCGACACCTCGCTCGGACGCCCAGGGCGCCGGGTCCGGCTGCCCGGGCAGCCGTTGCGGCGTCGTGAGCCCGGTGGGGCCGCCCCGGCCGACGCGTCGGCGACGCGCGCGCTCACGCCGTACGAACAGCGCTGGCTCTTCTACGACCTGGTCCGGCACGGCTCCTCCGGCGACCACACCGCGGCCGTCGCGGCCGTCGTCCCCGGACCGGCCCCCGCGCCGGACGCCCTGAGCGCCGCCTTCACCGAACTCCAGCGCCGGCACCCGGCCCTGCGCACCGTCTTCGGTGAACCGGGCGGCCGCTGGCGGGCCCGCACCCTGCCCACCCCGCAGGCCCGGCCGGCCCACCTCGCCCCGGACCCGGACGGCGGGCCGGAAACCCTGCGGGTGGCGGTCCTCGACGAGGCACGGCAGCCGCTGCGGCTGCGCGACTCGCCCCTGGTGCGCTGCTGTCTGCGCGCCGGAACCGCCCACTGGGCGCTGGCCCTCGCCGTCTACGAACCCCTCACCGCCACGCTCGACCTCCGGCGGCTGCTCGACGAACTCCTCGGCCTGGCCACCGCCGACGGAGCCCCGCGACCCTCCTTCGCCCGACACGGAACGGAATCACGATGACGCTCCTGCACACCCCGCCGCACACGCTGCCCGCCGACTGGTACGGCGCCGCGCCCGCCCCGATCGGCGTCGACCAGGCCTTCAACGGCTATGTCGCCGCCACCGTGGTGCACACCCTCGACCGGCTCGGCGTCTGGGACCGGCTGGCCGCCGAACCCCGCCTGGACATCGCCGGGTTCGTGCGCTCCGCCGGGCCCGCCGTCCGCGACCGTGTCGTCCGCGAGGTGCTGCGCGCCGCCGCCGTCTGCGGCTGGCTGCGGCTGGAGGACGGCGGCGACACGGCCGTCCTCACCGACGCCGGACGCGAGACGCTCCGCATGCGCGGCTACTTCACCTGGGCCGTCGGCGGCTACAGCGACCTCTTCTCCGGCGCCGCCCGACTGGCCACCGGCGAGGCCACGTTCGGCGAGACCCTGCTGCGCGACGAGGCGATGGTCGCCCTCGGCTCCGGCCAGAACGACCGCTCCTTCATGTCCACCACCCTCGACGAGGTCCTCGACGGCATCGACTTCCACACCCTCGCCGACCTCGGCAGCGGCATCTCCGCCCGGGTCAGCCGCGTCGTCGGCGCCCGCCCCGGCACCCGCGGCCTCGGCCTCGACATCAGCGGCCCCGCCACCGAACTCGGCCACCGCACCATCGCCGAGGCCGGCCTGGAGGACCGGGTCCGCGCGATCCGCGCCGACGTGCTCGACGTGTGCCACCGCGAGGCCCACCGCGACGCCATCGCCGAGGTGGACACCGTGATGAGCTTCTTCCTGCTGCACGACCTGCTCGCCGACCCGGACACCCGCCCCCACCTGTTCACCCGGCTGCGCGAGGCGTTCCCGGCCGCCCGGACCTTCGTCCTCGCCGACACCATGCTCCGCCCCGACGCCGAGGGCTCCGCCACCCTGCCGGTGTTCTCCCTCGGCTACGAACTCGCCCACGCGCTCATGGGCGTACCGCTGCACACCAAGGAGACGTACGAGGAGCTGTTCGCGGCCGCCGGACTCCACCCGGTCCGCACGGTCCCGTTCGGCACCCCGCACTCCTGGCTGTACGTCCTGGAGGCGCGGTGAGCGCCAACCCCCTCGCGGTCCTGCGGGAGTTCTCCCCGCGCACCCGGGCCGTGCTGGCCGTCAACGCGGTCAACTCCTTCGGCGGCGGCCTGGTCCTGCCGTTCCTGTGGATCTACCTGGACCAGGTCCGCGGCCTCGCCTCCTGGATCCCCGCCGCCACCCTCGCCGTACAGGCCGCCACCTCCGTCGTCGGCGGCCTCGCCTGGGGCGCGGTCCTGGACCGCCTCGCGCCCCGTACCGTCGTCGGCCTGGTGATGTGCGTCGCGGGCCTGGGCACCGGCCTGTACGCCTTCGTCACCTCGGCGCCCACCGCGCTCACCGCCGCCGTCGTGTACGGGCTGGGCATCAGCGGCGTGGGCACCGTCCTGCGCTATCTGTACGCCGGTGCCGCGACGGCCCGGGAGCGCGGGCTCGCCTTCTCCGCCGACTACGCGGTGTTCAACGCGACGACCGGGCTCGGCGTGCTCGTGGGCGGGCTGGTCGCCGCCTCCGGACCGGGGTCCCGCGCGGCCCGCTTCGCGGCGCTCTACATCGCCGACGGCCTCACCTTCCTGGCCGCCGGAGCCGCCCTCCTGCTGCTGCTCCCGCGCATCGAGCGCGGCGGCGACCGCGCGCCGTCGGCGCAGGAGCCGGTCGGCTACCGCGAGGTGCTGGGACAACGGGCCCTCGCGGTACTCCTGGGCACCATTGCCCTGTGCTCGCTGGTGTCGTACGGGCAGCTCAGGTCGGGGCTGCCCGGCTATCTCACGGCCGGCGGCGCGGTCGGCCCCGAGGGACTGTCCGGCACCTTCGCCGTGAACATCGTCGTCGCCGTCCTCACCCAGGTCGTCCTCGGCGAGCGGATCCAGCGGGTGCGCCGCAGCACCGTGCTGTCCCTCACCGGCGTCCTGTGGGCGGCGGCCTGGTCCCTCGTCCTCGTCGCGGGCCGCCAGCACGGCACCCCCGCCACCGTCACGGCCATGGCCGGAGTGCTGCTGCTGTCCGTGGGGGAGGCCCTGGTGTTCCCCGTGGTCACCGGGCTGCTCAACGACCTCGCCGACGTACGCGCCCGGGGCCGGGTCAACGCCATGCTGTCCGTCGCCGTCTCCACCGGCTCGGTGGCCGGTCCCCTCCTCGCCGGCGTCACCCTGCCGCTCGCCGACGGCCTCCCGCTGGTCGTCGCCCTCGTCGCCGCCTGCGCCGCCGTGGCCCTCGTGGGACCGGCCCTGCGCCGCACCCTGCCGGCCGCCGCCGACCTGCCCGACCCGGCACCGGAGACCGACGAAACCGCCCCCGCCGCCCCCGTCACCGCCGCCAGCGGCTCCTAGGAAAGGCATCCGTCATGCAGCACTGGCCGCTGAGCGGCATCACCGTGCGCACCCCGCTCGTCGAGCTGCGCTGCCCCACCCCACAGGACCTCGACGCGCTCGCCGCGCTGGGCGCCGAGGGCGTGCACGCCCCCGGGTTCATGCCCTTCTTCTCCCAGTGGACCGACGGCGACCCGGACACCGTCGCCCGCCGGGTCCTCCAGCGCCACTGGAAGGCCATGGCCGAGTGGAGCCCCGAGGACTGGACGCTCTACCTGGTCGTCGTGCACGACGGCGAGGTGGTCGGCTCCCAGTCGCTGGGCGCACGGGACTTCACCGTGACCCGCGAGGTCCTCCTGACCTCCTGGCTGGGGCTGCGCCACCAGGGCCTCGGCCTCGGCGGACACGCGCGCGCCGCCGTCCTCGAACTGGCCTTCGCGGGACTCGGGGCGCAGGACGCCTTCTCCGTCGTACGGCGCGAGAACACGGCCTCGCAGGCCGTGTGCCGCAAGTTCGGCTTCACCCACGACGGCACCCAGATCAACGCCGTCCGCGGACGGCGCGCCGTGAGCGACCGCTACCGGCTGCGCCGCGCCGACTGGGAGGCGGCCCGTGCCGTCCCCGCCGAGATCGGCGGACTCGCACCGGCGCTCGGCATGTTCGGCGCCGGGCCCGCGCCGGACGCACCCGCGCCGACCGCGCTCGCCGCCACCCTCTCCGGCGTGCGGTACGCGCCCGACCCCGACCACGCCGACGCCTGAGGAAACCGGCCATGCCACGCCCCGTCATCGCCGTCGTCTACGACTTCGGCTCCGTCGCCCCCGCGGACGTCGTCGACCGACTCGCACCGCTCGGCGACGTCCTCCTCGCCGTGTGCCGCTCGGCCCACACCGGGCAACTCGCCCCGCTGCTGGCCGACTTGGCGCCGGTGGTGCCGGTCGGCGACGACCTCGAAGAGGCCGCCGCACGCCTTCGGGAACACCGCCCCGACGCCCTGCTCACCTTCAGCGAACGCCGGCTCGGGACGACCGCCGAACTCGCCGCGCGACTCGGACTGCCGTACCACGACACCGCCACCGTACGACTCCTGACGGACAAGTACGCGCAGCGGGGCAGGCTCCGCGAGCGGGGCGTGGACCCGGTGCGGACCCGGCTGCTGCGCACCCCGGACGACTGGGCGCCCGCGCTCGCCGCGGTGGGGCTGCCCGCCGTCCTGAAACCGGCCCGCGGCGAGGGCAGCCGCAGCACCCACCTGGTGCGGGACGCCGGCACCGGCGCCGCGTCCGCCGCCGCGCTGCTGACGGGCCCGGACCGGGAGACGGCCCTCGTACTGGAGGAGTATCTGGCGGGCGTCGACCGCACCCCGTTCGGCGACCACGTCTCCGTGGAGAGCGCGGTCGCGGACGGCCGGGTCACGCACTGGGCCGTCACCGGCAAGTTCCCGCTCGCCCCGCCGTTCCGCGAGGTCGGCCACTACTGGCCGGCGCCGCTCGCCGACGCCGAACGGGCGGCGGTGCTCGAGCTGGCCGGCCGCGCGGTCGAGGCACTCGGGCTGCGCACCGGCATCACCCACACCGAGATCAAACTGACCGCCCAGGGACCCCGGTTGATCGAGGTCAACGGCCGGCTGGGCGGCTTCCAGAGCGGCCTGGGCCGCCTGGCGGGCGGGCTGGACCCGGTGGCGCTGGCCGGGCAACTCGCCCTGGGCGGTGCCGCCCCCACGACCTGGGCGCCCCAGGAGCGGGTGGTGTACGCCCGTGCGGTGCCCACCCCCGCCGAGGGCGGTCTGCTCACCGGCGTGCACGGCGTCGCCGACGCCCTCGCCCTGCCCGGCCTCGACGGCTACGAGACCCGGGTGCCGCCCGGCACCCGCATACAACCCGGCGTCGGCACAGGGGAGTTGGCCGTGCTCTGGGGCACGGCCGACGACCACGCCGCGATGGTCGCCGTACTCGACCGGGCCCTCGACGCCCTCACCTACACCTTCGCCGGCGGCCGCACCCTGCGCGCCCGCGACCTGGCCGCCCCGGCCCCGTCCGCCCCGGCCCTGTCCGCCCCGCTCGACCGAGGAAAGGCCCCCGCATGACCACCGAGACGCCGACTCCCGCCTCCCGTACGGCGGTTGCCGAGATCCGTACCGACATCCCGCAGTTCCTGCCGGTGGCCGGGCACCACGAACCGGCGCCCTTCTACCTCACCGCCGACATGTTCGGAGGCGTCCCCGTCGAGCTGGCCGGCGGCCCCATCGACCACCTGGTCGGCCGCCCGGTCGCCGATCCGCACCGGCACGAGGTCGACGAGATCTACTTCCTGGTCTCGCCCCACCCCGGTGGCGCCCGTATCGAGGTCCTCGTCGACGGCGACCGGCACGAGCTGACCTCGCCCGCCCTGCTGCGCGTCCCCGCCGGGGCCGAGCACCGCTTCCTCACCCTGGAGGCGGAGCCCGGCAGTTACTGCTTCGGCCTGCTGCTCGGCGGTGACCGGTGACCGCCGCGACCGCCCCCGCCCTCCCGCACACCCCGGTCGCGGCGCCCGTCCGCCTCCATCTCAGCGAGAGTCCGTACGGCCCGAGCCCGCACGCCCTGCGCGCCGCCCACGCGGCCGTCGACGCCACCGGCACCTACCCCGACCCCGCCCGTACCGCCCCCGCACAGGCCATCGCCGAACTGCTCGGCGTCCGGCCGGACCAGATCGCCGTCGCCAACGGCAGTGACGAACTGGTCCTGCTCACCGCGCTGTGCCTGGGCGACCCGCAGCGCCCCGGCGTCACCACCGCGGGCACCTTCCCCGGCTACCGGATCTGCCTGGAGAGCGTCCGCCGCGGCTGCCGTGAGGTCCCCCCGGGCGACCTCGCCGCCCTCGCCGACGCCTTCGACGGCGCGGGCGTGGTGTACGTGTGCAACCCGCACAACCCGACCGGGGGCACCCTCGACCGCGCCGCGTTCGACCTCCTGGCCGAGCGGGCGGCCGCCACCGGCACGCCCTTGGTCGTGGACGAGGCCTATCTGGACTTCGCCCCGCCCGGCACCCCCCAGGTCCTCGACCACCTCGGCACCGGCGCCCCGGTACTGGCCCTGCGCACCTTCTCCAAGGCGCACGGACTGGCCGGGCTGCGCATCGGCTACGCCGTGGGCAGCGCCGACCTCGTGGCCCGGTTGCGCGAGGTGCAGGGCACCATGCCGTTCAGCGTCAACCGGGCCGCCCAGGCCGCCGCCGTGGCCGCGCTCGCCGACCGCGGCCACCTGGAGCGGGTACGGCGGGACAACGCCGCCGACCGTGAACGGTTCCGGGCCGAACTGGCCGCCCGGGGGCGCCGGGCGCTGCCGTCGGTGACCAACTTCCTCGCCGTACCGGTGCCGGACTCCGCACGGGCCGAACGGCTGCTGGAACGCGACCACGGCATCCTCGTCCGCGACGCCGGCCGCTTCGGCCTCGACGGGCATCTGCGCGTCTCCGTCGGCGCCCCCGCCGACCGCGCCCGCTTCCTCGACGCCCTCGACGTCGTCGCCCCCTCCGACGGGCCGCCCACCCACCCCGGCACCGGCTGACCGTCCGTCCCCCCGCCCCTGACTGTCCGCTCGTCCGCCACGGCCCTGGCTGACCGTCCGTCCCCCCAGGGCTGGCTGACCGCTTGTCCACCCCGGCCCTGACCGGCCGCTCGTCTGCCCGTGGCCCTGGCCGACGGGCCGCCCGCCACAGGGCCGACCGACTGCTCGTCCACCCCCAGCTGCGGCTGACCGTCCGTCCACCCGTGGGCCGGCTGACCGCTCGTCCACCTCCGGCCGCAGCCGACCGTTCGGCCGCGCCGCCCCGGCCGACCGGGCGCCCACCCGGACCCGGTCCACCGGCGGCGCACGGCCCCGGCCGTCCGCCCCGCCCCGCTCCACGACCCCACCCGCCGCCCACGGCCGGGAGAAACCGAGGCACCCCGTGAGAACCGCACCCCCGCCGGCCGCGCCCCCCACCCGGGAGACGGCCGGTGCGCTCGCCCAGCCGTACGGCTACCGACGGCACGAGGCCGTCGAGCCCGACTGGCGGCGCTTCCCGGCCTGGCGGCACGTCACCCCCGCCCAGTGGCGCGACCCGCAGTGGCAGCGCGCCCACTGTGTCAAGGGCGTACGGCAGCTGCGCGAGGTCGCCGGGACCGGTCTCGACGACGCGTTCTACGAGGACCTCGCCGCCGACCAGAAGCAGTTCGCGACCATGCCGATCCTGCTCACGCCCCACGTCCTCAACACCATCGGCCCCCTGGCCGCCCCGGACACCACCACCTGGTACGCCGACCCCGTCCGCCGCTACATGCTGCCCGTCGCCAGCGACCGCCACCCCCGCTGGCCCAGTCACCCGCTCGCCTCCCGGGACTCCCTGCACGAGGCCGAGATGTGGGTCGTCGAGGGCCTCACCCACCGCTATCCGACCAAGGTCCTCGCCGAACTCGTCACCACCTGCCCCCAGTACTGCGGCCACTGCACCCGCATGGACCTGGTCGGCACCTCCACCCCGCAGATCGACAAGTACCGGTTCGTGCTGCGCCCGGCGGACCGCCTCGACCGGATGATCGCCTATCTGCGCGCCACGCCGACCGTGCGGGACGTCGTGGTCTCCGGCGGTGACGTCGCCAACGTGCCCTGGCCCAGGCTGCGTTCGTTCGTCGACCGGCTCCTGGACCTGGACAGCGTCCGCGACATCCGGCTCGCCAGCAAGGGCCTGGTCGGACTGCCCCAGCACTGGCTCGCCCCCGATGTCCTCGACGGCATGGCCCAGCTCGCCGCCAAGGCGTCCGCGCGGGGCGTCGGCCTCGCGATGCACACCCACGCCAACACCGTCCAGCAGGTCACCCCGCTGGTCGCCGAGGCCTCCCGCGCCCTGCTCGCCGCCGGCCTGCGCGACGTACGCAACCAGGGCGTCCTCCTGCACGGCGTCAACCACACGCCCGAGGCCCTGCTCGACCTGTGTTTCGCCCTGCTCGACAGCGCGCAGATCATGCCGTACTACTTCTACCTCTGCGACATCGTGCCCGGCGCCGAGCACTGGCGGCTGCCGCTCGCCGAGGCCCAGCGCCTCCAGCACGCGATCATGGGCTACCTGCCCGGCTTCGCCACCCCCCGGCTGGTCTGCGACGTGCCCTACGTCGGCAAGCGCTGGGTGCACCAGGCCGACGCCTACGACCGTGAACTGGGCGTCTCCGACTGGTCGAAGAACTATCTGACCTCAGTCGAGCACGACGACCCCGAGGCGCTGCGCCGCACCCACCACTACTACGACCCCCTGCACACCCTGCCCGCCGCCGGACAGGCGCACTGGGCCCGGTGGCGGCCGGAGGAGGCCCGGTGAACGCCGTTACACGCAAGGAGAGTTCACCGCTCGGACTGCACCGGGTGCTGGCCCCCGCCGGGGTGCTGCCACAGGCCGCCGACCGGCTCGACCCCCACTCCCCGCTGCGCGAGGACGAGCTGCGCATCGACGTGGAGTACCTCAACCTCGACGCCGCGTCCTACCGGCAGCTCCACGAGGAGCACGGCGGGGACGGCGACGCGATACGGGACGCGGTGTGCCGGATCGTGCGCGAGCGCGGCAAGATGCACAACCCGGTCACCGGCTCCGGCGGCATGCTGATCGGCACGGTCGCCGAGGCCGGGCCGCGCACCCCGCTGGGGCTCAAGGCCGGCGACCGGGTGGCGAGTCTGGTCTCCCTCACCCTGACCCCGCTGGCCCTGACCGACGGGCTGCGGGACTGGGACGGGCTGGGGGAGCGGGTACCGGCCCGCGGGCACGCCGTCCTCTTCGGGCGGTCGGTCGCGGCGGCCCTGCCCGCCGACCTCCCCGACGAGCTGTCCCTCGCCGTCCTCGACGTGTGCGGCGCACCCGCCCTGACGGCCCGTACCGTCGCCGAGTGGGCCGCCCGCAACGGCACCGCGCCCTCGGTGGCCGTGCTCGGCGCGGCCGGAAAGTCGGGCAGCCTGGCGCTGGCGGCCGCCCGCCGCGCGGGGGCCGGACGGCTGGTGGGCGTGGTGCCCGACCATGGCGAGGAGGCCGCGCTCACCGCGTCCGGCCTGGCCGGCACGGTCCTGCGGGCCGACGCCCGCGACGCGGTCGCGCTGAGCGAGCGGCTCGACGGCTGCGGCGGCCCCGTCGACATCACCGTGGTCTGCACCGACGTACCCGGCTGCGAGCACGCGGCGGTCCTGGCGACCCGCGACGGCGGCACCGTCGTCTTCTTCTCCATGGCCACCTCCTTCCCCGCGGCCGCGCTCGGCGCCGAAGGGCTGCGCGCCGACGTCACCCTGCTCATCGGCAACGGCTACCAGCCCGGCCACGCCGAACAGGCCCTGGACCTGGTGCGCACCGAACCGGGCGTGCGGGAGCTGTTCGACCGCCGCCGCACACCGGCCCGTGCCGCCGCCCGGCCGCGTGCCACGACCACCGGAAAGCTCGGCCTCGACCCCCAACTGGTGCGCCGCGCCCGGGAGCTGGCCGTACGCGCCGGACGCCCCGTGGTCGACCTGGCGCGCTCCCACACCACCGTGGCCGTCGAGCGGGCCGCGCTGCGGCTGGCCGGTCTCTCCGGCGCCGACGCCGAGGGCATCCCCTGGGCCAACCGGCTGGTGGACGCCGTACGCGACCAGGTCGGTCTGGAACACGGCGTGGCGCTGCCGGTCTGGCACGCGCTGCGCACCGGACCGAGCCGCGACCTCACCGAACTGGCCGCCCGCGCCACCGCCCGGGACGTGTCCTTCCGGCTTCCCGAGGGCGCCGCCGCCGAGCACGCCGTACGCGACGCCCGCCGCGCGATGGCCGGGGGCCTCGCCGTCATCGACGGCCGACGGCGCGAACGCGAGCGTCTGATCGGGGAGTGGGGCGAGCCGCGCGGACCGCTCGTCTATCTGATCGTGGCCACCGGCGACATCCACGAGGACGTCCGCCAGGCCGTCGCGGCGGCCCGCGGCGGGGCCGACGTCATCGCCGTCATCCGCTCCACCGGCCAGTCGCTGCTCGACTACGTCCCCCACGGCGCCACCCGCGAGGGCTACGCCGGCACCTACGCCACCCAGGAGAACTTCCGCCTGATGCGCGCCGCCCTCGACGAGGTGTCGGCGGGGCTCGGCCGCTATGTCCGCCTGACCAACTACGCCTCCGGACTGTGCATGCCGGAGATCGCCGTCCTGGCCGGCCTGGAACGGCTCGACATGATGCTCAACGACTCGATGTACGGCATCCTCTTCCGCGACATCAACCCGCTGCGCACCTTCGTCGACCAGCGGTTCTCCCGCCAGCTCCACGCCCGCGCCGGCATCGTGATCAACACGGGTGAGGACAACTACCTCACCACCGCCGACGCGATGGAGGCCGCCCACACGGTCACCGCCAGCCAGCTGCTGAACGAGTACTTCGGCAAGGAGGCCGGGCTCACCGACGCCCAGCTCGGCCTCGGGCACGCCTTCGAGATCGACCCGGACCTGCCCGACTCCTTCCGGATGGAGCTGGCCCACGCCCTGCTCGCCCGCGAACTGTTCCCCGACGCCCCGCTCAAGTGGATGCCGCCGACCCGCCACATGACCGGCGACGTGTTCCGCGGCTATCTGCTCAACGGGTTCTTCAACCTGGCGGGAGCGCTGACCCGGCAGAACATCCTGCTCGTCGGCATGATGACCGAGGCCGTCGTCACCCCCTTCCTCTCCGACCGCGACCTCGCGCTCCAGAACGTGCGTTACGTCATGGACGCAGCCGGCGCCCTGGAGGAGGACTTCCGGCCCGCCCCCGGCGGGGTCATCGCCCGCCGCGCCGACACGGTGCTGCGCGAGGCCGTCGGCCTGCTGGAGGAACTGGACGGGCGCGGCCTCCTGGACGCCATCGCGGCGGGCACCTTCGGCGGGATGCGCCGGCCCGCCGACGGCGGCCGGGGCCGGGACGGGGTCGCCGCACGCGCCCCCGGCTACCGCAATCCCGCCATCGAACTGCTGGAGGGGTCCCCGGACCCCGGACCGGAAGGAGAAGACCGGCCATGAACACGCCCGCCGGGCCGCCGCCCGCGGTCCGTCCCTACGGCGACACCACCGACGACGGCATGGTGCAGCTGTCGTTCACCCTCCCCCTGCCGCACGGCCCCCTCGCCGAGGCCGCGGCCCTCCGACTGGCCCGCCTCATGGGCATGGAACGCCCGCTGCTCGTCCATGCCCGGCCGGTGGGGGAGGAGTTCGCCTTCTTCGTCGTCTACGGCGCGGTCGTGCACCGGGTGGACCTGGACACGGTGGACGTCGTGGAACGGGAGTACCCGCTGCTGTCCGCCCAGGAGGTCGACGACCACGTCCACGAGGGCCTGGGCCGCGCACTCGTCGTGGTCGGCGCGTGCATCGGCACGGACGCCCACACCGTCGGCATCGACGCCATCCTCAACATCAAGGGTTTCGCCGGGCAGAAGGGCCTCGAGTACTACCACGCGATGCGCGTGGTGAACCTCGGCGCCCAGGTCGCGGTGGCCGACCTGGTGCGGCGGGCGGTCGTCGAGCGCGCCGACGCCGTCCTGGTCTCCCAGGCCGTCACCCAGCGCGACGCGCACCTGACCAATGTGCGCGAACTCAGCGCGGAACTCGACGCGGCGTTCACCGGGCGCCGCCGGCCCCTGCTCGTGGTGGGCGGACCGCGCTTCGACCCGGCCATGGCCGCCGAACTGGGTGCCGACCGGGTCTTCGGACGCGGCACCACCCCCGACGACGTGGCCAGCTACCTCGCCCACGCCCTCGCGGGCGAGCGGGCCGCCCCCGCCGCGGACGACAGGAGCACCGTATGAAGACTCCACGGCCCGCCGCCGGGGACCGGCTCGACGCCCGGTTCCGCGCGGTCGCCGCCCGCCACCCGGACCGTACGGCCGTCACGGACGCCTCGGGCCCGGTCACCTACCGCGAGCTCGCCGAACAGGCCGACGCCGTCACCCGCGCCCTGCACGGCCGGGTCGCCCCCGGCCGGCCCGTCGCCCTGCGCGCCGGACGGAGCCGCCACGCGCTCGCCGGAATCCTGGGCATCCTGGGCGCCGGAGCCTCGTATCTGCCGGTCGACCCCGGGTATCCGCAGGAGCGGCAACGGTATCTCCTCGACGACTCCGGCACCCGCCTGGTCCTCACCGACGGGCCCCCGGCGCCGGGCGAGAGCGTGCTCGCCGAGCGGGGACCGCTCGTCCTCGCCTCGCGCCCCGCCGGACCCGCCGCCCCCGTCCTCCCGCCGGACACCGCCTACACCATCTACACCTCCGGCTCGACGGGCGCGCCCAAGGGCTGTGTCGTCGGGCACGCCCAGGTGCTCGCCCTGATGGACGCCGCGATCCCGCTGTTCGGCGTCGGCGCCGACGACGTGTGGACGCTGTTCCACTCCTGGAGCTTCGACTTCAGCGTCTGGGAGATCTGGGGCGCCCTGCTGTACGGCGGCCGGGCGGTGGTGGTCGACAAGGACACCGCCGCCGACCCGGACGCCTTCGCCGCCCTGCTTGCGGCCGAACGGGTCACCGTCCTCAACCAGGTGCCCTCCGCCTTCGGCAACCTCGTCACCGAGGCGGCGGCCGGCGTGCTGCGGCTGCCGGCCCTGCGCCACGTCGTCCTCGGCGGGGAGGCCCTCGTGCCCGACGACATCCGCCGCTGGTGGGACGCGGGCACGGCACCCGGCGCGACCGTCACCAACATGTACGGCATCACGGAGACCACCGTGCACGTCACCCACTGCACACTCACCCCGGAGGTGCTGCGCGAGGCCGCTCCCGGACGGACCCCCATCGGCCGTCCGTTGGGCCACCTGACCGTCGAACTGCGCGACGCGGAAGGCAGGTCGGTGCCGCCCGGGCAGCCCGGTGAGCTGTGGGTCGGCGGGGCGGGTGTGAGCCACGGTTACCTCGGCCGCCCCGCCCTCACCGCCGAACGGTTCCCCGGGGGCCGCTACCGCAGCGGCGACTGGGCCGTCGCCGACGCCGACGGCCGGCTGTCCTACGCGGGCCGGATGGACGGCCAGGTCAAACTGCGCGGCTTCCGTATCGAACTCGGCGAGATCGACGCGGAGTTGCGCGCCCTGCCCGGAGTCGACGGCGCCGCCTGCCTCGTCGACGACAGCGGTCGTACGCCGGTGCTCGCGGCCTACCTGGTGGCCGACCGGGACGTGCTCCCCCCGCGCCTGGTGCGCGAGCGGCTCGCCGGGCGGCTCCCCGCGCATCTGCTCCCGCAGCGGCTGCACTATCTCGACCGGCTGCCGCTCACCCCGCACGGCAAGCTGGACCGCACCGCCCTGATGGCCGCGTCCGGCGCCGGGCCGCGCGGGGGAGCCCCCCTGACCCACGCACAGCGAGGCGGTGACCACCGTGCCGGTTGAGTTCATCGGGATGATCGGGACCAAGGACTCCGAGGGCGGCCCCGGCGGGCCCGCCGTCGACCCGGAGTTCACCCGGCACTTCGCCCGGGTGCACGAGGAGGCCGGGTTCGACCGGGTCCTGATCGGGCACAGCTCCAGCTCGCCCGACGGCGCCCAGGTCGCCGCCCACGTGGCCGCGCACACCGAGCGCCTCGGGCTGTTGCTGGCCCACCGGCCGGGCATCCTCGCCCCCACCGCCGCCGCGCGGTCCTTCGCCACCCTCGACCACCTCAGCGGCGGGCGGCTCGCCGTCCATGTCATCTCCGGCGGGAACGACGCCGAACAGCGGCGCGACGGCGACCACTTGGCCAAGGACGACCGCTACGCCCGGACCGACGAGTTCCTCGACGTGGTCAAACGGGCCTGGAGCGAACCGGAGGGGTTCGGGCACGAGGGCCGCTTCTACCGGTTCGACGACTTCCGCTCCGAGGTACGGCCCCTGCAACAGCCGCGGATCCCGCTGTACTTCGGGGGGTCCTCGGCCGCCGCCCACCGGGTCGGCGGCAAGCACGCCGACGTGTTCGCGCTGTGGGGCGAGCCGCTGGCCCAGGCCGCCGAGCAGATCGCGGCCGTACGGGCCGCCGCGCACGCCGCCGGACGCGCCGAACCGCCCAGGATCAGCGTGTCGTTCCGGCCGATCCTGGGCCGGACCGAGGAGGAGGCGTGGGAGCGGGCGCACGGGATCCTCGACGCCATCCGGCGGCGCGGCACGGCGGGGTCCTTCTTCGACCGCGCCCGCCCGCCCCTGCCCCTCGGGCCCTCGGCGCGCCCCGAGAACACCGGCTCGCGGCGGCTGCTGGAGGCCGCGGCGCGCGGCGAGCGCCACGACCGGGCCCTGTGGACCGCGCCCGCGGCGGCCACCGGGGCGGCCGGCAACTCCACCGCGCTGGTGGGGACTCCGGAGACGGTGGCCCTGGCCCTGCTGGACTACCTGGACATCGGCGTGACGACCTTCCTGCTGCGCGGCTACCAACCCCTGCGGGACGCCGAGGAGTTCGGCCGGACCCTGCTGCCGCTGGTCCGGCAGGAGGCCGAGCGGCGCGAGCGGGCCGGAGCGGCCACCGGCTGAACGGAGCGCGCCCGGGGCGCACGGCACGACGGCGGAGGGCGCCGGCGGGGGGGGGCCCCCGCGCCCCCCCCCCGCGGGGGAGGGGGGCGAACCCCCCAAGGGGGGGCGGGGGGGGGGGGCAGAGGGTGTTATGGGGT
>NZ_JBEXXK010000058.1:0-77956 GCF_040630405.1 Streptomyces sp. NPDC005811
CCCACGTGGGCGGCCCTCCTGAGCGGCTCCGGACGCGTCGGTCAGAGGGGCGCGCCGGGGTCCCCGGGGCGGATCCGGCCGCGCCAGGCTCCGGTCGCGCCGTCACCGCGCTCGACGTAGTCCTTGAAGCGCCGCAGGTCGCCCTTGACCCGGCGGTCGATCACCCCGAGCATGTCCGCGCCCTTCTCGGCGACACCGGTGGGCTCGACGTCCATGACGAGCTCCACCCGCGTCCGGCCGTCGCCCAGCCGCTGGAAGCGCACCGAACCGCGCTGCTCGCTGTCGCCCCCGACGGATCGCCAGGTGATCCGGTCGTCGGGCATCTGGTCGACGATCTCGGTGTCGAACTCGCGGCGCACCCCGCCGATCTTCGTGACCCAGTGGTTGTGCCGGTCGTCGAGCTGCCTGACCTCCTCGACGCCCTCCATGAAGTTCGGGAAGCGCTCGAACTGGGTCCACTGGTTGTAGGCGGTGCGGACGGGAACCTCCACGTCCACCGATTCCTTGACCGTGCTCATGTGGTCCTCCTCGGTTCGGATGCGTGCCGCCCACCGGGTACCCGGAAGGAGCGGTGCACACGTCGTCGATACCAACCATCTGCACGTGGTCACCTGGTGGGCGGCGCTGCGCCGGGCCGGCCACCCGGTCACCGTGCACGCCGTGTACCGGGCCGTCGGCCTCGCCTCGGACGATCTCGTCGCCCAGCTGCTGGGCGAGAGGACCGCGCGGGAGGAGGACGGGGACCTCGACGCCGCCCACAAGGCGCTGTACGCCCCGTACTTCGAGCGGCTGCACGCGCTGCCGGACGCGGGACGCCTCCTGCGGCGCCTGGCCGCCGACGGCTGGACGGTCGTCCTGGCCACCTCGGCCGGCGACGACGAGCTGTCCGCGCTGCGGCGCGCGATCGACGCGGACGACGCCATCAAGGGGACGGCGAGCGCCGACGACGTCACCCGGGGCAAGCCTGCCCCCGAACCCGTGCAGCGGGCCCTCGAGCTGGCCGGTACCCCGCCGGAGCGGGCGATGTTCGTCGGTGACACGGTGTGGGACATGCGGGCCGGCAGCCGGGCGTGGGTGCGGTGCGTGGGGCTGCTCTGCGGGGGCATCCCCCGCGCGGACCTGGAGGAGGCCGGGGCCGCCGCCGTCTTCGACGACCCGGCGGATCTGCTCGCGTCACTGCCGCAGGGCCCGCGGGGCTGACCTCGGTCTCGCCCGTTACGCCGGCCGCCCCGGGGTACCCGGTGGGGAACCGCGTCCGGCACCCGCCGGACGATCCCCCGAAACCGATCCGCACCCGGAGCAAAGGTGAAGGCACCGATCGCCGACCGCGCCACGACCGACACAGCCGCCCCCCTGCCCGGCCTCCGCTGCTGGGTTCCGCGGGGTGTGTACCGGCCGCAGACCGACTCGCAGCTCCTTCGTCGCGCGTTGCACCGTGAACGGATCGCGCACGGGAGCGACGTCCTGGACCTGGGCACCGGGAGCGGGGTGCTGGCGGTGGAGGCGGCCCGGCTGGGCGGGCGGGTCGTCGCGGTGGACATCTCCTGGCGCGCGGTGCTGGCCGCCCGGTGCAACGCCCTGCTCAACGGCCAGAGCGTGCGGGTACGCCACGGCGACCTGACGTCCCCCGTACGGGGCCGGCGCTTCGACCTGGTGGTCGCCAACCCACCGTACGTGCCCGCGCCGGGCGACAGCCCGCCCCGCGGCGTCGCGCGGGCCTGGGACGCGGGCAGGGACGGCCGTCTGCTCGTCGACCGGGTGTGCGACGCCGTACCGCATGTCCTGCGGTCCGCGGGCACCCTCCTGCTGGTCCATTCCCATCTGTGCGGGGTCGACCGGACCCTGGAGCGGCTGGCCGGGGCGGGTCTGCGCGCGGACGTCGTCGAACGCGCCCGGCTGCCCTTCGGGCCCGTACTGCGCTCCCGGCTCGGCCGGCTGCGCGAGCGCGGGCTGGCGACCGGGGACACCGTGGAGGAGCTGGTGGTGATCCGTGCCGAACATCCCTGAGCGTCCCCGCCGCGTCCGCGTCCAACGGGACGGTCCCCTGCTGGTGGAGGGGCCGGTCGAAGTCGTGGGCGAGGACGGCGAGGTGACGGTCTCGCAGCGGTTCGCGGTGGCGGTCTGCACCTGTCGCCGCAGCCGGATCTTCCCCTGGTGCGACACCAGCCACCGCCGACGCGAGAAGCGCCCGCGGGACGCCGGGGAGCGCGAGGACGGTGACGGCGTATGACGCGCACGCCGGCCCGGCTTCGTCCGCCGCCCCTGCCCGCACCGCGCGGCCCGCTGTCGGCGGCGCTCGTGGCGGCCCTGCGCGGCGAGCGCCGCACGGCCCTCCCGCCGGTCCCCGCGTCCTGCCCGGCGTACGGCGACGATCTGCACCTCGCGCTCTACACCCTCTACGAACTGCACTACCAGGGCTTCGAGGACGTGCCCGACGACACCGAGTGGGACGCCGGGCTGCTGTCCCACCGCGCCGCGCTGGAGGACGTCTTCCTGCGCGCCCTGGTCGAGGACGTGCCGGTGGACGGCACCGCCGCGCGCGCACTGGACGAACTCCAGCGTGAACCCGTCGCGGACGACGGGCACAGCGTCTCGCACCACCTCAGGGACCGGGGCACCCTCGGTCAGTTCCGCGAGTACGCGGCGATCCGCTCGCTCTACCACCTCAAGGAGGCGGACCCGCACGCCTGGGTGATCCCCCGGCTGTACGGGCGGGCCAAGGCGGCCATGGTCGCCGTGGAGTACGACGAGTTCGGCGCGGGCCGCCCGGACGAGATCCACGCGGAGCTGTACGCCGACCTGATGACGGACCTGGGGCTCGACACCGCCTACGGTCACTATGTCGACGCCGCGCCCGCCGAGGCGCTCGCCACCGTCAACCTGATGTCCCTCTTCGGCCTGCACCGGGCCCTGCGGGCGGCGCTGGTCGGGCACTTCGCCGCCGTCGAGGTGACGTCGTCACCCGCTTCGCGCCGGCTCGCCGAGGCCCTGCGCCGGGCGGGGGCGGGCGCGGCCGCCGTACGGTTCTACACCGAGCACGTCGAGGCGGACGCCGTGCACGAGCAGGTCGTCCGGCACGACGTCGTGGGCGGACTGCTGGAGCGTGAACCGGCGCTGGACGCCGACGTGGTGTTCGGGGTCCGGACGACCGCTTATCTGGAGAACCGGCTGGCCGCCCGGCTGCTGGACGCCTGGCGGAACGGAACGACGGCCCTGCGCCCCACCGACGGCAGGCCCGGCGATCCCCGCGCGGACCGGGGCGCCGATCCCCGCGCGGACGGGGGCGCTGTCAGGCGTCGGTAGGGGCTTCTTCGACCGTTCCACGGCGTTCGGCCTCGTCCCTGACGAGTATCGACAGCAGCGCGGCGACGGTCAGGCCGGCCTCCGCCGGATGCCGCAGCACCAGCCGGTCGCCTTCAGAGGCTCACGGACCCCGGCACCCGGGATCTCGAAGCGACCGTTCTGCTCCGCCATCCGGACCTGCTGGAGACCGTCGCGGCCCTGCACCGGCCCCAGCTGATGAAGACACGAGCGCCGACGGCGCCGACCTCGTCCCTCGGCCCCCGTAGTGGGGCCCGCGTCAGAGTGCTCAGTCGCCGAGGTAGGCCTCCGTCTCCCTGACCTCGGCGGGCCGGTGACCACGTCGGCGAGCAGGTCGTCGACGACGCGTGCCGTCGCGGCGGGCGCCTAGGTGCCTCACTGGGGCTGCCGCTCAAGGCGCATAGCCGCGCAGCAGCACCGCGACCGTCTCGTTCAGACCGTCCTCGGTCTCCTCGGGGGAGAGTGCGCCGCTCAGCGCCAGTGCGGTGAGCCCGTGGAGCGCGGCGGTGAGCGGCACCGCGAGGCGGTCGACCGGGCCTGCACGGACCTCGCCGCGTCGCTGGCCGCGCTCGATCAGCTGCGTGCCCAGGGCGGTCAGGCGCTGGGTGGCCGCGGTCAGTTCCCCGGACGCGGTGGACTCGTGCTGGTGGCCGTACATCAGGTCGAGCAGGGCGGCGTTGGCGGTGGCGAAGGTCACGTAGGCGTGTGCGAGGGCGGTGAGCCGGTCGGTGAGGGAGTCGTCGGCCTGGTCCAGCGCCCCGGTCAGCGCGGTGGTGAGACGGGCGTAGCCCTCCAGCGCCAGCGCGTCCAGCAGGGCCTGCCGGCCCTTGAAGTGGTGGCTGGGTGCGCCGGGGCTGACCCCCACCTCCCGGGCGAGTTCCCGCAGCGACAGTCACCACCGAGGACGGCTTCGAGACGCAGTTCGCCACCAACCACCTCGGCCCGTTCGCCCTGACCAACCTGCTGCTGCCGCACGTCACCGACCGTGTCGTGGGACTCCCCTCCAACGCGATGCGCGCCTACAGCCGGTCCAAGCTCGCCACCCTGCTGTTCACCCTCGAACTGCAACGCCGCCTCACCGCCGCGGGCTCCCCCCCCGTGCGCGCCCTCGCCGCCCACCCCGGCTGGGCCAGGACCGATCCGACCGGCAGCGGCGAACGGACCGGCGCCCCCACCCTCGTCGGCCGCTCCGGGGCGGCCGGCGACCCGGACTCCGCCCGCCGCCTGTGGACCCTGTCCGAGGAACTGACCGGCGTCACCTTCCCCGACCGACTGCGCACGGCGACGACCGCTGCCTGACGCGGCCGGCGGGGGTTGCGGATGCGGCGGCGGTCGGGAACCGGCGCCGCGGAGAAGGCGAGCCCGGCCGCGTCCACGACCACCGTGACTCATGGCGCTCGTATGGCGCGTGGCGCGGAATTCGCTCTCTGGCGAGAAGGCGGGCCTCCCGCTCACCCGCCGGGCACCGGCTCCGCCCGGTCGGGTCCGTCCTGGTCGCACCCGTCCTGGTCGGTCTCCTGGAGGACGAGCAGGGCGATGTCGTCGAGGCGCTGCCCGGCCGTGCCGGATTCCTTCAGGACGGTGTCGATGAGCCCGTGCAGGTCCCGGTCGTCGGCTTCGGCGAGATGGTGGGCGAGGCAGGTGATGGAGTCCTCGAGGTCGGCGCCCGGTGCTTCGACCAGCCCGTCGGTGTAGAGGGCCAGCAGCATGCCCTCGCCGAGCGGAATCTCGGTGACGGGGAAGGCGGCTTCCGGGTCGATGCCGAGGAGCGGTCCGGGCGCCACGTCCAGGGGCCGGGTGCCGCCGTCGGGGAGGCGGAGGATCGGTGGCGGGTGGCCGGCGCTGGCGAGGGTGACGCGTCGGCGGGCGAGGTCGAGATGGATGTAGAGGCAGCTGGTGAACAGGTCGGGGTCGAGATCGGTGAGGAGCCGGTTGGTGCGGTCGAGGACCTGGTCGGGGGGTGTGCCGAGGGTCGCGTGGGCGTGGACGGCGGTGCGCACCTGCCCCATCAGGGCGGCCGCGGCGACGTTGTGCCCCTGGACGTCGCCGATGACGGCGGCCACCGCGGTGTCGCCGAGGCGGATCAGGTCGTAGAAGTCCCCGCCGATGTCCATGCCGCGGGTGGCGGGCAGATAGCGCGCGGCGACGCGCAGGCCGTCGATCGTGGGGAGGCTGCGTGGGAGCAGTGCCTGCTGGAGGCCGTGGGCGAGTTCGAGTTTGGTGTCGTAGAGGCGGGCGCGGTCGACGGCCTGGGCGATGAGCCCGGCGAGGGAGGTCAGGACGGCGCGCTCCTCGGCGGTGAACGTGTGGGGGCTGTCGTACGACAGGACGCAGATGCCGACCGGTCGGCCGGAGATGATCAGGGGCAGGAAGGCCCAGGCGTGTTTGCCGCTGACCGTCGGGGCCTCGGGATAGCTGTGCCGCATGTCGTCGACGTCGGCGAAGAACGCGGGGGTGCCGGTGGCGAGGGCCTGCCCGGCCGGGGTGAAGCCGGTGTCGAGCGGGAGGCCGTCGAGGCGGGCGATGGTGTCGGAGGCGTAGCCGCGGTGGCCGGTGATGCGCAGCCGGCCCGCGTCGGCGGTGGACAGGACGAGCCCCTGGGCACCGAAGGCGGGCATGATCTGGTCGGCCACCAGGTCGACGACGTCCTGGACGCCGACGACCTCGGTCAGCGCGGCGGCGAGATGCGTGAGCTGGTACAGCCGGCCGGCGCGGGCCGATGCGTCGGCGGTGCCGGTCCGGCCTGCCGCCGGTGCGGTCGGCTCATGCGTACGGCTGGGAAGGATGCGGGCGCTGATGCCGCTGTCGTCCGGGTAGAGGTGGAAGTCGAGCCACTGGTCCGGCGGGCGGCAGGCGGTGAACGCGACGGGCTGGCGGCCGATCAGCGCGGCGCGGTAGCGGTCCTCGTGGAGGGGGACGTCGAGCCAGCGCAGGGACTGCCATGGCAGCGTGCCCAGCAGGTGGGCCGCCTCGCGGCCCAGGAGCTCGGCGGCGCCGGAGCTGACGTAGGTGAAGCGCCCCTCCAGGTCCAGCGCGCAGCTGCCGCCGGGCAGACGCTCGACGAAGTCGGCGACGGCCAGCGCCTGGGGCGCGGATCGGTGGCCGGCGCCGAGGGGAACGGCCCGCGGTCGCTCGCGACGGGGGAAGCCGGGCTGTTCGGCGGCCTCCTCCAGCAGCCGGGCCAGACGGCCGCAGCTGGACAGGATGTTGCCGCGCTCGCGCGGGGTCATGTGGGAGGGGCGTGTGGCCGGCCACATCAGCAGCAGGGTCCCCCACCGCCGGACGCCGGTGACGGGCGCGGCCGCCAGCGCCAAGGGGTAGGGAAGGACCATCGCGGTGCGCGAATAGGAGCGGGCCATCTCCTCCTGGCTGCCGACCCACACCATCCGTTCCTCGCGCACGGCCTCGGCCACGGGTGCCGGGGACGCGAGCGGGACTCTCGTCCAGGGTGCGGCGAACTCGACCGGGGCCCCGCACACCGCCTCCAGGTTCAGCAGCGCTTCGTCCGGAGCGAGCAGGTACAGGGCCCCGATGGACGCTCCCGTCCGGCGTACCGTCTCCGCGAACGCGGCATCCAGCGCGTCGGTCCCCGCCCCCGGATCGGCCCTACCGGTCATGCCCTCTGCTCCTCTCGGGGCCCGGCTCCGGCGTCGGTCGCGGCGCACGCCCGGGGCGGTCAGGAGGCGGCTCCGGCGGGAGCCACGACGCGTGGGTCGCGGCCCGTCGTGGACGGCCGGAGATCTCCAGACTAGTCGCGCCCCCGGTGGTCGGGGCATCGACTCGGCCCCGACCTCCCGCCGACTTGGCATTGCACATGACAATCCGGGCGTACGCCGCGCGCGGCGGCCGTGACTCCCGTAGGGTCGCAGTGCCGAGCGACGAGGAGTGCTCATGTCAGGACAGTTCGAGGCGACGGTCGAGGTGGACCGGCCCATCGCGGAGGTGTTCGACTACCTCGCCGACGGGCGCAACGACCCCCAGTTCAGTCCCCGGGTGCTCAGGATCGACCGGATCCCGGAAGGCCCGACCGCGGTGGGCACGGTCTTCCGGTCCACCGTCAAGGACGCCGGGATGAAGACCGCGCGCGAGTTCCGGATCACGGCCCTCGACGCCCCCGTACGGCTCCGGTGGGCCGAGGTCTCGAAGAACAGCGTGACGGCGAGCGAAGGCGGCTACGACCTGACGCCGTTGCCGGACGGCGGCACCCGCGTCCGGATCCACAACGTCCTGGAGGGCCACGGGCTGGGCAAGCTCCTCGTCGGCCTGGCGCTGGCCGCGGCCCGCAAGGACGCCGACGCGTTCGGCCACCGGATCAAGACCGCGGCCGAGGCGGCGATCGCTCCCTCCCCCTGACGGTCCCCACGTCACGTCCCGCACGGTACGTCCCCCACGGCCACCATATTGCTTAAGTCAGGCAATAACTTACTATGGCGGCCAGACGGACGGACCGCTCCGCTCTACCGCGGCAGTACGGAATCCCATGGCCCAGCTCGACACGAAGCCACCGGCACCGCGGCGTGGCGGCCGGGACGTCCTGATCGTGGCGCGCGAGTCGGGCGAGACCGACCTGCTCACCACGACGCTCCAGCTGGCCGGTTACACGGTCGCCGACCTGGTGGGCACCGGGGCGGAGGGCCTCGCACGGATCATGCGTCGCCGGTTCGACCTGGTCGTCTGGGACGCCACACTGCCGGATCTGAAGGAACTGGCCCGGGGCCCCCGCCCCCTGTCGGACGATGTGCCGCCCCTGCTGTATCTGATCACGTGCGACTACCTGCACACCCTGCTCCCCGTGCTCGGCAGACGCACGGAGGACTACGTCACCAAGCCCGTACGCGCCACAGAGGTACTGGCGCGGGCCGAGGTCCTGCTCCGGAACCGGCGTCCCGCGAGCGACGGGCAGGCCTCCCGCTACGCCGATCTGGTCATCGACGATCACCTCCGCCAGGCACGGCGCGGTCCCCGGCCACTCGGACTCACGCCGGCCGAGTACCGCCTCCTGCGGCACCTGTTGGCCAACGTGGAGTGCGTGGTGTCGAAGGAGCAGATCAGCCTGCACGTCTGGGGTGACCTCCGCGCGAGCGAGGCCATCGAGAAGCTCGTCTCGCGCCTGCGGCGCAAGGTGAACCTGGACGACCCCGCACTGATCCACACGAGCCGGGGTTTCGGGTACTGGCTCGGGAGTTCGCGCGGCTGACATCCCGGCCGACGCGAGGGAAGTGACGCCGGTCACGTCCGGGAAATGTCCGGAAGCCGTCCGGGAGGTGTCCGGTCGCCTTGCTTTCCTGTGTGCCTCACACACGCGGCTTCAGCAGGGAGTTGTTCATGACGACCGTAGGCATGGTCACCGGCGCCGGACGAGGAATGGGAGAGGCCTGCGCGGTGCGGCTCGCCGACATGGTGGACGTGCTGCTGCTCGTCGACCGGGACGCGGCGAGCGTGGAGAAGGTCGCCGAGGGCCTCGACGCGGCGGGCCACCGCGCGGCCGCCGAGCCCTTCGCGCTCGACGTCACCGACCGCGACGGGCTGGCCCGGCTCGCCGACCGCACCGCCGGGGCGGGGACGCTGCGGGCCGTCGCCCACGCGGCCGGGATCTCGCCGACGATGGCCGACTGGCGCCGTATCTTCGAGGTCGACCTCGTCGGCACCGCCCTGCTGGCCGAGGCGCTGCGCCCGCTGGCCACCGAGGGCACCGCGCACGTGTACTTCTCCTCGATGTCGCCGTTGCTGGCGGGCGTCGACCCCGACCCGGCCGTCGGCGCGATCCTGGACGAGCCGCTGCGCGAGGACTTCCTCGACCGGATGCGCGAGGCCGTCGGGCCGGGCATCGAGCAGTCCACGCTGGCCTATCCGTGGGCCAAGCACGGCGTGGCCCGGTTCGCGCGCAAGGAGGCGGTGCGGCTGGGGCCGGTCGGGGCCCGGGTGTGCTCGCTCGCGCCGGGCATCATCGACACCCCGCAGGGCCGGCAGGAGGCGGCGCGGCAGACGTCGATGCAGCGGCTCGTCGAGGCGACCCCGCTCGGCCGCACCGGCCGCTCCGAGGAGATCGCGTCCGTCGTCGCCTTCATGCTCTCGGACGAGGCGAGCTTCCTGAACGGCATCGACGTCCTCGTCGACGGCGGGGTGTGCGCCGCCGTACGCGACCGGTGACGTGGACGGAGCCGGACCGCGCCCGGCCCCTCCCCCGTCGTCAGTCTCCGAAGTAGCGCGTCAGGACGGAGAGCGCGCTCCCGAGCGACTCCGCCAGGGCGTCTCCCCACGGCAGTACACCCGACCTACACCACCAGCGACATCGCCTTCCGGGTCAACAACGGCAAGGGCCTCAAGGACCTGCAAATGTCATGATTCAGGCATGAAGGAGATTGAATCAGCCGAATGAGGTCATCGAGAGAGCGATGAGTCACTCCGCCAGGTCACGATGCCTTCGGTACGGGACATGTCGATCGGGCGAGGAGGACGCATGGGCAAGCAGGTCAAGTGCGGGTCGACCCAGACCAAGACCGGGAAACGGTGCCAGAATCCGGCCATGATCGGCTATTCCCGCTGCCAGTTGCACCGAGGCGAGTGGACTCCCCCGCAGACGAAGAAGACCAAGAAGCGCTGACCCCGCGCGCCGCCCGCACGTCCTGCCCCCTGGTCAGCCGCCCTGGTCAGCGGCCCTGGTTCGGGCGCCGGCGGGGGCCCTGGCCGGGGCGGTGGGACCGGCGTGCGGGTGCGGGGCGGTCCTCGGGTCCGGCGGTGGGTGAGGAGAAGCCTCCCGGGACAACGGGCCGCGCAGGGGCCGGAACCGGTCCGGTGGCCTGCTCGGTCTGGTGGTGGGGGCGGGCGGCGCGGGCGACGACGGTGGCGTGCGGGATGAGCGGCGCGCACATCGTGCAGACCTCCTCCACGCTCCAGACCTGGCCCACGGTGACGTCGTGACGGAGGATCATCACCACGGTGCCCGCGCAGCGCACCCGGCTCTCGTGGGGTGCGCACTCCGTCGAACCGCAGTGGCACCGGGCGTTGGGACGCACCGTGGCCGCCTTCGCGTGCGCGGCGGCGTGCTGGGCGGCGAAGGAGCGCAACGACGCGAGGTCCTTGGACCGCTGCGGCATCCGGCATGCCGTGGTGCTGCACGTGAGCGTGGCGGAGCGGTCGCCGTGCCCGGTGAGGCGCACGGTCCAGGCGCGCCCGGGCACCCGCTCGGCTGAGGAATCGGTGGAGGCTGTCGTCACGGCACGGCTACCCGTTCTGATCGATCGATGTGTCGGTCCACTATGCGCTACCCGGCCGCCCGACGGACAGCGGGTCGCCCTTGCCCACATCACGCTCCCGATGCGCGCAGGATGGACCCAACTCACCGACCACCGACCACCGACCACCGACCACCGACCACCGAGGGAGTACGTCATGCGAGAGTTCCTGGTCGAGATCACCACCACCGTCCCCGACGGCACCCCCCAGGACGAGGTGGACCGGCTGCGGGCCGCGGAGGCGGTGCGGGCCGGCGAGCTGGCCCGCACCGGTCACCTGGCCCGGCTCTGGCGTCCCGTGGGCGAGTTGCGCAGCATCGGCGTGTGGCGGGCCGCCGACGAGGAGGAGCTCCACGAGAAGGTGCTCGGCACGCTGCCGCTGCGACCGTGGATGAGCCTCACCGTCACCCCGCTGGAGTCCCACCCCAACGATCCGGGCCGCCTCGACGGCACCCGTTGACGGCGTCGGCTCCGCTGCCGAAGCCGACGCCTCGCACCCAGGGCGGCGCACTGCTCAGTCCTGGGCCCGCTCCACAGGGAGCCACAGCTCGGCGTCCGCCTCCGTCCCGTCCGGGGACAGCTGTGTGCGCAGGATCTCCGGGCCGGGGCGGCTGCGGTACGGGTTGGACGGGAACCACTGGGTGAACACGTCCCGCCACAGCTCCTGGATGGCCTGCGGCGCCGGTCCTGACGTGGTGAAGACCGCCCAGGTACCGGCCGGGACGGGGAGGGTCGCGGCGCCCTCGGGGGCGGCGGCGGAGGTGATCACCCCTTGGTAGTAGTCCAGCTCGGTGCCTTCGGCGCGGCTGGGGTCCAGGTCGTCGCAGACCGCGACGATGCCCCGCGGCTCCTGGTCCGACAGTTTCGCCAGCTGTTCCAGCCGCTGCCGGCCGATCCCGCGGACGAAGTCGATGATGGCCTGGTTCGGTCCGCTGTGCACCAGCGGAACCCGGGCCCGGGGCCCGACGACGGTGAAGTCCGGCCTGTCCACCACGCGATAGCGCATACTGCTGCTCCCTTCGACGGTGAGACGGAAGGACAACCGGGGCTGGGAGACGAGCGCGGCGCCGGTGCGCCGGGCCTCACCCGGTCCCACGCCGTGCATGGCCCGGAACGCCCGGGCGAACGCCTCGCCCGAGCCGTAGCCGTAGCGCACCGCGATCTCCAGCAGGGACTCCCGGCCCGCGAGCACCTCGGCGCCCGCGACGGTGAGCCGGCGCCGCCGGACGTACTCCGAAAGCGGCATGCCCGCGAGCGCGGAGAACATCCGGCGCAGGTGGTACTCCGAGGTGGCCGCGACGCGCGCCAGTTCGGTCACGTCGACCTGCCGGTCGAGGTGCCCCTCGATGTCCTCCATGGCCTGGTTGAGCCGCTCCAGCACGTCCGGTCCCCTTCCCTTTTCCCGATCACCACAGTAGGAAGCGGGCTCCCTCCCCGACCCGACATCCTGTGCCCGATCGGATCAGGTGGGGTCGCCCTCCCCGGGCGGAGGGGACGCAGGGGCGGTCAGCAGGGACAGATGGGCGAGGTCCCCGGGCGGGGGTGTCGTCACCGACCACAGCGGTGCGGGGGAACCGTCGGCGATCGCGGCCGGGGCGTCGGTCAGGTTCATCCGCTCGCGCAGACGGCCGTAGAAGTCCATCGGGCCGAGCCGTACCGCCCGCAGGCGGCGCGGGGCGGCGTACACACCGATCCAGTCCCCCGGGTCGAGCACGCCCCGCAGCTGGCCGTCGATGCTGACCGCGGCCGGGCCCGACCGGTCCAGGAGACGCAACCCGACGGGCTCGTCGGGCGCGGTGACGACCGACCGGTCGAAGGCCATGTGCGGGGCGACCGGCGTGAAGACGAGGGCCTCCGCGCGGGGCGAGACGACGGGCCCGCCCGCGGCGAAGCTGTAGGCCGTCGAACCGGTCGGGGTGGCGACGAGCAGCGCGTCGGCCGAGTAGGAGGCCAGGAGCCTGCCGGAGACATAGACCCCGACCGACACCTGCCGGTCCCGGACCAGCTTCTCCAGGACGACGTCGTTGAGCGCGGTGACGTCCAGCGGGATGCCCCAGTCCTTGTCGACCTCGCAGTCCTGCCGCACCTGCGGGGGCGGCAGGAGCGGCCCCCTGCCGTACGCGAGGAGGGATTCCATGTGCGCCGGCACCTCCAGCCTGCGCGAGGCGCGCAGGGCGAGCAGCATGCGGCTGTCGATGCCGAACCGGTCCTCGCGCACCGCGTCCAGTGCCGAGTGCACCGCGGCGGCCGACACCTCCGTCAGGAAGCCCACCCGGCCCAGATCGACGCCCAGGACCAGGGAGCCGTTCTGGGCGGCGAGGCGTGCGCCGCGCAGGAAGGTGCCGTCGCCGCCCAGGGTCACCACGAGGTCGGGGTCGCCTCCCGCCGCGACCTCCTCGCGGGCGCTGCGCCGTCCGCCGTCGTGCCATACGTCGATGTCCGTGCACCCCACGCCGTGCTCCCCGCACCAGGCGCGGACCAGCCCGGCCGCCGCGACGGCCTCGGGGCGTCCACCGTGCACGACCAGGCCCAGCCGGTTCACTGTCACATCCGCCTCCGGACGGTCGCGGGTCACCGCACGGCGGCCCCGGTACGCAGCACTCCGTGCCCCTCTCCTCGATGGTGGCGCGGGTTCAGGCGGCTCGCAGGCCCGCCGCGAGGTCGGTGAGCAGATCGTCGACGCCTTAGGGACCGACGAGGCCGCGTACGTCGCCGATGGTCGCGACATGGCTGAACAGCCGGAGCCCTTCCACGAACCGCCCGCCCGCCTCCAGGCCGGCGTAGTGCACCCGGGTGACCTGGGGAGTGTTCCTCCAGCTCCAGGCCCTGGAGGAACAGGGTCGGAGAAGGCGTCCCAGAACGACAGCCCGTCGTACGTCGGATACGGACGGGTCGGTCCGGGCCACCGGCCGGCATCGGCGCCGAAGTCGAAGTGCCCGCCGTCCACGACGGCGCCGCCGACAGCGGTGCCGTGTTCCAGGGGGCGCAGCAGGTACGGGGTGAGCGCGGTGTTGTCGCGGGCGACGGCCTCGATGTCGAGGACGTTGCCGCGCGGGTTGCCGAGGGTCTCGCCGAAGAAGGCCTGCGTGGTCGGCCGTACCGCGTCGTACGAGGCGCCGAAGTCGGCGAACGTGTGCTTCAGGAGGGTGCGGGTGCGGTCCTCGGCGACGGCCGTGGTCGGGTTGGACAGCCGGGTGTAGGCGTGGGTCGTGAGGTCGGCGAGTGCGAAGGCCTCCGCGGCCTGCCGGGTGTCCCGGAAGACATAGCTCGTCGCCGGGTGGATCGGTGTCGCGCGTGCGCCGGCGTGCACATGGCAGGCCTCGAAGGCCCAACGGTCGTGGGTCATCGGCCGGCCTCCTGCCGGGCCAGGACATCGGACCACCAGCGCTCGGCGAGGCGCGGGCCGAGGAAGGAGGGGAGGGAGTAGCGGTGGACGCCGGCGCGGGGCTGACCACGCGGTGCCGTGTCGCCCTCGGATGACCCTGGGTGGCGATCTCCAGCATCTCGCCGATGTTGCACACGAAGGCGTCCGGCACTGCTGGAGCAGGGCGAGATAGCCGTAGTCCTTGTGTGCGCCGACGCCCTGCTCGGCGTCCTCGGTGGCCCGCGGCGGCGAGGGCACGGAGCACCGCACGGCTCACCCGCAGGGCCTCCGCCTGCCGGCGCAGCACGAGGATGTCGATCTGCTCGCGCCAGTCGGCGGCGCCCGCCGTGTACTCCGTCCCGGTGCGCGTGTAGCCGCGGAACTGCGGCGAGTCGAGGTTCTCGATCTCCAGCCGCTGTTCCTCGGGCAGGGCGGCGGGGACGCCGTGGCCGGTGACCTGGAGGAAGCCCACCTCGTGGGCGGCGGAACGGAGTTCGGCGAGGAAGCCGTCGCGGTCGGTGTCCGGGGCGCGGAGGCGGGAGATGCCGATGACGGGCAGGGTTGTGGGCTGGGCCATGGGGTTCCTTCGCGCGGGACGGACCGGGCGGTCTCCGTGGCCGGATCACAGCACGCCCGCGAACGCCTGCCGGGACGAGCCCGGGCGCGTACACATGACTGCAAAGAAGCTGTCACACCCGGGCCGGAATGCGGGTTCGACCGGTGTCCGTTCTGACTGGCATGACGGTGGGAGTGACGTTCGACGCAACCGACGCGCCCAACCAGGTCGACGCGACCGTGCGACTCGCCCGGGCGGCCGCGGCCGCGGCCGCCGGTCTGCGGTCGGCCTGGTTCGGGCAGGCCTTCGGCGCCGACTCGCCCCTGCTCGCGGCGATCGTGGGCCGCGAGGTGCCCGGACTGCAGGTGGGGACCTCGGCGATCCCCGTCTTCGGCCGGCATCCGCTGCTCGTCTCCAGCCAGGCCCAGACCGCCCAGGCCGCCACGCACGGCCGCTACCACCTCGGTCTGGCGCTGGGCACGAAACTGCTGACGGAGACCGGGTTCGGCCTGCCCTTCGAACGGCCCGTCGCCCGGCTGCGTGAATTCCTCACCGCGCTACGGCAGTTGACCGAGACCGGCACGGCCGACTTCCGAGGTGAACGGGATCCTGCCCCATCTCGCCGGACCGCGGACCACATCGTTCCCGCCCTGACCGCCGCGGCCGAGGCCGCGGGCCACCGAGAACCTCGCCTTCTACGAAGGGATCCCGTCCTACGCGCGGGTCATCGAGCTCTCCGGCGGCCGACGGGCCGCCGACCTGGCCGTGATCGGCGACGAGAGGGCGATCGAGGCCGAGGTGCGGCGCTACCGCGACGCCGGGGCCACCGAGGTCGTGTTCTCGGGCACCGACCTCGCGGGAGATGCGGACCGCCGGCGCACCTGGGAACTCCTGGGCGCACTGGCCGGCTGAGGCTCCCGTCCGGCCGGACGAACCCCTGTACCCACCCCTGCGCGAGGCTGAGCCTCGCCCACCGAAGGAGGACACATGACGACGGAAGCGACCGCGGCGGACCTGCACGCCTTCACCGAGCGCTGGCTGGACTGGTACCGCGCCCAGGAGGCCCGGCTCGCCGACCCGCACGGATTCCTGGCGATCACGGGCCTGCACTGGCTGGACGACCGGCCGCAGCGTTTCCCCGACGCTCCCGGCGCCTGGCACACCGGCCCCGACGGGGTCGTCGTACACCTCGACGAAGGGGAGGAACTGCTGGTCGCCGGGGAGCCCGTGCGCGGCGAACACCGCTTCGGCGTCCTGCCCGAGCGCGGCGGCGTCGACGCGGTCTGGGGAGACGCCGTGATCGAGGTCGCCAAGCGGGGCGGCCACGACATCGTGCGCCCCAGGCACCCGGACGCACCGCTGCGCACGGCCTTCACCGGGACGCCCGCCTACGCGCCCGACCCGCGCTGGGCCGTGCCGGGCCGGTACGTCCCCTTCGACACGCCCCGGCCGACCACCGTGGGCGCCGCGGTCGAGGGACTGGAGCATGTGTACGACGCTCCGGGAAGGGTCGAGTTCGAGCTGGACGGGCACCGGCTGTCCCTGACCGCGTTCCCGGGACGGGGTGCGGGACAGCTGACGGTGCTGTTCACCGACGCGACCTCCGGTGTCACCACGTACGCCGCCAACCGCGTGCTGGCGGTCGAGGCGCCCGCCGCCGACGGCACGGTCGTCCTGGACTTCAATCGCGCGGCGAATCTTCCGTGCGCCTACACGGACCTCGCCACCTGCCCACTGCCGCCGGCCGAGAACCGGCTGCCGGTGGCGATCGAGGCCGGACAGAAACTCCCTCGCGAGCGCGGCGGTGCCTGAGCGGTTCCGCCATTGACGTACGACAAGTCCGCTCCGTACGATCACGAATGGCATCGAGTGTCAGCGTCAAGCCCTGGCTTGCTGACCGGCAACCCTCCCGCGCGGTGGGGTGCTCCAGGTGAAAGCCCGGCGGGATCACCGATGATCCCCGCAAGCGCGTGGCCCCTTCGGCGGGCCGGAGACGGGGAGGACGAGTATGCGGCACAGCGGTGAGCTCGCTGCCTCCTTCGCCGTCGCCACGGTGTTCTCCCGGCTCTCCCGTCGGCGCCACATCGATCTGAAGCGCTCGACCAGCTGCCTCTGTCAGGCCTGACGGGCCTGCCCGCCGCCTGATCGCCTTCCACACTCCCCCTTTTCCCGCTTCCCCCTTTTCTCGTTTTTCTCGCTGACCCCTGTCTGCCCAGCGCTCCCCGGGGGCCGCACGCCCCTGCGCGGGACCGTGCCCGGTACGGCACCCCCATGCCTGGTGACACGAGTAGGAGAACCCTCCGTGAACGCACTTCCCGACGTCAGATCCTCCCGCTGGGCGGCCCTGACCGCCCTGGTGACCAGCGGCGTCCTCCTGACCGCCTGCGGATCGGGCACCGACGGCTCCGGCTCCGGCGACGGCCCGGCGAAGTCCGGCGGCACCCTGACCTTCGCGGTGGGGTCGGACGCCGGCTGCGTGGATCCGCAGCAGGTCGGCAGCAACGACACCATCTACTCGGTACGCCAGCTCGTGGACTCCCTGACGGACCAGGACCCCAAGACCGGCAAGATCGTGCCGTGGCTGGCGAAGAGCTGGGACATCAGCTCCGACACCACCACGTTCACCTTCCATCTGAGGTCGGGCGTCACCTTCAGCGACGGGTCGAAGCTGACCGCGCAGGTCGTCAAGGACAACTTCGACGCCGTACCGAAGCTCGGCGCCCTCGGGACCCTGGCCCAGGGCTATCTGAGCGGTGTCAAGAGCACTGCCGTGGTCGACCCGCTCACCGTCAAGGTGACGTTCGCCCAGCCCAACGCCCAGTTCCTGCAAGCCACTTCCACACATTCGCTGGGCATCGAGTCGTCGGCGAGCGTGCGGAGGACCCCGCAGCAGAAGTGCAGCGACGGCGTGATCGGGTCCGGGCCCTTCGTGCTGAAGCAGTATGTGCAGAACCAGTCGATCACCCTGGCCAGGCGCACCGGGTACGCCTGGGGTTCCTCGCGGTGGAGCAAGAAGGGCGAGGCCTATCTCGACAAGCTGGTGTTCAAGGTCGTTCCGGAGGCGGGCGTACGGGCCGGCAGTCTCCAGTCCGGCCAGGTGGACGCGATCGGCAGCGTCGGCAAGGCCAACGAGGCCGCGCTGAAGGGCGGTCAGGTCACGCTCCAGCGGCGGGCCAACCCCGGTGTGGTGTTCGGTCTCGGGCTGAACAACTCCAAGCCCGCCCTGAAGGACGCGCGGGTGCGCCGGGCGATCCTGCTCGCCGTCGACCGGCAGCAGATCGCCGACACCGTGTTCCCGACCGGCACCCGGGCGGCGACCAGCGTCCTCGCCCACACCACGCCCGACTACACCGACCTCTCCGCCGACCTGCCCCTGGACGCGGCCAAGGCCAAGTCCCTGCTGGACGCGGCCGGTTGGAAGACGGGCAGTGACGGCATCCGCACCAAGGGCGGGAAGAAGCTCAGTCTGACCGTCACCTGGATCCCCAACGCGGCCACCAACCAGCCCGCGTTGGAGCTGATCCAGCAGCAGCTCAAGGCGGTCGGCGTCCAGATCACCCTCAGGCAGCTCCAGATCACCCAGCTCGCGCCGACCCTCCAGTCGGGCGACTACGACGCGTCCTGGGGGAACATCACCCGCGCCGACCCGGACATCCTGCGCAGCAACTTCTCCACGAAGCTCGCCAACTTCTACCGCGTCCCGGCCGGCGCCCTGGACACCGCACTGACCGCGCAGGCGGCCACCGCGGACACCGCCAAGCGTAAGCAACTGGTCGGCGAGGCACAGCAGTTGATCGTGCAGAACGCCTACTACATACCGGTGGTGGAGCTCCAGAGCCAGCTGGGCGTCGCGCAGAAGGTGCACGATCTGGACTTCGACGCCTCCAGCCGGATCCAGCTGCACGACACCTGGATCGGCTAGCCCGTGCGCCGCTATGTGATCAAACGGCTCGCCCAGGCGGCCGGGGTGCTGTGGGCGGCCTACACGGTGTCGTTCCTGGTCCTCGACTATCTGCCGGGCGACCCCGTGACGGCGATGGCCGGTGCCGGAATGGACGCGGGGCAGATCGACCCAAGGCAGATCGCCGCGCTGCGGCACGAGTACGGCTTCGACAAACCGGTGCTCGCGCAGTACGCCGACTACCTCGGCCGGGCGGTGCGCGGGGACTTCGGGGACTCGGTCGCCACCGGCCGGCCGGTCACCTCGACCCTGGCCGACGCGTTGCCGCAGACCCTTCAGCTGACCGGTGCGGCGCTGCTGCTCGCGGTGGTCCTCGGCGGCGGTCTGGCGGTGGCGGCGACCTTCACCTCCCGGCGGTGGCTGCGGCAGTTCCTGCTGTCGCTGCCCCCGCTGGGGGTGTCCGTCCCCACGTTCTGGGTGGGACTGCTGCTCGTCGAGGCGTTCTCCTTCCGGCTGCGCTGGTTCCCGGCGTTCGGCAACGACGGGTTCCAGGGGCTGGTGCTGCCGGCCCTGACCCTGGCGGTGCCGACCGGCGCGCAGATCGCCCAGGTGCTCGCCAAGAGTCTGCTCACCGCGCTGGACCAGGCGTATGTGGAGACCGCGCGGGCCAAGGGCGCCGGCCGGTGGCGGGTCCATCTGCGGCACGCGCTGCGCAACGCGTCCCTGCCGGCGCTGACGGTCGTCGGCCTGCTGGTGGGGCAGCTGATCGCCGGTTCGGTGGTCGTGGAGACGGTGTTCTCCCGGGACGGCCTCGGCCGGGTGACCGCGGCGGCGGTCACCGCGCAGGACATCCCGCTGGTCCAGGGGGTGGTGGTGTTCGGGGCGCTCATCTTCGTGACGACGAACCTGGTCATCGATCTGGTCTATCCGCTGCTGGACCCGCGGATCGTGGTGGCCTCGGACAGAAGGGCGAGCTTCGCATGAGCCAGAGCCTTGTCGACGTCGATGCCGAGGGCGGGAACGGAGGCGCCGGCGACCCGGCCGAGGCAGCCGCCAAGGCCGCCGGCGACGCGACCCGGCCGACGGACGGCACGGGGACCGGTCCCGGAGCGGGGCGCCGCGCCAACGTACGGCGGCTGCTGCGGTTCCTGCTGCGCCGCCCCGGTCTGCTGCTGTCGGTCGCCGTCCTCGTGCTGGTGGTGCTGGCCTCGTTCCGGCCGGGGCTGTTCACCTCGCAGGATCCGCTGCAGGGCGTGCCGACAGAGAACTTCCGCGGGCCGAGCGGCGCGCACTGGTTCGGCACGGACGAGCTGGGACGCGATGTGTTCTCGCGCGTGGTGCACGGCGCCCAGCTCTCCCTGAAGGCCACGCTGATCGCGGTGGCGGTGGCGTTCGTGGTCGGCGGCCTGCTCGGCGTGGTCGCCGGTTTCGTGGGCCGCTGGGTGGACGACGTGCTGATGCGCTGTGTGGACGTCCTGCTGTCCATCCCCGCGCTGTTCCTGTCATTGGCGCTCGTCACCGCGCTCGGCTACGGGACGGTGAAGGTGGCCGTCGCGGTCGGCATCGCCAGTGTCGCCTCCTTCGCCCGCGTGGCCCGCGCCGAGGTGCTGCGGGTGCGTCAGGCGCTGTTCGTCGAGGCCTCGCGTTCCTGCGGGGCCCGCTGGTACTCGGTGCTGGGCCGGCATGTGCTGCCCAACGCGGCGGGCCCGGTGGTCGTCCTCGCGACCCTCGACTTCGGCGCCGCCATCCTCGCCGTGTCGGCGCTGAGCTTCCTCGGCTACGGGGCGCCCCCGCCGGCCCCCGAGTGGGGCACGTTGATCTCCGACGGCCGCAACTACCTCGCCAACGCCTGGTGGCTGACCGCGCTGCCCGGGCTGGCGATCGCCGCGACCGTCCTGGCCACCAACCGCGTCGCCCGGGCGCTGGACGGCGAATGGTCCCGGCAGCGATGACCGACGAACCCGAAACCGGTGAACACGTGACCACACCCCTGCTGGAGATCCGCGGCCTGTCCGTGTCGTACCGCACCCGGAACGGCCCGGTCGCGGCCGTACGGGGCGTGGACCTCGACGTCCGGCCCGGCCAGGTGACGGCCGTGGTCGGCGAGTCCGGCTCCGGCAAGAGCACGACCGCGCACGCGATCACCCGGCTGCTGCCGGGCAACGGCGGCATCGACGCGGGCACGGTCCGCTTCGGCCGCCACGATCTGGCCTCCCTGTCGGAGCCGGAGCTGCGCGCGGTGCGCGGGAGACGGATCGGACTGGTCCCCCAGGACCCGACCGTGTCGCTCAACCCGGTCAAGCGGGTCGGCGACCAGGTCGCCGAGGTGCTGCGCATCCACGGACTGGCGACCCGCCGCTCGGCCCCCGCCGAGGCGATCGGCGTCCTGGACCGGGCCGGGCTGCCCGACGCGGCCGTCCGGGCCCGGCAGTACCCGCACGAGCTGTCCGGCGGAATGCGGCAGCGCGTCCTGATCGCCATCGCCATCGCCGCGCAGCCCGAACTGATCATCGCCGACGAACCGACCAGCGCGCTCGACGTGACCGTGCAGCGGGTCATCCTCGATCACCTCCAGCGGCTCACCGAGGAGTCGGGCACCGCGATCCTGCTGGTGACCCATGACCTCGGGGTGGCCGCCGACCGGGCGAAGGACCTCGTGGTCATGTCGCAGGGCCGGGTCGTCGAGGCGGGCCCCACCCGCGACATCCTCGCCGACCCCCGGCACGCGTACACCCGGAAGCTGCTGGCCGCCGCCCCCAGCATGACCACCGTCCGCCCCCGCACGACCGCTCCCGCTCCCGCTCCGAGGACGGACCCGGCCCCCCTGGTCGACGTACGCCACCTGGTCAAGGAGTTCCGGCTGCCCCGCACCGCGGAGGGACCCCGGACCCTGCGCGCGGTCGACGACGTCAGTCTCACCCTCCACCGCGGCCGGACCCTCGCCCTGGTCGGCGAGTCGGGCTCGGGCAAGTCCACCACCGCCCGGCTGGTGCTCCGGCTCACCGACGCGACCTCCGGACAGATCCTGTTCGACGGCACCGACATCACCACCGCCCGGGGCGCCCGCGCCCGGGAGCTCCGCCGCCGCGCCCAGCTCGTCTACCAGAATCCCTACGCGTCCCTCGACCCCCGCTTCTCCGTCGGCGAGGTGATCACCGAGCCGCTGCGCGCCTTCGGGGTCGGCGACCGGGCCTCCCGGCTCGCCCGTGCCCGTGAACTCCTCGACCGGGTGGCGCTCCCCGGGGCCACGCTGGAGCGCCGGCCCGCCGAGCTGTCCGGCGGCCAGCGGCAGCGTGTGGCGATCGCCCGCGCCCTCGCCCTCTCCCCCGACCTGGTGGTCTGCGACGAGCCGGTCTCCGCCCTCGACGTGTCGGTGCAGGCCCAGGTCCTGGACCTGCTGACCGAGTTGCAGGCGGACACGGGGGTGGCGTACCTGTTCGTCTCCCACGACCTGGCCGTCGTACGCCATATCGCGCACCAGGTGGCCGTCATGTGGGCCGGCCGCGTCGTCGAGACGGGCCCGCCGGAGGAGCTCTTCACCCGCCCCCGCCACGCGTACACCCGCGCGCTGCTCGCGGCGATCCCGGGCGGTCGCGTCCCCTCGCCCGCCGCCGAGATCACGACAAGCTGAGGACCAGCGTCATATGAGCACTCCCCGCATCACCTCACTGGCGCTGCTCACCCCGGGCAACTTCGCCGACGACGACCCGTACACCGGCCTGGAGGAGACCCTCCGGCTCTTCGCGTACGGGGAGCGCCTGGGCTTCGACGGGGCCTGGATCAGACAGCGCCACCTCGAACACGGCGTCGGTTCGGCCGCCGTGTTCCTCGCCGCGGCGGGGCAGCGCACCGAGCGGATCGAGCTGGGCACCGCGGTCATCCCGATCGGCTACGAGAGCCCGTTCCGCCTCGCCGAGGACCTGGCGCTGGCCGACGTGCTGTCACGGGGGCGGCTCCAGATCGGCTTCAGCACCGGGATGCCGCACGCCGACCTGCTCGGGGACCTGGTGTACGACGGTGACTGGCGTGGCTTCGACCTGTCGTACGGCAGGATCGCGCGCGTCCTCGACCACCTGCGCGGCGACTACCTGGGCGCCCCGGACACGGTCATCCACTCGCCGGGCAACCGTCAGCGCCCCCGGCTGCAACCGCACAACCCCGGTCTGGCGCGGCGCATCTGGTACGGCGGTGGCAGTCTGCGCTCGGCCCGCTGGGCCGCCGGGAACGGCCTGAGCCTGCTGTCGGGCAACATCATCACCGGCGAGGGCACCGACGACTTCACCACGGCCCAGCTGAACCTGCTCGCGGAGTACCGCCGCGCCCTGTCCCCGACGGGCTCGGACCGTCCGGCACGGGTGGCGCTGGGCCGGGTGATCGTGCCCCTGGACAGCGCGGACGCGGCCGGCCGGGCCCGCTACCGCGCCTACGCGGCGAGCCGCCACGCCCGCACCCTGGCGCCCCAGGGACCGAAACGCACCCTGTTCGCCCCCGACCTGGTGGGCACCGCCGAGCAGATCCTGGAGCGGCTGGTCGCCGATCCCGTCCTCGCCGAGGTGTCGGAGCTGCGCCTGGAGCTGCCGTACGAGTTCCGGCGGGAGGAGTACGAGCAGATCCTGCACGACGTACGGCATCTCATCGCGCCCGAGCTGGGCTGGCGCCCCTCGGTCGCGGCGGCCCGGGAGGCGCTGCGATGAGCCCCCTCGCGGAACCGGCGGTGCGGCTGGAGGTGCACGACCGCGAGCCGTTCGCCGACGGCCACCGCTTCCCCGGTACGGGCGCCTACGAGGTGCTCACCGCCACGGCCCACTCCACCGTGGACCCGGGGGCGCCCGCCCACCGCTCGATCCCGACATCGGCCTCGCGCCGCGCGACCGGGGCGGCCTGGTGCGGTTCAGCGGTGACGTCGGGATCCTGCGTCGACGGCGGGCGTCGACGGCTGCTCGTCGCCAACGCCGGGAACGGCCTTCTCAGGCGCCGCGGCTACACGGTCGTCTTCCGGTGCCGGGCAGGGCGATCTGCTGCCGGGCGACGGCCGGCTCCTGCTCGATCTGCCCGTGGCGACACGGAACGGGTCACGGAACCCGGCGGCGGCAGCGACCAGAAAGGACGTGCCACGGCCGTCGTGCCGAGCCGCCACGACCTCCATATCGACGGCGGCTTCCGGCCCGGCTGGATCCATGAACTCACCTATGAGGCCGAGGAACCGCTCGTCCTGGGACTGGGCCTGGTCGCCGTGCGCGACCTCGTCGGCCACCTCCGCCACGACGCCGCCTACGCCGAGACGACGGGCTCCCCTTCGCCCCCTCGGACGAGCGCGCACACACCGGCAACCCACGCACGACAGCTGCTGTTGGAGGAGGACGTGGAACGGGCCGTGGCGCTGGCTGCCGACTGGTCGGCTCCACGCCACCGATTCGAGCTTCCCTGACGTCAGTCGGCTCGCTGAGAGTCCTCTGTGACCGGCGTCTCCGTGGTCACGTGCTCCTCGTCGTTCGCCGGGGAGTCGCTGTCCACTCCACCACTGTCACTCCTCTCGGGAGCGTCGTCGTTGTCGCCCCCGTCCTTCCGCCGCCTCGTCAGGGCGAGTTCCCTGGCCGTCTTCTCGGAGTACAGCCTCATCTCGGCCTCTGTCCGGTGCTCGAACACCGATGCCTCCCGTGGATCGCCTCTTCTTGTCCGACACTGTGATGACCGGACACCCGGAACTTCTGTGACAACCGACCGTTCGTCCGTCACCGGGGTCGCGCCGCAGTGGGCGCGGACGAGCGCGATCACGGTGTCGGTGGTGTGGTCGAGGTAGCTGCGGCCGTCGGGCAACATGCCCTCCGGGCTGATGTAGCTCCGCGGCCCGAGGTGCGTGGCCGGGTCGAGGCGATGCACGGTGATCTTCCCGGCTCGGCGGGCCCGGTTCCATCCGCTGCGGCGGAACAGGCGCCAGCGCTGCGGGAAGATCCACGTGCCGACGCGCTCGATCCGGTCGCTCGCGCTGGTGAGTCGGTGCACGTGCTCGGCGTGGGTGAGGTCGTTGGCCCCGTTGTGGAACCCGCCGAGCGTGATCACCACGGCACGGACGCCCAGCTGGGCGTACAGTTCGCCGACCGCGCCGGTGGCGACCTGGGCGCCGCCGCTGTAGCTGAGCAGCACCACGGGCGTACCGCAACCGGGCCGGTATCCGGCGAGCCGGAGCTGCGTGGCCGTCTGGGAGCCGACGGCCCGGTTGTACAGGGGGCGGTACCGGTGGTCGGCGGCGACGAAGACCTGCATGACGTTGTGCAGGAACAGCAGCAGCCCGATGCGCCGCCGCAGCCACGCCCACACCGGCCGGTCGGCCAGTGGGTCGGCCAGGGGTGAGTAGGGCTGCACCTGGCCCAGCACCCGCAGTTCCGGCGCTCCGGCGAGCACCGCCCGGACCAGCTGGCCCCCGTCCCTGGTGTCGCGGACACGGCGTTTCCCGATGCCGTCCAGGTAGACCAGGTAGGCGTTCGGCGGGCGGTCGGGGTCCGCGCCCCGCGCGTAGGGGACGCCGTCCGGGAGTCGGGTGAGGGGGGCGCGCAGGCCGGCTCCGTAGACCAGCACCTCGTGACGGGCCAGCAGGGCCTCGGCGAGCAGGACGGGGCCGAGCGTCAGGGCCCAGGGCAGGAAGGTGTTCATGAGATCGACTCCGTCGCCCGGGGCGCGTTGATCCTCACGACCAGACGCCGCACGGTCTCCACGGCGACGCCGAGCCCGACCCCCGCGAGGGCCACACAGCCGGCGGCACTCCACCAGCCGAGGCCGGTCGCCGTCGCCAGAGGGTCGGCGAGCGTGGCACCGACGCCCACGAAGAGCAGCAGATGGAGGAACGGCCCGAGCAGGGGGAACGCGAGGACGGCGGCGAGCAGCAGGGGGGCGAGCAGACCGGGTGTCCACGCCAGGCCCTCGCCCGCCGTTGGGGAGGACGTCACCAGTGCGGCGAGGTTCCACGCGGTCGGCGGCCACAGGGCGAACACGGTGCCCTCCACGAGTCCCGCGGCCAGAAGCAGCCCCGCGACCAGGGGTCGCGCCATGCCGGGCCTGCCCGCCAGCAGGGGCAGGATGCGCCCCACCGCCTCGGACAGCCCGGCGCACAGCAGCAGGACGACGACCGACATCACTCAGCCTCGCTGTGACGGATCGACGGGAACCGGCTCGCACCGGGCGAGTCGGCGATGTGCGCGTACCGCTCCAGTTCGTCGGCGGCCCGCCGATGTCCGCCCGCCTTGTGCTGTGCGGTCCGCAGGGTCGTCGCGGCCGCCTTGAAGCCCGGTTCGTGGAGGAGGCGTCGGGCGAGGAGCCGTACGGAGTCCCTGGTGACGTCCTGGGTGCGCATCGACAGGCCGGCGCCGAGTTCGACCACGCGGCGGGCCACCATCGGCTGGTCCGCGCCCTGCGGGACCAGCAACAACGGAACCCCGGTGTACATGGCCTCGTTGACGCTGTTCATCCCGCCATGGGTGACGAACAGGGCCGCGCGGGCCAGCACCTGCGGCTGCGGCACGAAGTGCCGGGCGAGCACGTTCGCGGGCAGCGGTCCGAGCGCGTCGGGATCGGTCCGCCCCGTCGACACGACCACGGTGCCGCCCAGTGGGGCGAGCCCGGTGGCGAAACTGCGCAACAGCTGCGGATCGGCGTGGAACACCGTGCCCAGCGACGCGTACAGCACCGGGTCCTGGAGCCGGTCGACCGGGAACGACGGGTCGACGGGGCGGGCACCGACGCTCGGACCGACGAAACGGTAGGACCCGTCGAACTCCTCGGCGGCGGGCTGGAACTCCCGTGACGTGTAGACGAGGTTGAGCGGCTGGCGGATGTTCGCCAGGTCGAGCAGGGGCAGCCCCGAGGTGTCGAAGCGTCGGTACAGCTCCCGGCGGGCCCGCAGATAGCCCCGGGCGCTGCGGGGCCGGGCCCGCGCCTCGGCCAGCAGTTCCCAGGAGCCCCGTGTGGGGCTCGGGACATGGCTGTTGAAGGCGAACGTGGTGAACGACGAGGCTGCCGGAACGCCGAGTTCGCCGGCGGCGACCGCACCCCACGGACAGGCGCTGTCGTGCACGATCAGGTCGGGCCGTGCACGGCGGAGCTCGGTGAGCAGAGCGGGCAGCCGGCCGAGGGTGGTGCTCGCCAGCGCCTCCATCCAGGCCAGCGGCGTCGGCTCGGCGGGGAAGGGCTGTTCGCCTCCGGGGTCGAGGTGCACCGTCGCGCCGGTGGCCTCGATCTCCTCACGGAAGGCGGCCGAGGTGTGGTAGATGACGGTGTGGCCGCGGCGGACGAGTTCGGCCACGACCGGCAGTGTCGGGTTGATGTGACCGTGCATGCCGATGTTGAGGAACACGATGGTGCTCACAGTTCTGCCTCCGCTGCCGAAGAAGTCGATGGGCCGCACGAGCCGGCGGCGGTCGCGAAAGGGCCGTCGGCGCGGTAGAGCCCCGGCCCGCTGATGCGCAGTTCGTCGAGGAAGCACCCCGCCGTGTGGCGAGCGGTGCTGATCAGCCGTGGGGAGTGGCCGAAGTCCCAGGGTGCGGGCCAGGTGTCGATACCGGTGGGGAGCACGACGGTCGGGATGTGCCGGGACACCTCGCGCAGGTCACGCTCGATCTGGTGGTGCAGGAGCAGCAGCCCGGCCCGGGCGGCGACGGCGCCGGCGCGTGGGCGCCTATCGACGGGGCGGAGGGGCGAGCTCTCCGGCCCCGCGGCCACCACCACGACACTGGCGGCCCCGGCCTGAAGAGCGGCCAGCACCGGAACGTAGGCGACCACTCCCCCGTCGACGAGCGTCCGTCCGTCCCGCTCCACCGGAGGCAGCATCCCGGGGATCGCCGCGCTGGCGAGGAGCGCGGACTCCAGGTCGCCGCCGTCGAGCAGCACGGGAGCGCCGGTGGCGAGGTCCATGGCCACTGCGGTGAACGGGACCGCCAACTGCTCGATCCGCGACGGCAGTCCGGCCCTGGCGATCAGTCGCCGAAGGCCGCGGTCGGTGAAGGCGCCGGACCTGGACGGCAGACGGCCGAGCGGATACACCTCACGGCGACGCAGCCGGGTCCATACATGGTCCAGCCATGGCGCGGCCTGCTCGGGGTGGGCGGCCGCGATGGCCCCGTTGAGCGCTCCGACCGAGGTCCCGACAATCATGTCCGGGACGAATCCGCGCCGCTCCAGGGCGTATCCGATGCCCACCTGGGCCGCGCCGAGCACACCACCGGCGCCGACCACCGCGGCCACGGGGCGAGGGAGGGCGCGCAGGCCCGCCGGTTCCGGACGCGGCGAACGACGATTCACGAGAGGCCTTTCGAGGCTCGGGCTCCGGCCGGGTCCTGGGGGTCGCCGGGCAGGGCGGTGCGCAGGGCGGCGCGCAGGGAGTGGACGGCCTGGCCCATGGCCGCGGTCGCGGCCGGCGTGGTCCGCAGGGGGTTGAGCATCATGAAGTCGTGCAGGGTGCCGTTGATCCGGATGCTCGTGGTGGGGACGTCGGCCTGGGTCAGCCTGCGGGCGTACGCCTCGCCCTCGTCCCGCAGCACATCGCTGTCGTCGACGATGACGAGCGCGGGTGGCAGTCCCCGAAGTTCCGTCAGGCTCGCCCGCAGCGGCGAGGCGGTGATTTCCGCCCGCTGGGCGGGATCGGTGGTGTAACAGTCCCAGAACCAGGCCATGGCCTTGGCCGTGAGGTAGGGGCCGTTCGCGAACTGCCGGTAGCTCGCGGTGTTCTGGGCCGCGTCCGTCGCGGGGTAGTACAGCGACTGGTGCACGAAGGTCACGTCACGGCGCCGCTTGGCCATGAGGGTCAGCGCCGCGGCCATGTTGCCGCCGACGGAGTCTCCGGCCACGGCCAGACGGGAGGCGTCCAGTCCTTCGCAGGCGCCGTTGGTGGTGATCCACCGGGCCGTCGCGTATGCCTGTTCGATGGCCACGGGGTACTTGGCCTCCGGAGCGCGGGTGTACTCCACGAACGCGACGGCGGCGTTCGCCCCGACGGCCAGCTCGCGCACCAGACGGTCGTGCGTACCGGCGTCGCCCATCATCCAGCCGCCGCCGTGCAGGTAGAGGACGACAGGCAAAGTCCCCCGACGCCCGGCGGGCCTGACGATGCGTACCGGTACATCGCCGGCCTCGGCGGGCACCGTGATCCACTTCTCCTCCACGTCCGGCTTCTCCACCGGCACCGCCTGGAGACCGTCCAGAACCTTCCGGGCACCGTCCGGACCCAGCTCGTACAGGAACGGCGGATACGCCGCCGCGTCCGCGAGCGCTTGTGCCGTGGTCTCAAGGACGGGCTCGGTCATCACTGCGCTCCTCGCGTCGGCAGAGTTCATGCCTGCTCCCACTCCTTATGACAGAGCACCCGCCCAAGGTGTGACATGCGCTGTGGATCCATGTGAGACGGTGTCGGGCTGCGGTGTCAGTGGCCGTCGACGAACGTGACCGTTTCGTCGAGAGGAGCCCGGTCCGTGCGGGTGACGATCTCCGTGGCGTCCTCGAAACCGATCGACATACCGCAGAAGAGCATGAGGTCGCCCGGGGGCGTCAGGACCTCCGAGACGGTGGTGTGGTACTTGGCCCACGCCATCTGCGGGCAGCTGTGCAGCCCTTCGGCGCGAAGCAGCAGCATGACGGTCTGCACGTACATGCCGACGTCCGCCCATTGGGCCGGGCCCATGTCGCGGTCGAGGTAGCAGAACAGGGCGGCGGGCGCGCCGAAGCACTGCCAGTTCGCGGAGGCCGCCCTCTGACGGGCCTCGATGTCCTCGCGCGGAATGCCCAGCGCCCCGTAGCGCTGCTCGCCGAAGACGGATCGGCGCTCGCGGTAGGGGGACTTCAGGGCAGGTGGGTACTGCTGGTACTCCGGTTCGTCCCAGGGCTCGCCCGAGGCCAGCCGCGCGCCGGCTCGCCGCTTGAGCTCGGCCAGGGGTCTTCCGGTGACGACGTAGGCCCGCCACGGCTGGAGGTTCGACGCGGACGGCGTCCAGGCCGCGCTGGAGACCACCCGCTCCAGCGCCTCCCTCGGGACCGGCCGGTCGCTGAATCGACGCACCGCGCGCCGGCTCCTGACGGCCTCATGGACTTCCACGATCGGCTCCCTCGTCCTCGTCGCTCGACGCACCGGTTTCCGTTGCGATCGCGATGGTATCATTCGATACTGTCTCGATCGATCGAAAGGTCGGTCGACGCAAGTCCTGCCCCCGGGCACCACCTCACAGGAGAAAATCCATGGCCACGCTGTTGCACATCGACTCGTCCGTGCTACCCGGCGAGGCGTCCTCGTCCCGTTCGGTCGCGGCCGCCTTCGTCAAGGCATGGGAGGAGCAGCACCCGGAGGGCACGGTGCTCCACCGCGATCTCGCGACGGACCCCGTCCCGCACATCACGGCCGCCGCCTGGACCGCCGGTTTCACCCCGCCGTCGGAACGCACAGCGGAGCAGTCCGCGGCGTTCGCCGCGCGTCTGGAGCTCATCGAGGAACTGGAGCGGGCGGACGCGGTCCTGATCGGCGCCCCGATGCACAACTTCTCGATCCCGTCGACCCTCAAGGCGTGGCTCGACAGCGTGCTCCTCCTCGGCCGGACCGCGGGCGAGAACCCCTCCGCCCAGGGCACCCCGGCCGTCGTCGTCGCCAGCCGTGGCGGTTCGTACGCGCCGGGCACGCCGCGGGAGGGCTTCGAGTTCGTACAGAACTACCTGGAGGCCACCCTCAGGGACACCCTCGGTCTGGACCTGGACTTCATCGTCCCGGAGCTCACCCTGGCACCGCGGAATCCGGCCATGAACGCGTTGGTCCCCCTCTACGAGATCTCCCGCGAACGCGCTTTCGAGGAAGCGGTCTCGAAGGCCGAGGAACTCGCGGAGCGACTGCGCCGCGCGCGTGGGGGCGCCTACTCCCCCGTGTCGGCGGGATAGGCGAACCGGGTCAGGAGATCCGTCAGTCGCTCGGGCTCGCCGGGCTTCAGTCCGGCGACCAGGTGCTCCGCCAGCGGTTCCGCCGCCCCATGAGCGGCGTCGTAGAGCGCCAAGCCCTCGGGGGTGATCTCCACCGCCCGCGCCCGCCGGTCCCCCGGGACGGCCTTGCGCACGGCGAGCCCCTTGCGCTCCAGGTCGTCCACGACCCGCATGATGCCCGCCTTGTCCGACCCCGTCGCCGCCACCAGGTCCCGCTGCACCGTGGGCCCGCGGTCGACGAGCACGATGAGGACGGCGAAATGCCGCAGCTCGACGCCGAGCGGCCGGAGTGCCTCCTCCATCACCGCGGCCGCCCTCCAGTGCGCTCGGCGCAGCAGCAGGCCGAGAGCGAAGGGTGACGCGTCCCCGGGGCGGTCGGTCGCACGCGGGGGGACCGTGTCGGATGAGGCTTCGGCTGCCATGACGTCATTTTACCGCCATCGGCTCGTCCGATACGGTCTCGTGTGAAACGGAGGCCGTCGGCGCGGCCCGGCCAGGGCACCTGCCCGGACGCGGTCGCGGATCAGGCCGATGTCGCCTCGTCTTCGAACTCGATGGCACGGATCTCCCGGCGGGAGGAGATGCCGAGCTTCGAGAACACCTTGCGCAGGTGCCACTCGACCGTGTGCCGGCTGATGAACAGCTGGGCGCCGATCTCGGGGTTGGTGAGCCCCTTCCCGGCGAGCCGGGCTATCTGCGCCTCCTGCGAGGTGAGGGTCTTGGGCGTCGCCACCGTGTGGTGGCGGACCTTGGCCCCCGTGGCCTGCAACTCGCCTCGCGAGCGCTCGGCGAACGCCTCAGCTCCGAACCGGCTGAACATCTCGTGTGCGACGCCCAGTTGGGTCCGGGCGTCGACGCGGCGGTTCTCGCGGCGCAGCCACTCCCCGTACAGCAGATGCGCACGGGCGAGCTCCATGCGGACCCGGGTCCGGCCGAGCCGCTCGATCGCCTCGCGGTAGAGACGCTCCGCGGCGTCACCCTCGCTGAGCAGCGCCCGCGAGCGCGCTTCCACGCCCAGCGCCCAGTCGGTGCCGCTGGCTCGCGTCGCCTCCGAGAGCCGTTCCAGCGCGTCGGCGGCCGACTCGGGTGAGCCGCTCCGTACGGCCGCTTCGATCAGCTCGACCAGACCCCATCGCGGCGAGGCGATCTCCCGCTGCTCGGCCGCTGCCTCCCGGGCCGCGGCCAGCGCCTGCGCGTACTGGCCGAGCCCGTTGCAGAGCACCGCCTCGTACCAGCGTGTGATGGTGACCGTGGCACCCTGGCCCCGCGGTACCGCGTCGGCAAGGACCGCGTCGATCAACGTACGGGCCTCGCCCTCGCGACCACGCCAGACGGCCAGGCCGAGGGGGCCGTAACCTCCCGGGCTGGTGTTGCCGGTTGCCGCGCACACCGCCACGCTCTCCTCGATCAGCGACTCGGCCGCCGCCAGTTCCCCTGCGATGAGGTGCACGAATGCGCGGGAGTCGAGTGCGTCGGGGAGAGCGCTGAATGCTCCTGCCTCGCGAACGACCGTCACATGGCGCGTCGCTGCCGTGTACCAGCGCTCGTCGTCCCACAGATCCGAGGCGATGAAAGACCCGAACCAGAGCCGACGCAGCTGCTCCTGTACGGGGAGCCGCTCGTCGCAGAGTGCTTCGAGTGCCCGCTCCATCATCGGCACCGAGGCCGGGTAACCCTCGGTGAATCGCATGGCGAGGGCGTCCAGCACCATGTCGGACACCTGCGGCTGCCGTGCCGGCGGTGCCTCACGGGCGGCCTCTCCCACCTCCAGCAGACCTGGGCCGCGTGCCAGGCGGCCGGCGAATATCGCCGCCGCGATGGCGTCGAGGTGGGTCCCACGAGCGAGTACTACATCGTCGAGCCCGCCGAACCGGCGAGCGGCGGCGAGCAGCAGCTGCGGGGCCTCTCCGCCACGGTTCTGGGCGAACGCGATCCCGGCGCGCAGTACCTCGATCCGCGCGCGGCCCAGTTCGTCGAGAGGTCCGGCCGCCGCCGTGACGAGGAGGGTGGCAGCCGGCTCGAACGCCCCTGCCTGGAGTTTCGCCTGCGCCGCGTCCACCGCGCGCTGGGCGCGCCGCGCGGGATCCTCTGTCAGCGCGGTCGCACGCTGGAGGAACGCGGCGGCCGCGGCGATACCGCCGCGCGCCTGGGCTCGGCCGGCGGAGCGCTCCAGTTCCGCGGCCACCGTCTCGTCGGGCCCAGAGGCGGCATCGGCCAGATGCCAGGCCCGACGGTCGGGATCGAGCCGGACATCGGTGGCGTCGGCCAGCGCCCTGTGCACCTCTCGGCGTTCGTTCGGGCCCGCCGCTCGATAGGCCGCCGAACGCACCAGCGGGTGACGGAACCGCACCCGGGTGCCGAGTGTGATCAGGTCCATCGTGCCTTCGTGGGACACAGCGGTGTCGGCGTCGATCCCGAGGCGCCCGGCCGCCCGCCTCAGCAGTGTCACGTCGCCCAGCGGTTCTGCCGCGGCGAGGGACAGCAGGCGTCGGGTCTCGGACGGAAGGTCCTGGACGCGGCGCAGGAACCCCTGCTCGATCTGGCTCGACAACGGCCGTGCGTCCGGACGCTCGAACCCTCCGGCCATCTCCGCCGCGGTCAACCCGCGCGGCAGCTCGAGCAGGGCCAGCGGATTGCCGCGTGACTCGGCGACGATGCGCTCGCGCACCCGTTCGTCGACCGGACCGGTGACGACCGAGTCGAGCAGGATCCGGGAGTCACGCTCGGTCAGTCCGGTGACGGACAGCTCGGGAAGGCTGCCGAGAGCATGGCCGGTACTCGGTTCACGGACGGCGAAGACGAGCACGACCGATTCCGCGAGCAGCCGGCGGGCCACGAACTCCAAGGTCAGCGCGGACGCCTTGTCCAGCCACTGTGCGTCGTCGACGATGCAGACCAGCGGCTGGTCACCTCCGGCGTCCGCGATCAGACTCAGCGTGGCCAGACCCACGAGGAACCGGTCCGGCGCGGCGCCGGCGCGCAGACCGAAAGCCGTGCCGAGCGCATCGCGCTGAGGCTCGGGCAGCTGGTCGAGACCGGTGAGCAGGGGAGCGCAGAGCTGGTGCAGGCCGGCGTAGGAGAGTTCCATCTCGGACTGGACGCCGGCCGCCCTGATGGTGCGGCATCCGGTGGCACGGGCGAGGAGATGTCTCAGCAGCTCGGTCTTGCCGATCCCGGGCTCACCGCGCAGAACCAGGACACCGCTGCGCCCGGCTCTGGCGCCCTCCACGAGATCGACGAGAGCCTTGCATTCGTTCTCCCTGCCGAGGAGCCCGGCCCGTGAACCGCGCCTCGCCATGGCAGCTCCCTTGTCAGGAATCCTCGCTGGACATGCTAATCCGTCTCCTGATCACCGCGCTCATGGTCGTCCGGGGCTCGTCAACCGGCGTCGGCGCCTGACGGGTCGCTCGCCGGGTATCCATCCTGGAGTGCGGCGAGGGCGGCAGCGAGCTTTCCCCGGCTGGTGATGCCCAAGCGGGGATAGATGCGGTACAGATGAGCTCCGACGGTGCGGTGCGAGATGAACAGGCGCCGGCCGATCTCCCGGTTGCTCAGCCCCTGCGACGCGAGCACCGCGATCTGCATCTCCTGGGCCGACAGCCGGTCGCCGGTGTTCGCATGCCGCCGGACGCTCGACTCACCTGCGGCGCGCAACTGCTCGCGGGCCATCTCGGCCCAGGGCCGCGCACCGATGCGGTCGAACGTGTCGCGGGCGCTGCGCAGCGGGGTACGGGCGTCGACGTTGTGCCGTTGCCGACGCAGCCGACGGCCGTGGTGCAGGTGCAGCCGGGCCCTCGCCAGGGCCCAGCCGGCCGGCAACGCGGCCAGGGCCGCGGTGTAGCGCTCCTCCGCGGTGTCGTCCGGCGCCAGCACCGCCTCGGTGTAGACGTGGGCCACCACCATCATCTCCGAGGGCAGCCGGGCGGCCGACTCGGCGAGTCCGGACAGCAGTTCCCGGGCCTGCTGCACGGTGCCCGCGGCCACCGCGGCGTCCGCCAGGTCCGGTGCGAGCAGCCAGCGGCTCACCGAGTGGTGGCACGGGTCGGCTGGATCGAACGCGCGTGCGAAAATATCGTACGCCTCGGTCGTGCGGCCGTCGAAGAGCGCGAGCAGGCCCTCGACCTGCTGCGCCATGACCGTGGCGAAGGGCATGCCGGGGAACAACCGGTGGGCGCGCAGTTCGCCGAGCATCCGCGCCGCGGTCTCGGTCTCCCCGCGCAGCACGGCCACCAGGCTCCCTGTCGCCTTCACCCCCAGCCAGACGATCCATTCCCCGGTCTCCTCGGCCAGCGCGAGTCCTTCGGCGGACTCCTCACGGGCCCGGTCGAGCTGACCGAGGTACACCCGCGGCCAACTGCCGGCCAGTGAGCGGGCGAGCAGCCCGAGCCTGCCCTGCGAACGCCACACGGCGGCCGCCAGTGACAGGTACCGGGCGGCGAGGGTGACGTCGCCCAGGACCATCGCACCGCTGCCGAGGAAATGCATGGTCCGGCCGTCCTGGCGGTCCGGCCGGAGGCTGCCGAGCCGTGCGATCACCTCGGCGCCGTACCGGTACGGTTCGGTGTACGCCCGTACCGTCAGAACGACGGGGGCGTCCGGGTCGGGGTTCCAGCGGTCCAGCTCGGCCGCGGCCAGCGTACGCACCCTGCTGTCGCCGTCCTGGAAGAAGCACCGGGCTGCCGCCCGCCACAGCAGGTTCTCGGCGACCTGCACGCCGCCTGCGTCGAACGCACCGGCCGCTGTGGTCACCATGTCCTCGATCCGGCGTTGCGGCTCGTCGGGTTCGAAGGCCGCCTTGTCGGACACGACCATGAGGCGGGCCCGCTCCAGCGGGCCGAGTTCGCTCATGTCGGCCCGGTCCAGCAGCAGTCGGGTATGGATCCGGTCGTTGATCTCGCTGGCCGACTCGACCGCCCGGACCAGGATCTCGGTCCTGCGGCGCGGGTCCTGGACGAGCTCGGCCGCCTGACGCAAGGCAGGCACGGCCGAGGCCACCTTGCCCCGGGCCAGTGCCGTGTCGGCGAAACGCACCAGCCGAGCGGCGAGTTCCTCGTCCGGGCCGAGCGTCGCCGCGGCCAGGTGGAGGAGCTGGCGCTCCGGGGTGTCGGCCATGGCCACGGCGACGGCGCGGTGGGTGGCCAGCCGGTCGGCGACCGTGGCGCGGGTGTAGACCGCCGAGCGGATCAGCGGATGCCGGAACCGGAGGCTACGGCCGACCAGACCGACCAGGCCCGCGTCGACCGCCTCCTGCACCGCGTCCACGGAAACCGCCGTGCCCGTCAGACGGTTCGACACCTCCAGCAGCCGGTTCAGTGGTGCGTTGGGCTCGGCGGCCAGGGCCAGCAGGAGCGCTCGGCACTCCGGGCTCGCCGAGTCCGTACGCGCGGCGAACGCGTTCTCCAGTCGCTGGGTCAGCGGCAGGTCGTCCAGCTGCGGTGCGCTGTCCCGCACCGCCTTGGGCAGCTCGACGAGGGCCAGCGGGTTGCCCGCGGCGCGCTCCAGGATGAGGGCCCGTAGTGGCGCCGACAGGTCCGGCGCACCCGCGTCGAGCAGTTCGGCGGCCGCGGACCGGCCCAGCGGTTGCAGAGGGAGGTCCGGCTGGGCGCTCGGGGCATAGGAGTCGGGAGAATGAACCCGGGACGCCGCCACGATCAGCACGGGAAGATCGCGAATGCGCCGGCCGACGAATGCGAGGACGTCCCGGCTCTGCGCATCGATCCAGTGCAGATCGTCGACGAGCAGCAGAAGCGGTTGCCGGACGGCCTCGTCGGCGAGCAGTTCGAGCACGGCGAGCGCGACCCGGAAGACATGGGGCTCGGTCCGGGTGGCGCTGAAGGCGTCGGCAAGCGCGGTGCGGTGCGGGGACGGCAGCTTCCCGATGCCCTCGGCGGCCGGTTGCAGCAGCAGTTGCAGAGCCGCGAACGGCAGCCACAGCTCCGTCTCCACACCGGCCGCGCTCAGCACCTTGAAACCGCTCCCGGTGCCCTCGGCGTCGACCGAGCGCAGCAGAGCCGACTTGCCGACGCCGGGGGTGCCGTGGATCACCAGCGCGCCGCCGCGTCCGTCGGCCGCGTCCGCCAGCAGCCCCCGCAGGGCTCGCAGCTCCTCGTCCCGGCCGATCATCGCGCGGGTGCTCGGTTCGGCCTCGGGCGGGCCCCGGCTGCTGGGCTGAGCATGTACGGCTTCCTCCATGCGGGGACTCACGTCGCACCGCATCCTAACCGCGGCCCCTTACCCCCTTGGCTCGATCGCACCATCGGTAGAACGACTCGGGTCACGTCTGCACTACGGCGCCGAGGCCCGTTCCTGCGGCAGAGCGGGCACCGCCCGCGGCGGCCCGATGCGGAGGAGCGTCTCGCGGGTCTCCTCCGTCAGACCGCCCCAGATCCCATGACGCTCCCGGTGGTCGAGCGCGTACCGGCGACACGGCATCCGCACCGGGCACTGTTCGCAGAGGGCAAGCGCCCGCCGGATGGCGTTCCCGTCGTCCCGGGGCGGGAAGAAGGTCCTGATGTCGGAGCCTCGGCAGTTGGCCACCCTGCCCCAGTTCGCCGTGGCAGGGGTTGCGGGTGTGTACACGTTCGCGTCGTTCTCGACGGCGACCGGAGGCCCGATGGCCTCCTGGACGATGTCCCGGATCTCCTTGTCGTGCCGGCCGAGGTTGGGCGCGAAGCGCACCGCCTCGGCGATCTTCGTGCCGCCGAGATCGACGCCGACGGTCGGACCGCCGTTCTGTTCGTTCATGCGGCACCGCCCACGCCGTCGAACCGAGGGTGCACGTACCGACGTGTGAGTGTGCCTGACCGCTGCAGGCTGACGAGAGCGAGAGACATGGTGTTTCCCAACGTGGTGATTGCGGGTGAAGACGGTGGTTCGCCGTCGTCCGACTACCGGCTCAGCTTCCGCAATCCCGTGGCGAGTCGCATGAGTCATTCGACTGCGGTCGACTGCGGCCCGGCTCTGTCGCTCGTCCTGTCACACATCAGGGGCCCCGCCTTGTCTTCCTGAGGAAACACGTTCGATCGTGCGGAGGCGTGACATGGTGCTGGACAACGGATCAATGAGCGGGGCCGACGAGCACGGGGGCCGGGACGGGACCGGGCCCAGGATGCTGGCGGACGTCGAACCGCCCTTCGTGCCGGAGGGCGCTTCGGCGATGACGGTGGTGGTCGAGTGGCCTCCGGGACACCCCGGGACGCCGCCGCACCGGCACTCGGGGCCGTGCTTCGGCTACGTCACCGAAGGCGCCGTCCGATGGGAACTCGAAGGCGAGCCCGAGCGGGTGATCAAGGCCGGTGAGACGTTCTGGGAGCCGGGCGGTGATGTGATCCACTACCAGAACGGCAACGCCCTGTCGGACACGCCGGCCCAGTACGTCGTCATCATGCTGTGCGCGCCCGGCCGGCCGATGCTCACGCTGGTCGACGAGGAGGAGCTGGCGCAACGGGCCCACCTGCGCGCCCCACGGCCCTCCGCCGACTGAACCGTTCCCGGACCGGAGACGAAGAGTCCGCCACATCAGTTCTCGAAGGGGGCCACTGTGGCCGGTGACGGATCGGCGCCCCGCGGCTCGACCGAAGCGCTGGTGGGACGCGACCGGGAGCTGGAGCTGCTCCGGTCCTACGTCGACCAGGTGCTGGCACGCGGTGCAGTGCTGGTGCTGTCCGGGGAGCCAGGTGTCGGCAAGTCCGTGCTGCTGGACGCGGCGGCGACGGCGGCGACGACAGCCGGTGCGCTGGTCCTGCGCTCCGACGGGGTCGAGTTCCTCGCGGATCTGGGCTTCGCCGGACTGCACCACGTACTCGAACCGTTGCTGCATGCGTACGACGGGCTCGACCCGGTGCACCGCGAGGCTCTGACCGTGGCGCTGGGCGCGGGGGACGGTGCCCCGGTGGATCGCCTGGTCCTCTACGGGGCCGTACTGGCGCTGCTCCGCCGGGCGGCGAGCAGCCGTCCCGTGCTGCTGGTCGTCGACGACCTGCAATGGATCGACCGGGCGAGCGCCGCGGCACTCGCGTTCGTCGCCCGGCGGCTGACCGGGAGCCGAGTGGGCCTTCTCGCCGCCTCCCGTCCGGGGTTCGAGAGTTTCTTCGAACGCGCGGGACTTCCCGAGCTCGTCGTGGCTCCCCTGGACGACAGGGCGGCAGCGGGCCTGGTCGGCGCCCGGTTCCCGCTGCTCGCCGGGCAGGAGCTGCGGCGGGTCCTCGCGCAGGCCCGCGGCAACCCGCTGGCACTGCTGGAACTGCCGGCCGCGCTCAGCGACTCGCGAGGTGTCGCGGGAGTGCCGCTGCCCGAGGTGCTCCCGCTCAGCCGCCGGCTGCGGGATCTGTACGGCTCCCGGGTCGCGGAGATGCCGGCCCCCACCCGCCGGCTGCTGCTCCTGGCCGCGCTGGAGGGCGGCGGCGACCTTTCGGTCCTGCGGGCCGCCGCCCCGAGCGAGGACGTACTGGCCCTCCTCGCCCCCGCGGAGCGGGCGCAGCTGCTGCGGATCGAACACCGGGGACTGGGGCGGCTGTCCTTCCACCATCCGCTGATCCGCGCGACGGTCGTGTCGAGCTCGACCAGCGGCCAGCGCCTGGAGGCGCACCACGCTCTGGCCGAGGCGCTGGCCGGTCAACCCGACCGCCGGGCCTGGCACCTGGCCGAGGCCACACCCGATCCTGACGAGCAGGTCGCCGGGCTCCTGGAGGACACCGCACACCGGGCCCGCCGGCGCGGCGACGCCGTCGGCGCGTTCAACGCGCTGGTACGGTCCGCGGACCTCACTCCCGGTTCCGCGGACCGCGGCAGACGGCTGGCCGAAGCCGCCTTCGTGGGGGCGGACGTCGCCGGCGAGCTGCGCACGGCGGCCGAACTGCTCGTGGAGGCCCGTCGCGCCGACCCGGAACTCCGGGGGTCGCTGCGGGCGGCGGCCGCGGCCTCCCAGGTGCTGCTCAACCGCGACGGTGATGTCAACACCGCGCACCGGCTGCTCGTCGGCGCGATCACGACCCGCGACGGCAGGTCCGACGGCGACGACGAGGCGCTCTTCGAAGCGCTGTGCACCCTGCGCAGGGTGTGTCTGTGCGCGGGCAGACCGGAGCTCTGGGACGCGTACCAGGCCGCCCTGTCGCAGCTGACCGTGCCGATGCCTCCGCTCCAGGAACTGCTCGGCGACGTCTACTCCGACCCGGCGCGCTCCTCCGCGACAGCCCTCGGCCTGCTCGACGCGGTCATCCACGACCTGCACCGGGAGACCGACCCGAGCCGGATCGAACGGGTCGCGATGGCGGCACTCTTCGTGGACCGGGCGACGGGGTGCCGTGCGGCCCTCTGGCCCGTCGTGGAGGACGGGCGCGAGGGCGGCGCGGTCACCTCGGCTCTCATCGCGCTGGTGGTGCTGTGTCTCGACGACTTCATGACGGGCCGGTGGGACGAGTGCGGCCGACTCGCCGCGGAGGGGCTGGCGCTGTGCGAGGCCCACGGCTATCAGATGCTGGCCCATCAGTTCCACCGGGCCCAGGGCCTGCTGGCCGCGGCGCGGGGCGACGACAGCACGGTGCGGGGACTGGCACAGCGGATCACGGAGTGGGCGGTGCCCCGCGGTGCTCGAACCGTCGAGCACTTCGCGCGGCACATGACGGCCCTGGCCGCCCTGGGGCGCGGCGATCACGAGGGGGCCTACCTCGAAGCATCGGCGATCAGCCCTTCAGGTGTGCTGGCCTCCCATGCCCCTCTGGCCCTGTGGGTTCCCATGGACCTCGTGGAAGCCGCCGTCGGCAGCGGACGCCGAGCCGAGGCACTCGCCCATGTCGCCGCGATGCGGGAGACGGGCCTGCCCGGTATTTCCGGCCGCCTGGCACTGGTCACCGCCGGTGCGGCCGCGCTCGCCGCCCCCGAGGACCGGGCCGCCGACGCCTTCGAGGAGGCGCTCGCCGTTCCCGGTACCGAACGCTGGCCCTTCGACCTCGCCCGGGTCCGCCTGGCCTACGGGCAGCATCTGCGTCGCACACGAACCGTCACGGACGCCCGGACGCATCTCGCCGCCGCCCTCAAGACCTTCCGCCGTCTCGGAGCCGCCCCCTGGGCCACGCGGGCCGCCGAGGAACTGCGGGCCGCCGGCCGCACCGCCGGCCGAGGGGCGCGCGAGGACCTGGCGACCAGCCCGCTCACCGAGCAGGAACACCAGATCGCCGCCCTCGCCGCAGGCGGACTGACCAACAAGCAGATCGGCGAACGCCTGTTCCTCTCCCACCGAACCGTGGCGGCCCACCTGCACCGGATCTTCCCGAAGCTCGGTATCACCTCGCGGGTCACCCTGGGCGAGGCTCTCGCTGCACAGGAAGAGACGCGAGCGCGTCCCTGAGTGCCGCGCGTGAGCCGATTCCCAGTTTCGGGAACAGCTGGTAGAGGTGCGAACCGACGGTTCGTGGCGAGAGGTGGAGACGTTCGCCGATCTGCTTGTTGGTCATTCCTGAGGCGGCGAGCGCGGCGATCTCCTGTTCCTGTGCGGTGAGGGTCACGGAACCGTGCTTCGCTCCGGTACGGACCCGGCGGGTGGCGCGGAGTTCGCCCGTGGCCCGGTCGGTCCAGGGCCGCGCGCCCAGATGCTCGAACACCTCTGCCGCCGCGGCCAGTTGGGTTCGGGCCTCCGAGACGAAACGCATACGCCTCAGTCGCTCCCCGTAGGCCAGCCGGATCCGGGCCAGATCGAAGGGCCAGTCCTGCGCTCCCGGGACGGCCAGCGCCTGCTCGAAGCGCCCGACCGCGCCGTCGTCCGATGCGACCAGCGCGGCCGAGCCCGCCACCAGCAGCGCCAGCCGCGGGGAGAGGGCAGCGACCCCGGCCTCCCGCATCGCACCCACGTGTGCCTCCGCCTCAGCGGTGCGCCGGGTGTGCACCGCAGCCTCCACCAGGTCCATACAGACCCACAGCGTGCACGGAGCGTGGGGCGCGAGTCGGCCCGCAGGGCTGATCGCCACGGCGTGGCGATACGCGCATTCGTAGTCTCCGGCACCGAGTTCGGCGAGGACCCGGGCATGGTCGGCGAAGCCCGCCGCCGTCAGAACGCCGCGAGGCACGGCCCACTGCGTGATCCGGTCGGCCACGCTCCGGCACTCTTCGAAGTGCCCGTGGACGGCGGCGAGCAGCGCCTGGTGGTACTCGAAATACCAGGAGAAGAACGGGTATCGGCGCTCCTCGCAGATCCTCAGGCCCTCGGTGGCCAGCGTTGCGGCCTCCTCCCACCGGCCGGCCGGGAAATCCTGGAGGCACAGGTCCATGAGCGCGTCGATGTGCCGGCGTACATGACCGCCCCGGCGTCCGCGACGGACCACGTCCCAGGAGACGTCCCGTGGTTCCGTGGACGTCCACGTCCTGCCGAAGGCGGAGGGCGGCGGCGGTGCGGCCGCCCTCAGACGGCCGAGGGCCGCGTGGAACGGTTCCCACAAGGCGTCCCTGCCACCGGACCAGCACACCAACTGCAGTATGCGCAGTGCCTCGATGAGGGCGTCGTCCTCGGCGTCGTGTCCGTGGCCGTCGGGCTCGACGGCCTCCGTCAGGAGACGGTGAGCCATGTCGATGTCGCCGTCACCGCCGTTGAGCAGGAGGAGGGCCGCCGTGGCGGCGGTGAGCGGTGACCCGGTGAGTTCCGGGTCCGCGCACCGGGCGCGGTCGAGGAGCTCCGACGCCGCGCGCAGTTCCCCGGTCGCGTCGGCCTCGAGATGGGCGGCCCGGATCAGTCGGCGGGCGCGGTCCACGGCACGTGGGCTCAGTTCGGCGGCCCTGGTGAAGGTGGCGATCGCCGCCCTGCCGTCACCTCGGCGGGCGGCGCGATCCCCGGCCTCCTCCAGCAGTGCGGCGACCCGGTCGTCGGGAACGAGGGTCGCCCGGCCCAGGTGCCAGGCTCGCCGCTCGGGTGTCTCCGCCCGGATCTCGGCCAGCGTGCGATGGGCCTGGCAGCGCTCGATCAGGGTGCTGGTCTCGACGACCGCGTCCCTCGTCAGCGGATGTCGGAAGGCGACCCGGCGGTTCGTGGCGTCGAAGGTGATCAGACTGTCCGTTTCCGCCGCGGACAGCGCCGCGAGGACCTTCGGGTCCTCCGACGCGGCATGGAGGACCCCTGGATCTCCGGTGCCGTCGAGGGCGAGGAGTAGCAGGAGCCGGCGCGATGCGGCCGGAAGGCGGGCCACGCGCGCAGCGTGGCAGTTCCGAAGACGGGGGAAGAGCGGCAGTGCGTCGGGCAGATCGGCCGGCGCGTCGCGTTGCGGGCCGCTCAGCGCGGCGGGCAGCTCCACGAGCGCCAGCGGGTTCCCCTGTGCCTGTGCCAGGGCACGCTCGCGTGCCGGTGCGGCCAGCCCCGGGAAACGGTCCCTGAGCAGTTCCGCCGCCGCGTCGCGGTCCAGCGGCGGCAGCTCGTACTCGGTGAACCCGGCTCGCTCGAAGAAGGTCTCGGCTCCCGATCTGCAGGCGGCGAGGAATCCGATACGGCTGCCCGTCGGCCGACGGGCGACGAGGCCCAGCACCGCGGAACTCGCCCGGTCGAAACCGGGGAGGTCGTCCACGACGATGAGCACGGGGCGTTCGGTTGCCGCTCGGCGCAGCAGGAGGATCACCGAGTCGGCGACCTGACGCATGTCGGGCACCGGATCGCCGCCGTAGCCCAGCGCACCGCGCAGCACCTGCCGATGCGGGTCGTCCAAGCGCTCGATCCGGTCGTTCAGCGGCAACAGCAACTGGTGCAGACCGGCGTAGGCGAGTTCGGCCTCGGACCGGACGCCGACGGCCGACAGAACCCGGGTACCCGCCTCGGACATGACCCTGGCGACCTCACCGAGCAGCACGCTCTTGCCCACACCCGGGTCCCCGGAGAGCAGCAGAGCGCAACCCGCGGCGGAGCCCCGCCCGAGCAGCGTCGTGATCTCCTGGAGTTGCCGCGCCCGCCCCACCACCTCGGGCCGGCCGGCGTCCGCGACAGGGGTCCGGGGCGACTGTTCGACGCCAGAGCCGAGTGACATGGGTACTCCGTACGTTTGCGCCGTCCTTCCCCCCGCACGGCGGGAAGGCTTGGACTCACCGTGCACCGGCCCGCGGGGACGAACATCAGTCACGTGACTGCGAGGCGCATTGCGGGTCATTTGACTGATGGTGCGAACCCATGGGGGACTCGCAGAATCGAGAGGTCACTGAATCACACGAACGGGCACAAGACGCAGCACACCGTGTGTCCTTCGATCCCCTTGCTCCCACCGATCGACCGAGCGGTGATGTGATGAGAGAACCCGACAGTCGCACTCCTGTGGTGTGCCGGATGCTGGTCCGCCTGGTCGTCGCCGAAGGAGTGGACCGGCCCGTGATGCTCGATCTTTCCTACGACTGCGCCGATCCCTACGCGGTGTCCCTGACCTTTCACCTGTGTACCGATACGACCGTGCGCTGGGTGGTCGGCCGCGATCTCCTCCTGGACGGGCTGCAGAAGCTCGCCGGTCTCGGCGACGTCCAGGTCTGGCCCTGCCGGGACCCGGCGGTGGACAGGGTGCACATCGCGCTGTGCCCGTGTCCGACGCGGGAGGCGGTCGTCGTGACCGCCTCGGCGCGAGCCGTGGGCGCCTTCCTCCGACGAACCTTCGCGATGGTGCCCACCGGCCGCGAGGAACGTCACCTGGACATGGACGGAGCCGTCCACCAACTCCTGAGCGGCCCCGGTGAGTCGCTTCGATAGGGGCCGTCCGCCCCGGACGGACCGGCGCCGGCCGGGATCGCGGACCCCGTACCCGGCGCGCAGGCACCCTGCCTATGTGGAGGCGCAGAAGGAGCGCGCCGAGGACGTCCAGCTGCGGATCGCCGACTGGATCACCCGGTTCGCCGGATCGATGCAGTTCGTCTACATCCACGTGGCCGTGTTCGCGGTATGGATGGTCTGGGCGGAGAAGAGCCCATGGCCGACACTCACACTGATCGTCTCGCTCGAAGCGATCTTCCTGTCCACGTTCGTGATGATCGGTCAGAACCGACAGGCCGAGTTCACCCGCAAGAAGGCGGACCACGACTACGAGGCGCAGGAACTCGAACTGCGTCACAACACCCACCTCACGGAACTCGTCCACACGCTCACCGTCGAGATCCACAGAGCGGTCGACGCGGCGGCCGCGGGTGAGCCGGACAGCGACGGGAACCCCGAGCGGGGACCCGGAGCCACGGCCTGAGTCGCCCATGCGTGTCACATCGGCCCGGCCCGCTCGGTCTACCTGGTGACGGACAACTAGCAGAGGCAGTCATGCGAGAGATTCTGATCGTCGGCGGCGGCTACGCGGGCTTCTACACCGCCTGGGGCCTGCAGAAGAAGCTGCGTCCGGGCGAGGCGCGGGTCACGGTCGTCGACCCGCGCCCGTACATGACCTATCAGCCCTTCCTGCCCGAGGTGGCGGCCGGTTCGGTGGAGGCGCGTCACGCCGTCGTGTCACTGAGGCGGCACCTGCGCGGCACCCGGCTGGTCTCGGGCACCGTGACCGGGATCAGCCACGCGGACCGCACGGTGACCGTCCGCCCGGTGCGCGGCGACACCTACGAGCTGCGCTACGACACCCTCGTGGTCACCGCCGGCGCGGTGACCCGCACCTTCCCCATTCCGGGACTCGCGCGGCAGGCCATCGGCCTCAAGCACGTGGAGGAGGCCGTGGCGATCCGTGACCGGCTGATGACCGCGTTCGACCAGGCCGCGTCGCTGCCGCCCGGCCCCGAGCGGCGAAGGCTGCTCACCGTCACGTTCGTGGGAGGCGGGTTCTCCGGCGTGGAGGGCTTCGGTGAACTGCTCTCGCTGGCGACCGCGATGCTCAGGTCCTATCCGGAACTGACCGTCGACGACCTGTCCTTCCACCTGGTCGAGGCCCGGAACCGCATCCTGCCCGAGGTGGGCGACAAGCCGGGTGCCTGGGTGGTGCGCCACCTGGAACGCCGCGGCGCGCACATCCATCTGAACACGCAACTCCTGTCCGCGGAGGACGGCCACGTCGTTCTCTCCGACGGAGCGGAGTACGACTCCGAGCTGATCGTCTGGGCCGCCGGCAACGCCGCGAACCCGGTCGTGCACAACCACACCGACCTGCCGCTCGACGAGCGGGGCCTGCTGCTGGCCCGCGCCGATCTCCGCGTGGGTACCGACGCCGAACCCGTGCCGGACGTATGGGCCGCCGGCGACGACGCGTCGATCCCCGACCTGGCCTCGCCGGTGCCGGGCGCGCGCACGGTGCCGAACGCCCAGCACGCCGTACGACAGGGCAGACGTCTCGCCCGGAACCTCGTGGCCGACCTGCGCGGGCGGCGCGTCCGGGACTACCGCCACGGCAGCCTGGGCGTGGTGGCGACGCTGGGGCTGGGGCGGGGCGTCTTCCAGTACAAGGCCCTCGTCATCAAGGGGTTCCCGGCGTGGCTGATGCACCGGGGGTACCACGTGCTCGCGGTGCCCAGCTGGGAACGGAAGATCCGCGTTCTGGCGGTCTGGCTCACCGCGGCCCTGACCGGCCGGGATCTTGTCTCTCTCGCCTCCGTCCAGCACCCGCGGGAAGCCTTCGTCACGGGTGGGCGGGCGCAGAACCCGAGTGCCGGCCGGGCGAAGGAAGGCAGCACGACATGACCATGTGGGGTTCTCGTCTCCCTTGGGGGTACGCCGTGGCCGCACGCGAGGAGGCCGCACGCGGCCTGCCCGACATCGAGGGTTTCCTGTATCGGGAGGCCCACAGGGGAGCCGCGCACCGTCGCGTGGCGCACTTGACCGCGCGTGTGGAGGGACTCTCCCCCGAGCAGAAGCGGGACATCGAACAGTGGTACGTCGACGAGCAGCAATATGTCGCTCGCATGGTGACCGACCACATCGCCGAGCGGGTCGGCGCGATGGAGGCGCACCACCACGTCAGGATCCGGCATTGGCTGCGGGGAACACTCACCGGGATGGCGCTGATCACCCTGATGATGATCGTGTGCGTCGTGGTGATCGTCGGCTCGTCGCGGTGACCGACGGGCGCTAGGAGCGCCCGCTGCGGTACAGGCCCCTGCCGGCCCGCTGGATGCGGGAGGAGGCGACGAGACGGTCGAGTGTGCTGCGGACCGCGTTGATGGTTCCGCTGTCGGTGTCACGGCCCAGCGCCGCCGCGACGTCACGGGCTCGTACCTCGACGTCACCCACCTCGGCGAAGTACGCCAAGATCTGCTCGGTGAGCTTCCCGTACGGGTCCACCTCGGTGGCGGCGACCGGAGTGACCAGCGCGCTCTCGAGAGCGCCGAGGGCCCGCTGTACCGAGCCGAGATGTGCCACGACCGCCGCCAACTCCCGTTCCAGCGCCTGTTTCTGGAACTTCAGCCGGGCCAGTTCCTCCTGAAGGCCCTCGGCGGTGGCCTCGATGCTGTGTGCCGTGCGGCTCGCGGAGACCATCGGTTCTCCCCTCCTCAACCCTTGTCCCCATCATATGCAGTGCTCCGCGTGTCAGACAGAACATCTCCGTGTCTCGAAACAGTGTGATTTCGCAGGTCTGTGAAAAACATCGTCCCTTTCTGTCACAGGCGACCATCGGTCGCGGTCCATGCAGCGATGAGCCGGAGCAACGGAGGCCATGGATCATGTACGTCGAACCGTCCCCCACCACACCCGACGACCTCGAGGACGCTGTCGCCGTCTTCGTACACCACCGCAGGCGGCTGTTCGGGATCGCCTACCGCATCCTCGGGAGCACGGTCGAGGCCGAGGACGTGGTGCAGGAGGCATGGCTGCGCTGGCAGAAGACCGACCGCTCGGTGGTGCTGAACCCCGCGGCCTTCCTGTCGAGCGCCACGACCCGCCTGGCCATCAACGTCGCGCAGTCGGCGCGCGTGCGCCGGGAGACGTACATCGGACCGTGGCTGCCGGAGCCCGTCGACACGAGCGCGGACCCCGAGGTGGGTGCCGAGCGCGCGGAGGCGGTGGAGATGGCGCTGCTCCTGGTGCTGGAGAGACTGACTCCCGTCGAGCGCGCCGCCTATGTACTGCGCGAGGCCTTCGACTACGCCTACGCCGAGATCGCCGACATACTCGAAGTCAGCCTCGTCAATGTGCGGAAGATCGTCAGCCGTGCTCGTCGGCACCTGCTGGACGAGCGGCGGAAGACCGTGGACGCGGCTGAACACCGACGCCTCCTCCACGCCTTCGTCTCAGCGGCCACGACGGGAGACGTGGCGTCACTGGAAGCCCTGCTCACACCCGATGTCGTCAGTCTCTCCGACGGCAACGGCATGCGGGGCTGTGCGCGCGTACCGGTGCTGGGCCGTGCCCGGGTGGCCAGGCTCGCGGCCTACCGGCAGTTGTGGCGGGAGGCTGTGCCGGAGCTCGTCGATGCCAATGGCGCCACGGGGGTACTGGTCCACCGGGACGGGCGGACGGTCGCCTTCATGACCGCGGCAGCCTCGACACACGGCATCCACCAGGTGCTGTGGGTGTTCACGCCGGGCAAGATCGCCGCTTTCCTCGATTCACGTTCCCGTTTCGCGGCCACCTCCGGTCTCCCGTAGGGCTGGATTCCAGGACCGCAGTTTGTCGGGGTTGAGCATGACCCAGACCTGGGCGACACGGTCGTCCAGGACGTCGAGCCCGATGACAGCGGCGACCGCGTGGCCGTAGCGGGCGACGAGGCCGGTCCGGCCGTTGACGGAATGGGTGGTCAGGGTGGTGTGCGGGCTTCGGGCCAGGAGTGTCAGAAGGCTGTCGGCGACCGGCCGACAGCCGTGGACCGGTCCGGTCAACGCCCGCACCTTGCCGCCGCCGTCGAAGAACGCCGTCACGTCCGAGCACAGCAACGACGTGAGCAGCGCGCCGTCGTCGGTGACGCACGCCCGGTGCACGGCACGGACGACGGCGTCATGCTGCCGCGGTGTCGTGGAGCGGGTGCGCCGCAACCGCAGCCACTGTCCGGCCCGCTCGGCGAGTTCGGCGAGCTCCGGCTCCGTGCGGCCCACGATGTCGGCGACCGTGCCCGGGGCCATCCCGAAGGCACGGAACACGAACGCCGCGCGCTCGGCGGTCGACAGCGACTCCAGCGCGTTCAGCACGACCCGACCGGCCTCCTCCGCCACGTCCTGCGGCCGTGCCCCGCGCGCCTCCTCGTGGCCGGCCGCGCCCCGGCCGGTCCGTGCGAGCCGGTCCAGGCAGATCCCGCCCACGGACTTCGCCAGCCAGGACCGGGGGACGGTGACCCGCCGACGTGCCGCGTCGGACAGCCCGTACCACCGCTGATACGCCTCGTCGACGACGCTTTCCGCCGCGCCCGGGTCGCCCAGCATCCAGTGGGCGACATCGAGCAGGAACCGACGCTCCTCCCACAGCTCGTCGATCGACACCGCATCGCTCCGGTCCATGGGGCATCCTCGCTCTCGCTCGTACTGCCCCGCACGCGGCAGGGGCGTCGGCTCACCCCGTACGACCGGGAACCACCGGATCGTGTGACACGACGCGTCGCGGCCGTGTGTCACACATACGCCGGCTGCCCGGTCCTACAGGACAACGTCGTACTTCCTTTCCCCTGACTTGTGAACGAGGTGACCATGCCATGCAGTGGCGTGAGCGGGCAGCTTGCCTGCGCGTAGATCCCGAGCTCTTCTTCCCCATATCCCCCATCGGTCCCACGCTTCGGCAGATCGACGAGGCGAAGGCGGTGTGCGGCCGTTGTCCCGTCGCCGAGCAGTGCCTCGACTGGGCCGTGCGGATGGGACGTGTGGACGGCATCTGGGGCGGAACGACGGAGAGCGAACGCCGTGCGATGCGAGGGACCGGGATGCGGGTGGCAGTTCCATGAACAAGGGCGAAAGGGTCGCCGCCTGGGCCGACCGACGTTCCGGCGTCCGCCGGCTGGTCAGAGAAGGAGCGCGACGGGCGTTCCCGGACCACTGGTCCTTCATGCTGGGGGAAATCTGTCTCTACAGCTTCGTCGTTCTCATCGTCACGGGCGTGTATCTGAGCTTCTTCTTCCATCCGTCGATGAAGGAGGTGCGGTACGACGGAAGTTACGCACCACTACGCGGCCAGATGATGTCGGAGGCCTTTGACTCGACCCTGCGCATATCCTTCGACGTCCGCGGCGGTCTGCTGATCCGGCAGGCCCATCACTGGGCGGCATTGGTCTTCGTCGCCGCCCTACTCGCCCACATGATGCGGGTGTTCTTCACGGGCGCCTTCCGCAAGCCGCGCGAACTCAACTGGCTGATCGGATTCCTGCTGCTGGTTCTCGCCATGTTCGCCGGGCTGACGGGCTACGACCTCCCGGACGACCTGCTGTCCGGCACCGGCCTCGCCGTGGTGAACGGAACGATCCTGTCCATTCCCATCGTCGGGACCTACCTGTCGATGTTCCTCTTCGGCGGCGAGTTCCCCGGCGACGAGTTGGTGGCGCGCTTCAACACCATCCATGTGCTGGTCATCCCCGCGCTCATGGTGGGACTGCTGACCGCCCATCTGGTCCTGATGCTCTACCACAGGCACACCCAGTACCCAGGCCGTGGACGTACCCCCAGCAATGTCGTGGGGGTGCCGGCCAAGGTTCGCGTCGTCAAGTCCTCCGGGTACCTCCTGCTGGTGAGCGGTGCCGTGTTCGTCATGGCCGCGGCCGTACAGATCAACCCCGTCTGGAAGTACGGGCCTTACCGTGCCGACCAGGTCTCGGCCGGGTCGCAGCCCGACTGGTACATGGGCGTGGCGGACGGGCTGCTTCGGGTGATGCCGGGCTGGGAAATCGACTTCTGGGGTCACACCCTGGCACTCGACAACCTGATTCCCCTGACCGTGGGTGTCGGTCTCTTCCTCGCCCTGGGTGCCTATCCGTTCATCGAGTACTGGGCGACCGGCGACACCCGCGAGCAGAACCTGCTCGACCGACCACGCAACCGTCCCGTGCGAACGGCACTCGGCGTCGCATGGCTCAGCTTCTACCTGGTGTCCCTGATCGGCGCCGCGAACGACATCATCGCCGTCCGTTTCCATGTCTCGGTCGAGTCGGTGACGTGGGCCGTCCGCATCGGACTCTTCGTCGCTCCCGCCGCGGCCTATGCACTGACCAAGCGGCTGACGCTCGGCCTCCAGCGCAGCGACCGCGACAAAGTCCTGCACGGACGCGAGACCGGCGTCATCACCCGCATGCCCGACGGCGCGTTCGTCGAGGCGCACGAGCCGCTCAGCCAGGAACGACTCCACCTCCTCACCCAGCACGAGCAGTACCGGCCGATCGATCCCGGTGTCCGCCCTTCCCGGCAGCTGCGTTCCCGGATCAGCGAGCTCCTCCACGGAGAGGGCACGCAGATCACCAAGCCGACCGCGCAGGAGTACCGGGCGCTGCACAAGGAGCGCACCGACGACCATGCCTAGGCGGACGCCGCCTCGCCCGCGAGACGTATGGTGCGGATCTCCTTGCGGGAGGTGACGCCGAGCTTCGAGAACACCTTGCGCAGATGCCATTCCACCGTGTGGGGGCTGATGAACAGCTGGGCACCGACCTCGGAATTCGTGAGACCGTCCCGGACCAGGCGGGCGATCTGCTCCTCCTGAGGAGTGAGGGCAGCCTGCGCCGCGGCGGGATGCTTGCGGACCCTCGCTCCCGTCGCCCGGAGTTCGCGGCGCGCGCGCTCGGCGAAGGCCCCGGCTCCGATGTGGCTGAGCATGTCGTGCGCGGTGCCCAGCTGAGCACGGGCGTCGGCTCGGCGGTTCTCGCGGCGCAGCCATTCCCCGTACACCAGATGGGTCCGGGCGAGGTCCATCCGCACCCCCGCGCCACCGAGCCGCTCGATCGCCTCGCGGTACAGGGCATCGGCGACCTGTCCCTCGCTCACCTGAGCGCGGACGGCGGCAGCGGTGCCGAGCACCCACTCGGTACCGCCGGCCTGCGCCATGTCCGTGATTCTGCGCACCGCGGCGGCCGCCTCCGTGTGTCTGCCCAGTCGTACGGAGGCCTCGATCAGCTCGACCGTGGACTGGATGGAGAGACCGAGTTCCTCCGGGTTCTCGCAGCCCCGCAGAGCGGCCGTAAAGGCTTCCGCGTACCTGCCGAGGCCGTTGTAGAGCACCGCCGCGGCCCACTGTGTGGCGGTCTCCACCTTGCCCTCCCCGCGCAGCAGAAGGTCCTGGGTGACCGCGGCGATCGCCTGCCGGGTCGCGGCCTCCCTCCCCTTCCAGGGCTCGACGACCAGCGCGCTGTAGTGCGCGAAGAAACTGCTGCCGGTCGCCTCGCCGATCGCCGTCGCCTCCGCGACCAGAGAGCCGGCACCGGCGAGATCGCCGGCGAAGACCCGGTTCGACAGCCGGAGCAGGAGCGCCGACGGCAGCACCGACAGGGCTCCCGTCCTGCGTGCGAGGTCGACCAGCCGTGCCGAGAGCACGGACCAGCTCTCGAAGTCCCATGTGCTGTGGGCCAGGCGGCAGGCGAGCGGGAGCCAGCCGAGCCCTTCCTTCGGCGTGATCCCGCCGGTGCGGAACGCGGCCAGGGCCTGGAGCAGCATCGGCGTGCCCGCGGCGTAACCCTCGGTGGTCAGCAGCGCCTGGCCGTCCAGAAGGAGATCGTCGCGTGTCGGTTCGGGGGGCGTGGGCGTCGCGAGAACGGCCTCGGCCACTTCACGGATCCCCTCGCCGTGCGGCAGCCGACCGGCGGTGAGGGCCGCGTAGATCGCGTCCCGGTACGTCTCCCGGGCGAGCCCGGCGTCGAGCGGCTCCAGTCGTCTGGCCGCTTCGAGCAGCAGCGGCAGGCCGGCGCCGGCGCTGTTGGAGGCGGTCATGATCCGACCGCGCAGCAGGGTCGACCGTGCGACTCCGAGATCGTCGAGGGGGCCCAGCTCGGCCGCGCCCGCCAGTTCCCGCGCGGCGTCGAAGGCGCCGGCCTGGTATTTGGCGTGTGCCGCCGCCAGCGCCCTGGTTCCCCGGCGCGTGGGGTCGGGCGTCAGCTGGACGGCCCGGTCGAGGAAGGCCGCCGCCGCGGCGACCCCGCCACGTGCCTGCGCCCGGTCCGCCGAACGCTCCAGCTCGGCGGCCACCGCCTCGTCGGGTCGCACCGTCGCACGCGCCAGATGCCACGCCCGCCGGTCCGGATCGAGCTGGGCGTCGGTCACGTCCGCCAGGGCTCTGTGCACCTCGCGCAGGTCGTCCGGGCCCGCCGCGCGATAGGCCGCCGAACGCACCAGCGGATGACGGAAGCGCGCCCAGGCGCCGAGGGCGATCAATCCCGACGCCTCGGCGTCCGCCGCGGCCACGTCCACGGCGATGCCCAGACGCTCGGCCGCCCGCCTGAGCAGCGTCACGTCGCCGACCGGCTCGGCGGCGGCGACGAACAGCAGGCGTTGCGTCTCGGTCGGCAGCGCCTGGACGCGGCGGAGGAAACCCAGCTCCAGGCGGTTCGTCACCGGCCCCGCGCCGGGGCGCCCGACGTCGCCCGCCGGGTCCAGCGCGGTGAGCGCGTGCGGCAGTTCGAGCAGGGCGAGCGGATTGCCGCGGGTCTCCGCGACGATGCGGTCACGCACCCTGCGGTCGAGCGGGCCGGTGACGACCGAGGCGAGAAGCTTGCGGGAGTCGTCCTCGATCAGCCCGGACACCGTCAGTTCGGGAAGTCCGGTGAACACCTCGCCGGTGGCCGGCTCGCGCACGGCGACGGCGAGCACCACGGATTCCGCGAGCAGCCTGCGGGCGACGAACTCCAGAGTCTGTACCGAGACCCGGTCCAGCCACTGCGCGTCGTCGATGACGCAGACCAGCGGTTCGCTCCCGCCGAAGTCCGAGAGGAGGCTCAGCGTGGCCAGACCTACCAGGAACCGGTCGGGCGCGCCCCCGCCGTGCAGCCCGAACGCCGTCCGCAGTGCGTCGCGCTGGGGCTCCGGGAGGTTGTCGAGTCCTGACAGCAGTGGCGCACAGAGCTGGTGCAGGCCGGCGTAGGACAGTTCCATCTCGGACTGGACGCCGACAGCGCTGACGGTACGGCATCCGGTCGCGCGCGCCCGCAGGTACTTCAGCAGCTCGGTCTTCCCGATCCCCGCTTCACCTCGCAGGACCAGGACCCCGCTGCGCCCGTCCCTGGCGCCCGCCAGCAGGTCGTCGAGGGCCCGACGCTCGTTCCGCCTGTCGAGGAGTCCGGCTCCGGAACCGCGGCTCGTCATGGCAGCCTCCCACGTCAGATCCTCCCGGCGGGGCGTCGGCCGGTGCCTTGCCGGATCACTGCGGCCGTGGTGCGACCGAGGCGAGCCGGGTCCATCGTAAACGGCTGAGATCTTTCGACGCCGAGCACACGTGGTGGATCGGGTGCCCGGCCCGGAACGACGGTGCGGACGGGTCGGCCACGGACCCGCCACGGCACGACCACGCAGTCCCCTACGGCCGTCCAAGGGCGCGCCGGGCGGCCTTCGGGCGCGACATTGATGCCGGCTGCCGTTCGAGCTGCTGACCCACGGAGCAGAGGAGCCGGACGTGGACATGCATCCGACCGAGACCGGGCAGAGCCGCGAGACGGCGGGTACGTCCGTCATCGCGCTGGACGACGCGACCTTGGTGTTCGTACGGGCCAGGCCCGGACTGCTCACCCTCGCCAGGCAGATCGTCGGGAACGCGCACGAGGCCGAGGACGTCATCCAGGAGACCTGGCTGCGGTGGCAGGGCGCCGACCGCACGGCTGTCTCCAACCCGTCGGCTCTGCTCAGGACGACCGCCGTCCGGCTGGCCATCAACGTCGTCCAGTCCGCCTGGAAGCGCCGGGAGTCCTGTGCCGGCCCCTCGCTCCCGGAGCGGACGGACCCCGAGGCGAACCCCGAAGCGGTGGCCGAGCGTCAGGACGCCGTCGAGCGGGCGGTTCTCCTGCTGATGGAGACCCTGACTCCGAGCCAACGTGCGGCGTACGTCCTGAGGGAGGGGTTCGGCTACCCGTACGACCGGATCGCCGGGATCCTGCGGCTCAGCGTCGTCAACACTCGGCAGCAGGTCGTCCGCGCCCAGCGGCGGCTCACCGGGGACCACCGCAGGCAGCCGGTCGACTCCGTCGCGTACCGGCGTCTCGTTCAGGCGTTCCTCTCGGCAGCCCGGACCGGTGACCTCGGGCACCTGGAAGAGGCGCTGTCGACGGATGCGGCAGGTGTCAGCGACCGGCGATCTCCTCGGGACCACAGGGCGTGTGCCGGTCCAGTGCGGTCGCGATGACGTTCATGCGCGCGCCGAGGTCCGCGAGTTCCTGGCGCAGTTCCATGACCCGCATACGCAGCTCGGCGGCTTCGGTGGTCAGTGACGCGCATGTCGCTGCGAGATCGACGCGGTCCTCACCGATGAGGGACATCGTTTCTCCATGACCTTGCGTGTGAGCGGAGCGATCCCTTTCTCCGGAGGGATGAACGCCGCCCGTCGACGAAATAGGGCAGGGGTGGCCCTCTCCTTTCGGTGAGAGCCACCCCGGGGAATTACTTCTGCTGTGCGAGCCAGTCGGCGAACTTCGTCCCGCCCCGCTGGGCGTCCGGGGCCGGGAGAAGGGTGTCGTCCTGCAGCGGGGCGCCCCAGTACGTCGCCTGCGGGTCCGTGACGATCTTGCGCGGGTCGTTCAGGGCGGTCAGCCCCATGCGGATGAACTCCTCCAGCTGGAACACCTCGGGGCCGCCGACCTCGACCACGCCGTCCACCGGCTTCCCGACCGCGGTGCGGCCGACGGCCGCGGCCACGTCGTCGGAGACGATCGGCTGGATCTTGGCATCGGGCAGGTGCACGGTGTCACCCTCGGTGACCCCGTCGGCGAGTCCCTTCGCGAACTCGAAGAACTGGGTGGCGTGGACGATGGAGTAGGGGTTGCCGGACGCCCTGATCAGATCTTCCTGGACCTGCTTGGCCCGGAAGTACCCGCTCCCCTGGAGGCGGTCGGTGCCGACCACGGACAGCGCCACGTGATGGGCCACACCGGCCTCCGTCTCCGCCTTCAGCAGATTGGTCGTCGAGGTGCGGAAGAACTCCATGACGGCCTCGTCCTCGAACGAGGGCGAGTTCGACACGTCGACCACGACCTGCGCGCCCTGCAGGACCTCGGCCAGCCCCTCGCCCGTCAGCGTGTTGACGCCGGTGTTGGGCGACGCCGCGACCGCCTCGTGCCCGTGCTCGCCGAGCCTGGCGACCACCTTCGAGCCGATGAGCCCGGTTCCACCGATCACTACGACCTTCATGACGACATTCCTTTCGGGTTTCCCTGCTGCTTGTATAAGCGCCTGTATAAGCGCCTGTATAAGTAGAGACCGGGTACCGGATCTGCCTGTGACACCTCCTATTCGACGAGTTTGCCGGTGGTCGAGACGTCCTGCATCAGGGTGGAAATCTCGTCGGGGACGGCCGGAATGCTCTCGCGGGTGACGCCCGTCTTCGGGGACCACACGAGATTCACCCGCAGAGCGGAATCCAGGCCGGGGTAATCGCTGCGGTTGTGACAGCCGCGCGTCTCGCGTCGCTCCAGAGCGCATTCGAGGGTGGCCCGGGCCGCGAGGGCGGCGGACTTGAGGTCGAAGGCGTGCGCGAGGTCCTGATAGCCGGCGATGTCCGGGTGGATGCCGACGTCCTGCATCCTCTTCTCGATCACCGCGAGTTCCGCCAGTCCCGCGCGCAGGCCGTGTTCGTCGCGTACGACGCCCGCGTGCTCGGTCATGGTGTTGCGGATCGCGCGTTGCAGGGCGCGGACGTTCTCCGGCCCGTCGCCGTCGAGGAGTCCGTCGATCTCGGCGCGGGCCTCCGCGACGGCGGACCGCGACCGCGGCTGGGCTGTCAGGGACTGCGAGTACGCGGCGGCGGCCTGCCCGGTGAGGCGGCCGTAGACCAGCAGCTCGATGAGGCTGTTCCCGCCCAGACGGTTGGCGCCGTGCAGCCCGCTCGACGCCTCACCGATGGCGTACAGGCCGCGCACGTCCGTGCTGTGGTCCTCCGGACGCACCCACACCCCGCCCATCGAGTAGTGCGCGGTGGGCGCGATCTCGATCGGCTCGCGGGTGATGTCCAGCATCTGCAGGTCGAGCAGGGTCTGGTAGACGCGGGGCAGGCGCGTCATGATCGTCTGCCGGGGCAGGTGCGAGACGTCGAGCCACACACCTCCCCTGGGGGTGCCGCGCCCCTCCTTGATCTCCGTGTACGCGGCGAGGGCCACGCGGTCGCGGGTGGACAGCTCCATGCGCTCGGGGTCGTAACGGTTCATGAACCGTTCGCCGAGCGCGTTGCGCAGGATGCCGCCCTCGCCCCGGGCGGCCTCGCTGACCAGCGTGCCGGCCGCGTTCTCCGGCTCGATGATGCCGGACGGGTGGAACTGCACCAGCTCGGCGTCCCGCAGCCGGGCCCCGGCCTCCACGGCCAGCCGGAAGGAGTCGCCCGTGTTCTCGTCGCGCCGAGAGGAAGTGCGCCGCCAGATGCGGGTGTGGCCACCGGCGGCCAGGACGACGGCGTCGGCGTGGATCAGGTAGCGCCTGCCGCTGGTCAGGTCGAAGCCGTACGCGCCGAACACGGTGCCCTCGTGCACCAGCAGACGAGTGATGTACACCCCTTCCAGCACGGGGATGTCGAGCTGCTCCGCGCGCCTGATCAGCGTGCGCTGGATCTCCAGGCCGGTGTAGTCACCGGCGAAGGCGGTCCGCCGGAACGTGTGCGCGCCGAAGAAACGCTGCGAGATCCGGCCGTCCTCCTCCCGGGCGAAGGCCATGCCGTAGCGCTCCAGGTCGTCGATGCCCCGGGCGGCGCCCTGGGTGACGATCTCCACGGTGCGGGGATCGGCGAGGAGGTAGCTCTCCTTGAGGGTGTCGGCGGCATGCTGTTGCCAGCTGTCCTCCGGGTCCATGGTGGCGAGCGCCGCGTTGATGCCCCCGGCCGCCAGCGCCGTGTGCGCGTCCTCCTTGGGCCGCTTGCCGACGGCGAGGACGTCGACGCCGGCCTCGGCCAGTTCGATCGCCGCGCGCAGACCGGCACCTCCGGTGCCGATCACCAGCACCATGGTGGCAAGACGTTGTTCGGTGACAGCCACGGTCCACTCCGATCGCTGGGGTCTTCATCCGGTACGACCGGACGGTCCCGCGATCTGTGACACCTCTGGGCCGCCGTCGCCCCGGGAGGCCAGGGTGATGGTGGTCGGCGTGCCGTGCCAGGCCATCCTGGCGTAGGGGCACAGTGCGTCGGCCCTCCGCAGGAGCGGGGTGGCGACGTCACGGGTGACGCCCGGCCAGTGGACGACGAGGTCGATGTGCAGGACGTAGCCGCCGTCCTGCGGACTGCGGCCGAACGCCACGGTCGTCTCGACGGATATCGGGGCGGGGTCGAGCCCGGCCCGCCGTGCGACGAGGCTCAGCGCGCCGTGGAAGCAGGCCGCGAAACCGGCGGCGAACAGTTGTTCGGGGTTGGTCCCCCGGCCGTCCCCGCCGAGTTCGACGGGCAGGCGCAGGTCGAGGTCGAGGGTTCCGTCGTCGGAGCCTGCCCTCCCCGAGGCTCTCCCGTGGGCCGCCGTCCCGCCGGTCACGGTCACCGTCGTGGTGTACAGGGGAGCGAAGGCATCACCCTCGAAGTCCTTCTCCGTGGACAGGTCGGGCGGCTGGGTCGGTTCGGTCATCGAGCACACCTCGGTGTGTGGGGGTCTCGGACCACTGGTTGACCGGCGAGTCACCGGCGGTGTGACGACCCGGCCCGTTCAGCCGGCCAGCGATGTCACGTAACGCGCCAGTTTATCCGGATTCATGACCCACAGGGCCCGCTCGATGCCACGCTCCGAGATGTCGAGGGTCAGCAGCACCACGGCCGTCCCGCCGGCCGAGACGAGGGCGGCCGGCGCGCCGTTGGCCTCGACCCAGTCGATCTCCTTCTGCGGCCAGAAGCGCGGACCGAAGGCAGCGAGGTAGCGGGAGACGTGCACCAGGCCGACGACCGGGATCCGGGACGCCCCGCGCAGCCCGTTCCCGTCGGTGTAGCTGACCACGTCCTCGGTGAGGATGTCCTCCAGCACGGCCAGATCGCCGGTCTGCGCCGCGGTGAGGAACACCTCCATCAGCCGTCGGTGCTCGGTGGCGCCGACGGGCTTGCGGCGCTCCGAGGAGATGCGCTTGCGCGCCCGGCTCACCAGCTGGCGTGTGTTGGTCTCGCTGGTCTCCAGCATGCCCGCGATCTGCTGGTAGGGGTAGTCGAAGGCTTCCCGCAGCACATAGGCGGCCCGCTCCACGGGGTTCAGTCTCTCCAGGAGGAAGAGAACCGCCAGGTCGAGGGCCTCGGCCCGCTCGGCGCCCACCTGCGGATCGGCGCGCGTGTCGATCGGCTCGGGCAGCCAGGGACCGACGTACGACTCGCGCCGCACCCTGGCGGACTGCGCGAGGTTGATCGCCAGCCGGGCGGTGACGGTGGCGAGGAACGCCTTCGGGTCGCGGACCGCGCCACGGTCGGTGTGCTGCCAGCGCAGCCATGCCTCCTGAAGGACGTCCTCGGCCTCCGCGGTGCTGCCGAGCACGCGGTAGGCGATGCCGAAGAGCCGGGGCCGCTCCGCCATGAACACCTTCGTGGCCTCGTCGAGGGAGTCCGTGCCGTCCCTCATACCCATGCGTGCCGCCTTCAGTTCCGACCCGTTCGCGCAAGCGCTTGCCCATGGTACGCGGGCGGGTCCCGACCGGGCGGAGCACGTCATGCTCGTGCCAGTCGTACGGCCAGTACGGACGGGTCCGGCCGTTCGGGCAGCGCGATGAAACCTTCCTCCTCCAGTTGCGCGATCATCTCCGCACGCGTGGCCGGCCACAACCAGAACGTCTCGTCGTGCCGACGCAGCACCCGCCCGTCACCGCGCACCCAGTAGTCGAACCGTGCCCGGATCCGGTCCACGTCGGCCGACGTCACCATGCGGCCCCCGTACTCGTGCCGGCCGACCGTCCGGGTCGGCAGCACATGGGTGGTCGTGTGACGCGGCAGACGAGCCGGTGGCAGCTGGACGAGCAGCACCCCTGCGGGTACGAGCGCCCGGGCGACGGCCGGCCACAGCGCCCGGCGCGACGCCGGGTGCAGGCAGGCCACGGTGTTGTGGCAGACGGCCACGTCCGCCACCCCGTGCAGCCCGGTCTCGTCGAGCCCCTGCGGGTGTACCGTCACCCGCGTCGTGAGCTCGGCGTTCAGGGATGCCAGACGCGTCATCAGCGGGGTACGCATGGACCGGGCGGGCTCCACCGCGTGCACGGGGACCCGCGACTCCAGGAGGCTCATCAGCGTGACCCGCCCGGTGCCCGCGCCGACGTCCAGCACGCCGACCCGGGCGCGGCGGACGTCGTCGCGGTAGAGCGCGCGCACCCGGATCTCGTCCCGTTCGGCCTGCAGAAGGTCGTAGAACTCCGCGCTGATCGCATAGGCGTCCTGTCGCTCCCGCCCGGGAGAATCGACCGGTGACGGGTTCAGGACGGTCATCCGCGCCATCCGTACCGCTCGCGGGCCTGTCCGACCGCCTCCGGACCGACCTCCCCGGCGCGTGCCAGCCGGTCCAGGGCGGCGATGACGATCGACTCGGCGTCCACACGGAAGTAACGCCGTGCGGCGTCCCGGGTGTCCGACAGCCCGAAGCCGTCCGTGCCCAGTGACGCGTAGTCGTGACCGACCCACTGGCTGATCTGGTCGGGCACCTGCCGCATCCAGTCGCTGACCGCCAACACCGGTCCGGGCGCGTCCGCCAGCGCCGCCGTCACATAGGGGACGCGTTCCTCACCCCGCAGCCGCGCCCGGTCCGCGTCCAGCGCGTCGCGGCGCAGTTCCGTCCAGGAGGTCACCGACCAGACGTCGGCGTGGACGCCCCACTGGGACACCAGCAACTCCTGGGCGTGCAGCGCCCAGTGGATGGCCGTACCGGAGGCCAGCAGCTGGATCCGTGGTTCCGTCCCGGCGGCCTCGGCCGCCTGCCGGAACCGGTAGATGCCCCGCACGACACCTTCCTCGACCCCGGGCCCGGCGGGCATCGCCGGCTGCTCCTTGGGTTCGTTGTAGACCGTCAGGTAGTAGAAGACGTCCTCGGGCCGCTCGCCGTACATGCGGCGCAGCCCCTCCCGCACGATCACCGCGATCTCGTACGCGAACGCCGGGTCGTAGCACACGGCGGCCGGATTCGTGGACGCCAGCAGATGGGAGTGCCCGTCGGCGTGCTGCAGCCCCTCTCCCGTCATCGTGGTACGGCCCGCCGTCGCGCCGATGACGAACCCCCGCCCCATCTGGTCGGCGAGCGCCCAGAACTGGTCACCGGTGCGCTGGAAGCCGAACATGGCGTAGAAGATGTAGAACGGGATCATGGGTTCGCCATGGGTGGCGTACGACGTCGCCGCAGCCGTGAACTCCGCCATGGAACCGGCTTCGGTGATGCCCTCGTCGATCAACTGGCCGTTCCTGGCCTCCCGGTAGTAGAGCAGCTGGTCCGCGTCCACCGGTTCGTAGGTCTGGCCGTCCGCGGAGTAGATCCCGGCCGTGGGGAACAGGGACTCCATGCCGAACGTGCGGGCCTCGTCCGGGATGATCGGCACCCAGCGCGGTCCCGTCCCCCGGTCGCGCATCAGGTCCTTGACCAGGCGGACGAGGGCCATGGTGGTGGCCACCTCCTGGTTGCCGAAGCCCTTCTCCAAAGCCTCGAAGGGGCGGGCCGGCGGTTGCTTCAGCGGCTTGGCCACCACCCTGCGCACAGGGGCCGGGCCGCCCAGCGCCGCTCGCCGCTCACGGAGGTACCGCACCTCCTCCGCGTTCTCGCCGGGGTGCCAGTACGGCACCACATCGCCACTCAACGCGCTGTCGGGGATGGGGAGTTCGAGCAGATCACGCATCTCGCGGAACTGCGCCATGGTCAGCTTCTTCATCTGGTGGTTGGCGTTGCGCGACGCGAAGGCCGAGCCGAGCGCGTGCCCCTTCACCGTCTGGGCGAGGACGACCGTCGGCGTGCCCCGGTGCTCGACCGCGGCCCGGTAGGCGGCGTAGACCTTGAGCGGTTCGTGCCCGCCCCGGGAGTTCTCGAACAACTCGGTCAGCCGGCTGTCGCTCAGCCCCGCGGCGAGACCGGAGAGCGCGTCGCCCGTGAAGAAGTGTTCCCGAAGGTACGTGGCGTCCCGGGCGGCGTACGTCTGCAGCTGGGCGTCGGGCACCTCGCCGAGGCGGTGCACCAGGGCGCCTGTGGTGTCCTGCCTCAGCACGGGATCCCAAGCCTCGCCCCAGAGGGACTTGACCACGTTCCAGCCCGCACCGCAGAATCTGGCCTCGAGCTCCTGCACGATCTTGGAGTTCGCCCGTACGGGCCCGTCCAGGCGCTGCAGGTTGCAGTTGACGACGAAGGTGAGGTTGTCGAGTCGCTCACGGGCGGCGAGCGCCAGCGCGGCCGTCGACTCCGGCTCGTCCGTCTCACCGTCCCCGAGGAAGGCCCAGACACGGCACCGCGAGGTGTCCTTGATCCCCCGGGCGTGCAGGTAGCGGTTGAACCGGGCCTGGTAGACGGCGGCGAGCGGGCCGAGTCCCATGGAAACGGTCGGGAACTCCCACAGCCACGGCAGCCGCCGGGGATGGGGGTAGGACGGCAGCCCGTGCCCGTCGGCCTCCCGCCGGAAACCGTCCAACTGCGCCTCGCTCAGGCGCCCTTCGAGGAACACGCGGGCGTAGATGCCCGGCGAGGAATGCCCCTGGAAGTACAGCTGGTCGCCCGAGCCGTCCCCGTCCTTGCCCTGGAAGAAGTGGTGGAACCCGATCTCGTACAGCCAGGCCGCCGAGGCGTAGCTCGATATGTGGCCGCCGAGCCCGAAGCGGGAGCCGCGGGTCACCATCGCCGCCGCGTTCCACCGGTTCAGGGCGGTGATCCTGGACTCCATGGCGACGTCACCGGGAAAGACCGGCTGCGCCGACGCGGGGATCGTATTGATGTAGTCGGAGGTCAGGAGCCCGGGCAGGGACACACCGGACCTGGCCGCGAACTCGTGCACGCGTCGCAGCAGGTACACGGCCCGTTCCGGCCCGGCTTCCCGCACGACGGCGTCGAGCGACGCCTGCCATTCGGCGGTCTCCTCGCCGTCCTGGTCGGGTAGTTGGTCGAGCTCACTCATGTGCTGCTTCCTGTCGGAGCGGGGGGGAGGAGGCGGTGGGGTGCCGACGACGTCATCGCCGCGCGAGCCACTCGGAGAAGGTCTCGTGCCCCAGGTGGGCGTCCGCCCCGGGCAGCAGCACCCGCTGCCCGGGCATCGCCCCGAAGAACGGGGTGCGGGCGTCGCAGACCACCTCCGGCAGGTAGCCGCGCGCGGCCAGCAGCTTCGCTGCGAGGTCGTCGAAGCGGTGCTCCTCCGGGCCGGCGACCTCCAGGACACCGAACAGCGGTACTCCCACGGCGACATGGGCGACCGTGGCGGCGACGTCGTCCGTCGACACGGGGCGGATCAGGACGGGCGCGACATGCACGACGTCTCCGCACGTCGCCGCGCGCGACATGTACTCCACCGACTCGAAGAACGGTGTGGCACGGACGATGGAGTAGGGCAGGGGCGAGCGCCGCACCTGCTCCTCCTGCAGTGCCTTCGCACGGAAGTAGCCCGTCCTCAGACGTTCGGCCCCCACGACGGACAGGATCACGTGATGTCCGGCGCCCGCCCTCGCGGCGGCCTCCAACAGGTTGTGGGTCGCCGTACCGAAGAACTCCAGGCTCTCCGGCTCCTCACGGGAGGGCGTGTCGGTGACGTCCACCACCACATCGGCGCCGCGCATGGCCTCGTCGAGGCCCTTCCCGGTCGTGGCGTCGACGCCCGCACCGCGTGACAGGCCCACGACCTCCACACCATGGTCCCGGAGCCTGGCGACCGTCCTGGAACCGATCAGGCCGGTGGCTCCCGCCACAACTACTCGCATTCCGGACGCCTTCCCGTCGAGGGGTCGGTGACCCCGCCGATGCTTCGTGAGGTGGCGGCGACATCAGTCGCTCACACCACCTAGGACAGGGCTCGTGCCCACGTTGTGACACTGAGGTGGTCGCGGGTGTCACGGATCCATCCGGAGCCCGGTCATCACTGGAGACGGCCATGGCAGCCATGGCCGGGTGTGAATCCGAGGGAGGCCGACACATGTCGGACAAGGACTCAGCGCAGGAGACCGGAGCGCGGACCGGGTCGGAGGGGTGGAAGACGGCAGCGAAGATGCTCCAGGACACCGCTCCGCTCACCGTCCCCGAGGGCGCGTCGGCGATGACCATCTTCGTCGAGTGGGAGCCCGGAGACCCGGGGTCCCCGCCTCACCGCCACTCGGGACCGGCGTTCGGCTACGTCGTCGAGGGCGCCGTCCGTTTCGAGCTCGAGGGCGAGCCCGAGCGCGTGATCGAGGCGGGCGGGACGTTCTGGGAACCGGGCGGCGACGCGATCCACTACCAGGACGGCAACGCGCTGACCGACGCGCGCACCCGGTTCGTCGTGACGATGCTGTGCGCGCCGGGCAAGCCCATGCTCGAACTGGTCGAGGAGGAGGAACTGGCCCGGCGAGCCCCTCTCCGCGCCCCTCGGCCCACCGGCTGACCACCCGCGTACAAGGCAGAGACATGACCGCCGCTGATGTCGTGAACGGCATGCTGACAGCGCTGTTCGCGGCCGCGGCCGTCCACGGGCTGCGGCAGGCCGTGTCGGCACGAGGCTCCGGATGGCCCGGCCGGGGCGACGGTCTCCTGCACACCGTCATGGCGTCGGCCATGGCGGTGATGCCGTGGCACCGGATCGGCGAAGGGCCCTCACCGGGGTGGACGGCCTTCTTCTTCGCCGCCGCGGCACTGTGGTTCCCGTTGACCGCGCTCCTCGGCCGCCGCGACCCGGGACGGGCCGGCCTCGTGCGCGGCTCGTCCCACACGGTCGGCATGGCCGCCATGGCGTGGATGCCGCTGCGGCACGGCGACCTCACGGACGCCCGGACCGACGACGTGGTCACCGGCATCCTGACGCTCTGCCTGCTGGCCCATGCCCTCCGTTCACTGACCCGGGACATGCCCACACTGCGTGGGGCTCCGGGCAGCGTGGGCGCCTCCACCGACCTCAAGGGGCCCTGCGACCGCTTCTGGCACGGATCGACGGCCATGGGAACGGCCGTCATGCTGCTCATGCACCACTGACACCGTGCGCCGGACATCCGCTACCCTGCGGGCTCGAGCCTGACGATCACGCTCTTCGACGTGGGGGTGTTGCTGATGTCCGCGACACTGTCGAGGGGGACCAGGACGTTGGTCTCCGGGTAGTAGGCGGCGGCCGAGCCCCGGGGGGTCGGGTAGGCGACGACGCGGAAGGCGTCGGCGCGGCGTTCCGAGCCGTCGGTCCAGATGCTGACGAGGTCGACGAGGCTGCCGTCGTCGAGGCCGAGGTCGGTCAGGTCGGCGCGGTTGACGAGGACGACGCGACGGCCGCCCTTGATGCCGCGGTAGCGGTCGTCCATCGCGTAGGGAATCGTGTTCCACTGGTCGTGCGAGCGCAGGGTCTGCAGGACCAGGTGGCCCGCGGGCGCCTGGAGCATCGCGAAGTCGTTGGCGGTGAAGACGGCCTTCCCGGCCGGGGTGCGGAACACCTTCTCGTTGACCGGGTTGGGCAGGCGGAAGCCTCCCGGGCGCCGTACCCGCGCGTTGAAGTCCTCGAAGCCGTCGACGACCCGGGCGATGCGGTCGCGGACGAGGTCGTAGTCGGCCTCGAAGTCCGCCCAGGGGACGTCCGCTCCCGCGCCCAGTGTCCTGCGGGCCAGGCGGCTGATGATGGACACCTCGCTCAGCAGGTGCGGGGACGCGGGGGCGAGGCGGCCGCGGGTCGTGTGGACCTCGCTCATGGAGTCCTCGACCGTCATGAACTGCTCGCCGCCGGCCTGGATGTCGCGGTCGCTGCGGCCGAGCGTGGGCAGGATCAGGGCGGTGCGTCCGCACACCGCGTGGGAACGGTTGAGCTTCGTCGAGATGTGCGCGGTCAGCCGGCAGGTGCGCAGGGCGCGCTCGGTGGCGTCGCTGTCGGGCGAGGCCCGGACGAAGTTTCCCGCGACGCCGAGGAACAGCTTGGCCCGTCCGTCGAGCATGGCCCGGATGGAGTCGACGGAGTCCAGTCCGTGCCGGGTCGGCGCGGTGAAGCGGAACTCCCGTCCGAGCCGGTCCAGGAACGGCTGCGGCATGCGCTCCCAGATGCCCATGGTGCGGTCGCCCTGGACGTTGCTGTGCCCGCGCACCGGGCAGACGCCCGCCCCGGGCCGGCCGATGTTGCCGCGCAGGAGCAGGAAGTTCACGACCTCCCGGATGGTCGGCACGCCGTGCTTGTGCTGGGTCAGCCCCATCGCCCAGCAGACGATGACGCTGCGGCTGGCCAGCACCCGCTCGTGGACCTGCTCGATCTCGTCCCTGGTCAGCCCGGTGGCCTCCAGGACCGCGTCCCAGGACGTCCGGCGGATGTGCTCGGCGAAGGCGTCGTAGCCGGTGGTGTGCGCCTCGATGAAGTCACGGTCCAGGACCGTGCCGGGCTCCTTGTCCTCCGCCTCCAGCAGGAGCAGGTTCAGGGCCTGGAAGAGGGCGAGGTCGCCTCCGGGCCGTATCTGCAGGAACTGGTCGGCGATGTCCGTGCCGCGGCCGATGATCCCGCGGGCCTTCTGCGGGTGCTTGAAGCGCAGCAGTCCGGCCTCGGGCAGCGGGTTGACGGCGACGACACGGCCGCCGCGGCGCTTGGTCTCCTCCAGCGCGGACAGCATGCGCGGGTGGTTCGTGCCGGGGTTCTGTCCCACGACGAAGACGAGGTCGGAGTCGTAGAGGTCGTCGAGGCTGACGCTGCCCTTGCCGATGCCCAGGGTCTCCCCCAGTGCCGAGCCGCTGGACTCGTGGCACATGTTCGAGCAGTCCGGGAGGTTGTTGGTGCCGAAGGCCCGGGCGAAGAGCTGGAGCAGGAAGGCCGGCTCGTTCGCCAGCCGCCCGGAGGTGTAGAAGAGGGCCTCGTCCGGGTGGTCCAGGGCGCGCAGCTCCTCGGCGAGCAGATCGAGGGCCTCGTCCCAGCCGATCGGCTCGTAGTGGGTCGCGCCCTCGCGCAGGACCATCGGTTCGGTGAGCCGGCCCTGCTGGTTGAGCCAGTAGTCGGACCGGCGGCTGAGCTCGTCGACGGAGTGCTGCCGGAAGAAGTCGGCGGTCACCCGCCGGGAGGTGGCCTCGTCGGCGATGTGCTTGGCGCCGTTCTCGCAGTACTCGTTGCGGTGCCGCTTGCCCGGCGCGGGCTCCGGCCAGGCGCAGCCCGGGCAGTCGAAGCCCTTGGCCTGGTTGATGTTGAGCAGGGTCAGCGCGGTGCGCTTCGGCGAGGTCTGGCCGAGGGCGTACTGCAGCGCGTGCACGACCGCGGGCGCACCGGTCGCCCAGGTCTTGGGAGCCGACACCGACAGCTCGGCCTCGTCCGGTTCGTCGAAGTCCCGCATCGCCCACCACACCCTCTCCGTCCAGGGCGGCGAGGGTGCTCACCGGCGTCCGGCGCATCCGGCCAGGAGCGGGGCGACCCGCGCGTCCTCGGACCCGCACGGGCGCGGTCCACCCCGCCCACCGTTCGCGGCACACTCTGCGCCCGTGCGCCGGGGCAGGTCAAAGCGGAAGTTCCGATCGGCTGACAGGCGGCACCGATCAGCGCAGCGTGACCCGCCCCGCACGGCCGGGAAGGGGGGATCATGTGAGGCGTGCTGCTGCGCCAACTCGAATACCTCGTCGCCCTCGCCCGGGCCCGCCACTTCGCGAAGGCGGCCCAGTCGTGTTACGTCTCCCAGCCGACCCTGTCCGAGGGCATCCGGAAGCTGGAGGACGAGCTGGGCATCCCGCTGGTCCGGCGCGGGCGCCGGTTCGACGGCCTCACGCCCGAGGGCGAGCGGGTCGTCCTGTGGGCGCAGCGCATCCTCGCCGACCGCGACGCCATGCACGGCGAGATCCAGGCCCTGCGCGCGGGGCTGAGCGGGCGGCTGCGCATCGGCACGGTCCCGACGGCCTCCACCGCGGTGGCGCTGCTGACCCAGCCGTTCTGCGCCGCCAACCCGCTGGCCACCGTTCAGGTGTTCGCCGACCTCCGGGCCGAGGACATCGTCGGCCGGCTCCGGGCGTACGAACTCGACGCCGCCGTGACCTACCACAGCTCGGTCGCCTCGCTCGACTTCACCTTCGTACCGCTCTACCAGGAGCGCTATGTGCTGCTGACGCAGCGTTCCACGCCCGACTCCCAGCCCGCCAGGATCTCCTGGGCGGAGGCCGCCCAGTACCCGTTGTGTCTGCTGCACCCGATGATGCAGGGCCGGCAGGTCCTCGACGCGGTGTTCGAGGCCGTGGGCGTGTCGGTGACGCCCCGCATCGAGACCGACTCGATCGCCTCGCTCTTCGCGCAGGTCAGAACCGGTCAGTGGGCCAGCATCGTGCCGCACGCCTGGCTCCATGTCTTCGGCGTCCCGGTGGGCATGCACGCCGTGCCGCTGACCCACCCCCTGCGCACCGAGCGCATCGGCCTGGTCCTGCCGGCCCGTGAACCGGTCTCCGTCATCGGGCAGGCGCTGATCGACGCCGTGGGGCAGGCCGACATCGCGGCCACCCTCGAACAACCCCCTCATCAGGCCACTTCCCCGGCCCGGCCGCCGACGCGGACCTGAACGCGTCGGCGGCCCGGGCGGGGCGGGCGCTCGCCTACGCCTCGATGTCGAGCGCCGTGCCGTACAGGCGGTCCACCTTCAGCCGGACGACCACCCTGCGCTCGGCGACCAGCTGCTCCAGGAACGCGGTGTCGTCCTCCGGCCTCGCGGCCTGCGGAATCATTCCGAGCAGTTCGCGTCCGACCTCGTCGCCGGGGACCGTCGTGGGCTCGGAGACCTCGGCCTCGCCCTCCGCGACGGCGAACGACCACACGTCACCGCCCGACACGTGCAGCGCCGCGCGCGGGTTGCGGCGCAGATGCCCCGCCTTGGCCCGGTCGGCCGTCGTCGAGAACCGCACGACACGGGCTTCGGCGTCCCAGCTGTACACCATGGTGGTCAGATGGGGATGGCCGCTGCTCCGGACGGAGGCGAGCGTGCCGAACTGCTGCCGGCCGAGCAGGTCGGAGAGGGCTTCGTCGGACAGGGCGCGGGGTGCTGGTCGCTGAGTCATGAAGGGATCAACACCCTTGGCCGTCCCGTCATTTCATCGATCGTCCGTTCAGAGCTTGACGGCGGCGGAGCAGTTCCCGATCCCCGTCCGGCAGATACGGACGGACCACAGCGAGCGGGCCCCCGTCACATACTGGTCGGCCGAGGTACAGACCATGTCGCCGTACCACCGCCAGCTGGTGTCGTCCGTGTCCTTCACCTGGAAGCGCGCACAGTGCCCGTCGGTGAGCGGGTCATGGGCGTGCAGCGACCAGTCGCCGTTCCCGACGTAGGTGACTGTGCCCGCGGCACCGGTCGTGCTCAGGCTGTACGTCAGCGCCTGGGCGGGAACGGCCCAGAAGCCGACCAGGGCGGTGGCGGCCGATACGGCGACCACGGCCAGCCTCTTCGGCACCGATGTGTGTGTTCTGTTCTTCATCGTGCTTCCCCCTTCACTGGGCGTTTCTCTTGAGCGGACGGCCGGTCAGGGGCAGGAGGCGGTGCCCTGGTCCTGGACGTGCGCGTCGGCGTTGTCCCCGACCTTCACCCAGAGCGCGGCCTTGCCCCGGCGGTCGTAGGTGCGTGTGAAGTCGGACTGCCCGGTGCGGACGAACTTGACCTTGTAGCACCAGCCGGCGTCCACGCGGAACGCGTCCCAGTCCTGGTTGTACGGCGTGTGGCCGCCGCGTGCCGTGAGGTTCATGGTCTTCTGGCTCACCCCGTCGGACGCGCACCTCGGCTCGGTGGCCGTCGAGTCGCCCGTGCTGTCGTCGGCCCGGCACCAGTTGAAGACGGCCGTGACCCCGTAGGCGCTGTCGTTCACCGTCGTCGAGCACAGGCCGAGCGTGCAGCCCGTGCCCGCCTGGGCGGTCGGCGCCGCCCCCAGGACGGCGGCGGCGCCGAGCGCCCCGGCGACGATGACCGACCGGACCCGACGGGTGCCGAGCCGCTGGGCCGTCAACTCTTTCGCGTGCATGTTCTCGCCTTCCCTGACCGGTGGCGACCACCCGGGACGCGACCGTCCGTGCTTGGTGACGCCACGCTGGACCATCGACCTTGCGCAAACCTTGCCGCACAGGCCGGGCGATGCCCCGGTCCGGACAGACGGTCGGCGATTCCCCGGCGGATCGGCCTCAGGGAACCAGCACCAGCCTCCCGCGCACCCCGCCCTCCGCCAGCCGGGCGTGTGCCTTGGCCGCCTCCTCCAGCGGGTAGGTCTCGGCGACCCGGAGCGTCAGGGCGCCCTGGTCCACCAGCGCCGCCAGTTCGCTCAGTCGCGCTCCGTCGGCGGTGACCGCGACGGCCGTGGTCCGCACCCCGCGCACCGGGGCCGGGTGCGCCCCGGGCCTGACGCCCACGTACACGCCCCCGTCCCGCACCCACTCCAGGGCCGGCTCACCGAGCACCGCCGCGTCCAGCACACCGTCGACCCCGCCCGCGCCGACCGTGCCGGACGTGAAGTGCGCGGCCCCCAGGGAACGTACGAATTCCTCGTCGTCCGGCCTGGCCAGCGCGGTCACCGCGATCCCCCGCCGGGCGGCGAGCTGGACGGCGAAGCCGCCGACCGCGCCCGCCGCGCCGGTGACCAGGAGCGACTGCCCCTCGGTCAACTCCAGCAGATCCAGGGCCTGTACGGCGGTCAGACCGTTCAGCGGCAGGGTCGCGGCGTGCACCGCGTCCACCGTGCCCGGGGCCTTCGCCACCGCGTCCGTCCCGACGACGACGTACTCGGCGTGCGTGCCCGCGGGCCGCACCATGCCGGGGTCCAGCGCCACCACCCGGTCACCGACGCTCCAGGCGGTGGCCACCCCGGTCGCGTCCACGGTCCCGGCGACGTCCCAGCCGAACCCGATCTGCTTGCCCGCGCCCCCGAAGAACCCGGCCCGCACCCCCGCGTCCACCGGGTTCAGCGCGGCCGCCGCCACCTTGATCCGCACCTGCCGGGCACCCGGCTCCGGCACCTCAGCCTCCACGACCTCGACGGCCTCGGGCCCACCGAAATTCCGTACCACCGCAGCGCGCATGACAGTCAACTCCCTTGGATGTGGCGGCTGTTCACGGCGGCTTCGGTCCGCTTCCCGCTCAGCCGCCGCCCACGACCCTAGGAAGAGCTACTATCCATTCGGAAGTAGTTACCTGAGAGTGCGTACGTACCCCGGAGGGAAGCGATGGCGACCACGACCGCGGTCCAGCGGCGCGAGCAGGCGCGCGTCGAGTACGACGCGTTCCTCCGGGCCTGCCCCACCAACCAGCTCCTCGACCGGCTCAGCGACAAATGGGTCAGCCTTGTCGTCGCCGCCCTCTCGGCGGGCCCCATGCGCTACAGCGACCTGAGCCGCAAGATCGCCGGGGTCAGCCCGAAGATGCTGACGCAGACCCTGCGCATCCTCGAACGCGACGGCCTCCTCACCCGGACCGTCACCCCGTCCGTCCCGGTCCGCGTCGACTACGAGCTGACCTCGCTGGGCAGCAGCCTGGCCGTCCTGCTGACCGCGGTGAAGGCCTGGGCGGAGACCCACATCGAGGAGGTCCACGGGGCCCGCGAGCGCTACGACACCGCCCGTCAGGACACGTAGTGCCCGGCGGGGGCCGGGCACCGTGCCGCGGTGTCAGCCCAGGTGCCGGGTGAAGAACCGCAGCGAGTCGTCCAGTTCGAACGACGGCACGTCCCCGTGGTTGCCGGGGTTGGCGTACAGCGTCTTCTCGGGCGAGGCCAGCGCGTCGTACAGCGCCAGGCTCTGGTCCCGGGGAACCAACCGGTCGTCCCACTGGACCACGAACCGCACCGGCACCGTGATCCGCGCGGCGTCCTCGGCGAGCCCGTGCACGCCGAGCAGGCCCAGCACCGCGGCGCGGATCCGGGGTTCCGCGACGAGGAGCGGAATGCCGAGCCCGCAGCCCATCGACAGCCCGCAGTAGCCCACCGGTCCGGCGCCGACCCGGTCGAGGCGCTGGACCGCGGTCAGGACCGCCCGCCAGTCCGCGACGGCCCGGCCGGCCAGATGTCCGTGCATGTCCGCGACCAGCGCGCCCGGATCCTCACCGGCGGCCGTACCGGCCCGCAGGGCGGCCGCGATCCGGCCGAACTCCTCGCTCTGGGGCCGGTCGCCGTGGTGGGGCGCGTCGATCGCGACGACCGCGAAGCCCTCGGCGGCGTAGCGGCGGGCGCGGGCCACGGTGCCGGGGGCCGTCTTGTGCTGCCGGCCGCCGTGGCCCAGCAGGATCAGAGGGCGCGTACCGGAGGCGCCGTCAGGCGTCCAGAGCACGCCGGGGATCTCGTCGAGGGTGAAGAACTGCTCGGTGACGCCGTCCGACGACGTCGTGGAGGTGAAGCGCATCTGCGTTTCAAGCCTTTCGGGATGCCTTGTGCGGGCACTCCCTGGACCATGCGAAGGAGGGAGCCCCGACCTGTCACAGCGTTGATGGGTCTCACCTCCTCGAACTCGCGGTCATGCACGGCGGCGCCGAACGTATCACGGGCTCCGTCCTGTGCGGTGGGCGTTCCGTTCCGGTGCGGACAGGTGGTCAGCAGGCGTTCTCGTGGTGCGATACGGCCTGCGCCGGCCGGGATGCCGGGGTGGTGGCCCTGGCGGCTGCGCGAGCGCGGGCGTCGGGGAGGGTGAAGGCGAAGGCCGCGGTCGCCGCCGCGACGGCGGCCAGGGCGAGGTAGGTGTACTGGTAGGCGGTGACGGGCGGATCGGCGACGGAGGCCGCGGGCGTGCCGAGGACGAGGGCGGTGGTCACCGCGACCGGTGCCAGGGCTCCTCCGGTCTGCCGTACGACGGTGTTGAGCGTGGACGCCTGGGCCAGGTCCTGCCGGTCGACGTTGGCGAGCGAGGCCACCGTCGTGGGCATGAAGACCCCGCCCATGGCGATGCCCAGCAGGAACATGTAGGCCCGGAAGGTCCACAGACTCGTGTCCTCGTCGCAGGTGGCGAAGAGCAGGAGCACCACGCTGACGCCGGCCAGCCCGCATCCGACGATGATCCGCGGGCCCACCCGGGCGTAGAGGACCCCGACGACCTGGACGGTCAGCAGGACGCCGAAGGCCTCGGGGAAGGTGCTGGTGCCGGACTCCAGCGCGCTGCGGCCCTGGGCCTGCTGGAGAAAGAGCGGGCCGAGGTACATGGCGCCGAGGATCGGGATCAGGCCGATCAGGTTGATCAGGTTGGTGTCGCGGAAGAGCCGGTCCGCGAAGAGGCGGAGTTTCAGGAGCGGTGCGGTCACGCGCAGCTGGTGGACGGCGGTGGCGGCGAGCAGGATCGCGCCGAGCACCAGGGAGACGAGCACGGGGACGGAGGACCAGCCCCGGCTGGGCCCTTCGGAGATCCCGAACATCGCGGCCCCCAGTCCCGCCGCGCTCAGCAGCAGGCCGGACAGGTCGAACCGGCCGGGCAGCCGGCCGCGGTGCTCGGCCAGGAAGAGCATGCCGAACAGGACGACGGGCAGGCCCACCGGCACGTTGACGTAGAAGACCCACCGCCAGGACAGATGGTCGACGAGGAGGCCGCCCAGGATCGGGGCGGCGGCCGGTGCCATCTGCTGCGGGATGATCATGTAGCGGGAGATCCGCACCTGGTCGGAGGCGTTGAAGGTCGCGAAGAGCAGGGCGGCGGAGGCCGGGAACAGCACACCGGCGGACAGCCCCTGCACCGCGCGGAAGGCCACGAGCTGGGCGAGGTCGGCGGCCGTGCCGCACAGCAGGGACGAGCACAGGAAGACGGTGAGCGCGGTGAGCAGGACGCGCTTGCCGCCGAACCGTTCGACGAGCCAGGCGGAGACGGGGATCGTCATGGCCAGACACACCGGGTAGACCACGACCACCCCGTCGAGGGCGGCCGTGGTCAGCCCGAACTGCCGGGCGATGGCGGGCAGGGCCACGGTGGTGATCGCCCCGTCGACGATCGCGATGAAGGTCACGCTGACACACATCACGGGGACGACGAGGCGCTGGCCGAGCCGGAAGGAGGAGCGGGGCCGGAGAGGGCCGAGGAAGCGGAGGGGACGGAGAGGCGTGCGGGAGCGACGCGGGGACAGCTGCACATACTGAGCATACTCACTATGTCGATGCTCATAGAATCGGGTTTCCGGTGGAACGCGCGACGGGGAGCGACACATGGCAGTACAGGGCAGCAGCGACGTCCTGGTCGACGAGCTCTACGAGACGACGCAGCAACTGCGCCGGTTCGTGGAGAACCGGCTGCGGGCCGGCGGCGCCTCGGTCGCGCGGCTGCGGGCCCTGCGGATGCTCGCGCGCGCCGAGCGGCCGCTGCGGATGCGGGACCTGAGCGAGATGACGGGCGTCGCGGCACGTACCACGACCAGCATCGTCGACAGCCTGGAACGGGACGGCCTGGTGGAGCGGGTCCGCCACCCCGACGACCGCCGCGCCTTCCTCCTCCGGCTGACCGACGACGGCCTGCGGTGCCATCGCGAGGCGGAGGAGGTGGACCGTCTGGCGCTCGCGGAGGCGACGGCCGGGCTCACCCCGGAGGACCGTGAGCGGTTCCGGGCGCTGCTGACGGTCGTCCGCGAGGCGACGACCGACCTGCGCTGACGAGATGACCGGCTTATGGCGGGACCGTGACTTCCGCAGGCTCTGGGTGGGTCAGACGGCCTCCCAACTCGGCGAACACACCAGTCTGGTGGTGCTGCCGCTCTTCGCCGTCCTGACCCTGGACGCCGGGGCCGGCCAGGTGGGCGCCCTGCGCGCGGTGGGGCAGGCTCCCCTCCTGCTGCTGTCGCTCTTCGTCGGCGCGTGGGTGGACGGATGGCGGACCCGTACGGTGATGGTGCTGGCGGACGCCGGGCGGGCCCTGGCGCTGGGCGCCGCCGCCGTGGCCGGCCTCCTCGGCGGGCTCGTCCTGCCGGTGCTGCTCGTCGTCGCCTTCGCCGTCGGGGCTCTGTCGGTGTTCTTCGACGTGGCGTACCAGGCGTCTCTGGTCCGGCTGGTGCGGCGCGATCAGCTGGTGCGGGGCAACAGCGCGCTGGAGGGCAGCCGGTCCGCGGCGCAGATCGGCGGTCCCGCCCTCGGCGGTGCGTTGGTGACCGTGTTGTCGGCGCCGATCGCCGCCGTGTCCAGCGCGGTGTTCTTCGCGCTGTCGTTCCTGACGATACGACGGATCGGTCGCCGCGAGTCCGTCCCGGCGGGCTCGGAGCGGCGGGAGCGCCTGGAACGCGCGGAACGCCTGAAGCGCGCAGAACGCGCGGAGCGGCCGGAGCGATCGGAACGGCCGGAGAGGCCGGAGAGGCCGGAAGGCACGGAACGCTCGGAACGGCCGGAGCGATCTGAGCGCCCGGAAGGCACGGAACGGCCGGAGCGATCGGAGCGCCCGGAAGGCACGGAACGCTCGGAGCGGCCGGAGCGGCCGGAAGGCGCGGAACGCCCGGAACGCCGGGAACGCCCGGAGCGCCCTGACCGGCCGCAAGGCGTTCCCCCGGACCGGCCACAAGACGCTCCCCCAGAGCGGCCGCAAGGCGTTCCCCCGGTCCGGCGGCGGATCCAGGCGGGTCTCCGGTTCGTCGCGGGTGACACCTCGCTGCGGACGGTGTGCCTCGCGTCCGCCGCCTTCCAGTTCTTCTTCGCCGCCGTGATGACCGTCTATCTGCTCTTCCTGCCGCGGGACCTGCACCTCTCGGGTACCGCCGTCGGGCTGGCCCTCGCGGCGACGGGGCCGGGGGCGCTGCTGGGTTCGCTGCTGGCCGCCCGTCTGCCGGGCCGCTTCGGACATGGCCGGGTGCTGGTCGGCGCGGCGGCACTCGGCGACGGCGTGTTCCTGTGCGTGCCCGCGCTGCACGGCTCCTCCGCGGCGACGATCACCGCGCTCTGCGCGGTCAACCTCGTCTTCGGGACCTTCGGCCAGCTGGTGAACGTCACGGTGATGGCCGTCCGGCAGACCGTCACGCCGGACGGGATGCAAGGCCGCGTGGCCGCGACGATCACCTTCGTCGGTATGGGGCTGACCCCGCTCGGCTCACTGCTCGGCGGCCTGCTGGCACAGGAGTGGGGGACGCGCCCCAGCCTCCTGGTGACGGCCACCGGCATGCTGCTGTCACCGGCACTGATGGCCCTCTCCCCCCTCGCCCGGCTGGGACGGACCCTCCCCGCTCCGGCGTAGTCCCGGCACCACCCCCTCGCACCGTGCACGGTGGCCCGCCCCGCCGAAGAATTGTCGGTTTATGCTAATTTTTACCTATTCGGTCGACACGCTGTCTGTCCTACTCATGAGAGGTGCGGTGAACGATCTCGGGGCTGGGCCGCACGACCCCGGGAAACATCGTCCGGCGTGTGCCGGAGTCAGCGAGCTGCGTGAGACGCATGAACGCCACTTCGTCCTCTTCCTCGGCTTCGCCGTTCGACATGGTCAGCGGGGCCCTGGCGGATTACATCCCGAAGGGCGGAGCCAAGGCGGCCGCGGGTCGCGCCGATTCGCCGGGCGGGGATGACATGCGTCCCCCCAGGGCCACCGGCGCGGAGCCCGACGATCGGGAACAGATCCTCGGGGCGGTCAATCTCGACCGGGATCTGCGGATCACCAGCTGCAACGTGGACGCCGCCCCTTTCGCCGGGGTGACGGTCGCCCCGGGGGACTCCTTCGCCGATCTGCTGCCTCCCGGGGACGTGCCGACGGTGACCCGGCGCCTGCAGAGGGTCCTCGACACCGGGGAGGCGCACGTCGCCCGCGTCCAGCGCCTGCGGCGCAGCGACGGGTCGGAGCTGGTGGTGTCGATGAGCATCCTGCCGGCCGCGACACCGCAGGAGGGGCTGACCGTCTCCCTGATCGCCATGGCCAAGCGGCTGCACCTGTACGCCTCCGCCGCCGCGATCGGGACGTCCCTCGACATCGGGGAGACCGCGCAGTCCCTGGCCCAGTCCCTGCTGGCCTGGGGGGACGTGGCCGCCGTCGACCTGGACTACGCCGTGTGGACGGGCGAGGCGGTCACCGAGCAGGCACAGGACCGCATCCGGCTGCGGCGGGCCGCCCTGGTGCCGGACCGGGCCTGGCCCGAGGGGTACCTGACGCCCGGGGACAACCTTCCCCAGGAGGCGAGCCGTCTGCTGGCCGGCGCGGTCATGCGGGACGACGTACCGCAGGCCATCGTCGTCAGCGAGCGCGAGGCCATCGAGCGGGCACTCGGCGACCGCCGGCTGGTGCGCGCCCTGGTGCCCGGCGACCAGCCGGTGAGCGTCGCCTGCATCCCGCTCGTCGTGGAAGGGCCGCACGGTGCACCCGGCCCGATCGTGCTGGGCGTGACGGAGGTCTGGCGCCGGCCGGAACGCCCCTTCCGCGAGGGTGAGCTGCTCGATCTCCAGGAACTCGTGGCCAAGACCGCCCGCCATGTGGACCTGGCCCGCCAGCATCAGCGGGAGCACGCCCAGGTCCTGGCGCTGCAACGCCGGCTGCTGCCCCGGGTCGGCAGCGAGACCATCGAGGTCGCCAGTGTCTACGAGCCCACCACCCCCGACAGTGCAGGCGTCGGCGGGGACTGGGTCAACAGCTTTCCGCTGCCGGGCGACCGGACCGCGCTGGTGGTCGGCGATGTCGTGGGGCACGGTCTGGGGGCCGCGGCGGCCATGGGCCAGCTGAGCATGGAGGCCCGCGCCCTGCTGTCGGCGGGACTGGGCCCCGGGGAGGTGCTGGAGCGGCTGGACGAGACGGTCACCCTGCTGGACGACACGGACGCGGGGCTGGCGGCCGGATACAGCGCGCTGGGCTCGACGTGCTGCATCGCGGTCTACGATCCCGTCGACCACCGGGTGGTGATGTCCAACGCCGGTCACCTCCCCCCGGTCCTCGTCCATCCCGACGGGTCCGCCAAGGCCGTTTCCACGCAACCCCATCCGGCGCTGGGGGCCGAGTTCGCCGTACGGGAGCCGTTCGACGTGCACGAGTTCGCCGCGCCGCCCGGCTCGCTCCTCGTCCTCTACACCGACGGCCTGGTCGAGGATCCGTCCGCCTCGATCGACGACGGCATCGGCCGGCTGACGGACGTGGTGCGCGAGGTGCATCCCTGGGACGATCTCCAGCAGGCCGCGCGTCGCGTGGTCGCCCGGCTGGCCCCGCAGGAACCCCTGCGCGACGACGTGACCCTGCTGCTCGCCCGGATGGCCGGCCGCCGCGGCCGGGACACCGTCACCTGGCGGCTGCCCGCCCGCGACGACACCGCCGCCCGCGCCCGCGCCCTGGCCTCCCCGGTCCTGCGGCGATGGCACATCGGCTGCCCGTACCGGGACAACGCGCTGCTGGTGATCAGCGAACTGGTCACCAACGCCGTCCGGTTCGGCACCGGGCCCGTCACGGTGCGGCTGGTGCGGGCCGGGGACCGGCTGTCCTGCGAGGTCGGCGACAGCGGCAACGGCCGGCCGCGCCTGCGCCGCGGTGTGCCGCTCGACGACCGGGGGCGGGGGCTCCACGTCGTCCACAAGCTGACCACCCGCTGGGGCGTGCGCTGGACCGAGACCGGCAAAGCGGTCTGGGCGGAACTGGAGGCCTAGGTCGTGTCCGCAAAGTGTCGGCGTCGTTGGTCCGTTCGTGGTGCGTCGTCATGAGCTGACTGATGAGTCGTGGGCGGTGATCGAGCCGTT
>NZ_JBEXXK010000059.1:0-73198 GCF_040630405.1 Streptomyces sp. NPDC005811
CGCCGCCCTCGGCCTCGACATCACCGTCACCCCGCGAGAAGAGACCGCTTGACCTCTACCAACGCGCATCAACTCAGGCCATTTTCAAGAGAGCCCTCCACGGGGTGTCAGGCGTCGGGGAGCGGGCCGCCGCCGAGTGCGGGAACGGTGCGCTCCGGGCTGAGGAGCGAGCGGGCGCCGAGCCGGAACTGGTCGAGGGTGTCGATGATCGTCCGGCCGACCGGGGTGTGGCCCCAGACGCTGATGCCCCGGTGGGTGGAGGGCTCCCAGGTGCGCTCGTCGACGACGAGGGGGTTCCAGCCGACCTCCCACTCGAAGCCCGAGGGGGTGCGGGCGTAGTAGGAGAGTTCCTTGTCGTTGGTGTGCTGTCCGACGGACAGGGCCATGTCGAAGCCGAGTTCGTGGACGCGCTCGTAGCTGCGGGCGAGGTCGTCGAGGGAGGCGGCCTGGATGTTGAGGTGCTGGACGCGGGTGCGGACGGGGTCGACCGGCAGGCCCCGGACGGCGGCGACCGCGATCGTGTGATGGCGTTCGTTGACGCGCAGGAAGCGGATCCTGAGCCTGACGCCGCTGATCGTCTCCTCGATGGAGTCGGTGAGCCGGGCGTCGAAGACGGTGTGGAAGTAGCCGCGCGTCAGGGCGGGCCTGGCCGAGGTGAGCGCGACATGGCCCATGCCCGCGTCGCCGGTGACCCAGCCGGAGGCGAGCATCCTCAGCGGTTCGGGCGAGAGGACCGGGGTCGTGCAGATCTCCTGCGTGATGCCCTTGGGGCCGGGGAAGCGCAGCAGGCGTTCGACGCCGCGCAGGTGCGCCTCCTCCGCGTCGCCCTCGGTGACGGGGACGCCGTGGGCGCGGACGCGGGCCTCGATCCGCTCGAAGGCGGTGTGGTCGTCGACGTGCCAGCCGACGGCGACGACGTCCTCGGCGGGGCCGCGCCGCAGCAGGAAGCGGCAGGCGTGGTCGTCGAGGCGGAAGCGCAGCAGACCGGTGCCGAGGTCGTCGTGGTGCATGCCGATGGCGTCGGTGCCGAAGCGGCGCCAGTCGGCGAAGCGTTCGGTCTCGACGACGAGGTGGCCGAGGCGGACCGCGCCGAAGACGGAGGCGGTGTCGTACGGGGTCATCGGCGGCCTGCCAGGAAGTCGGCGCAGAGCCGGTTGAACAGCTCGGCGCGCTCGAACTGCACCCAGTGGCCGGTGTTGGCGACCTCGTACAGATCGCAGTTGGGCATACGGCGGGCCAGCATCCGTCCGCCGGAGGGGCGGTTGACCTTGTCCGCGGCGCCCCACAGCACGAGGGTGGGCACGGGCAGCCGGGACAGCCGGTCGTCGCGGGTGAAGTCCATCCTCCACAGGGTGCGCAGCGCGTACGGGCCGGACGGCCGGCGCAGCGGCGGGGCCGCGATCACCTCCGGGTCGATGCTCGCCTCGTACCGGGCGTCGATCACGGAGTCGGGGACGTCCGCGGCGTTGAAGACGAGGTGGTTGCGGATGAACCGCTCCAGTCTCGGCCGTGACGGGCCGTCCCCGGAGTAGTAGCCGAGCAGACTGCTGAGGCCGGGGGTGGGCAGGGCCCGGGTGGTGCCGATGCCGCCGGGGCCCATCAGGACCATGCGGTCGACGCGGTCGGGGGTGTCCAGGGCGAGCCGTAGCGCGCAGGCCCCGCCGTAGGAGTTGCCGACCAGGTGGGCCTTGTCCAGGCCGAGCGCGTCGAGCAGTCCCCGGATGCCGGCGGCGAGGTCGCCGAAGGGGTCGGTCCCGTCCACGCCCTTGCTGCTGCGGCCGTAGCCGGGCAGGTCGGGCACGATGACCCGGTGGTCCTTCGCCAGGTCGGCGATGTTGCGGGTGTAGTTGGAGACGCCGGAGGCGCCGGGGCCGCCGCCGTGCAGCAGCAGGACGGGCGGGCCGTCGCCGGTCTCCGCGACGAAGATCCGCCGGCCGCCGACGGAGAGCAGCGACTCCTGCATCGGCGGCGGGGCGATGGGGGTGGGCATGGGGGTCCTCACGGGGTGGTCGGGACGGCCCGGTGGGCGGTCGGGGCGAAGCCGGCCGGGGGCGGCGGGAGCGGGGCGCCCGGGCCGGCGGCGGCGTAGACGTAGGCGTCGGGGCGCAGGGCGAGGGTGGCGGCCCGGTGGGCGGTGAGCCAGGGCAGCAGGACGCCGTCGCGGTCGACGACCGCTCCCTCGGCGGGAGGTGATCCGGCCGGGAGGACGGCCAGCGAGGCCACTCCGGAGCGGTCCCAGGCGGGCTGCGGGCGGGGCGGGCCGAGGTGCAGCAGCAGCCAGCGGCCGTCGAGCACGTCGTCCAACCGGACCCGGCCCCCGTCGGCGCCGGTCACCCAGGGCTGGGGGATCTGGCGCCCGGAGGCCCTGGTGCGCGGACCGGCGAGGAATCCCTTCGCGTAGCGGGCGACGGGGATCCAGTGGGCGTCGACCAGACGGGAGCCGACGCCCGCCACCCGGCGTACCGCGCGCAGGGCGGTGTCGCGGGCCCGCGCCACGGGGACCCGGCGTTCGGTGATGATCCGCCCGACGAGCACAGCCCGCCGGGTGACCTCCTTGACGTGCGGCTTGCGTTCGGTCTCGTAGGAGTCGAGGACGGTGTCGGGCAGTTCGCCGCGCAGCACGGCGGCGAGTTTCCAGCACAGGTTGGCCGCGTCGCGGACGCCCGCGGCCATGCCCTGGCCGATCCACGGCGGCATCGCGTGGGCGGCGTCGCCCGCGAGGAAGACCCGGCCCACCCGGAAGCGGGCGGCGAAGCGGACGTGGTGGCTGTAGACGGTGGCCCGCAGGATCCTGATCTGGTCGCGGCCGATCCCGTACCGGGCGACCATCGCGTGGATCGCGTCGTCGGTGGTGAGCCGGCGCTCGTCGTCGCCGGGCAGCACCGGGAACTCCCAGCGGTGGTGGCCGAGCGGGGTGGGGCAGTCCACCGCCGGGCGGGCCGGGTCGCACCGGAAGCGCAGCCGGTCGTGGTCGGGCCAGGGCCGGAGCATCTCGGTGTCGACGACGACCCAGCGGTCCTCGTACGTCCGTCCCTCGTAGCCCACGTTGAGCTGGGCGCGGGTGAGGCTGGAGCCGCCGTCGGCCGCGATCACGTACGTCGCGCGCAGCCGTCGTACGGAGTCGTCGGCCGTCCCGAGCACCGTGAGGTCCACTCCGGTGGCGTCCTGGCTCAGCCGCAGGCACTCGTGGCGCAGCAGGATCTCCACGTTCGGGTAGCGGTCGACGCCCTCGCGCAGGACCTGCTCCAGGGCCGGCTGGTAGAGGAACATCTGCGGCGGATGGCCGTGGCCGCGCGGGGCGGGGCGCGCGCTGAGGAAGGTGCGGCCGCCCGCGTCGACGAAGTCGAGGGGGCGCTCGGCCAGCATGTCCCGCTTGAGCCGGTCGGCCAGGCCGATCCGCTGCCAGATGCGGATGACCTCCTCGTCGGTGGAGATGGCCCGCGCCCGGGAGTAGATCCCGGCGTCCCGCTCCAGCACGACCACGCGGAGCCCCATGCCGCCGAGCAGGTTCGCCGCGGTGACGCCGGTCGGCCCGTAGCCGATCACCGCCACGTCGTACACACGGTCGTCGGCACTTTCCCCGGCACTGTCCTCGGCTCTGATCGCGCTCACCGGGCCACCTCACGCTCTTGCTGTAGCAGTCATTCCAATTGGAGTAGCCGCTACGGTAAGGTGGGTGCACCGAGGGGTCAAGTGGCGGAACGACGGAAGGGCGCAGGCCATGAGCAGGGCGGAGTCGACGCGCAGGAAGCGCGCGAACGGCGTGGAGTCGCGGCAGCGCATCCTGGACGCGACGATCGAGATCGCCGGCGAGCGCGGCTACGAGGGCACCTCGATCGCCGCGGTCAGCGCCAAGTGCGGACTGCCCGCCAGTTCGATCTACTGGCACTTCACGGACAAGGACGATCTGATCGCGGCGGTCATCGAGCGCAGTTTCGAGACCTGGCTCGCGGCCGTCGTCCTGCCCGGCGAGGAGGCCGGCACCCCGCAGGAGCGGGTCGCCCTGATGGCGGAGAACGTGGCGAGGTCACTGGTGGACGCGCCGGACTTCCTCCGCCTCGGTCTGATGCTCGCCCTGGAGCGGCGGCCCACCGAGCCACGCGGCCGGACCGTCTTCCTCCAGGTCCGGGAGATCGCCGGACGCAAGATCGCCGAGGTGGTGGGGACCCTGGTGCCCGACCTGGACGAGGAGGCCGTGCGCACCCTCACCACGTACGCCGTCGCCGGCGCCGACGGGCTGTTCATCCAGCGGGAGATCCACGGGGACACGGTCGACCTGCCGGCGCTGTTCCGGCTGCACGCACGGCTGCTCTTCGAGACGGCCCTGCGCCTGGCGCCGGACAGCCCAGAGAACCCAGAGAGCCGAGAGAGCCGAGAGCACACCCCATGACGACCGCACCCCGCCGTATCGACGTCCACCAGCACCTCGTCCCGGACCTCTACCGCGACGCCCTCGCCCGGGCGGGCATCACCGAGGCGGGCGGCCGTGCCCTGCCCGACTGGAGCCCCGAGGCCGCGCTGGAGCTGATGGACCTGCTCCGGACCGAGACCGCGATCCTGTCCGTCTCCACCCCCGGCACCGGCTTCCTGAGCGACCCCGCCGAGGCCGCCGGCCTGGCGCGCCACCTCAACGACCACTGCGCCGAGGTCACCGCCGCGCACCCCGGCCGGTTCGGCTGGTTCGCCACCCTGCCGATGCCCGACGTCGACACCTCGGCCCGCGAGGCCGAGCGGGCCCTCGGTGAGCTGGGCGCCGACGGGGTCACCCTGCTCGCCAACAACCAGGGCGTCTACCTGGGCACCGAGGGCCAGGACGCCCTGTGGCGGGTCCTGGACGCGCACCGCGCCGTCGTCCTCGTGCACCCCGCCGAGCTGCCCGGCCCCGCCGTCGACGGCATCCCCCCGTTCGCCGCCGACTTCCTCCTCGACACCACCCGCGCCGCCTATCTCCTCGTACGGGACGGTGTCCCCCGGCGCCACCCGAACATCCGCTTCATCCTCGGTCACGCCGGCGGTTTCGTGCCGTACGCCTCCCACCGCATGGCCGTCGCCCTCGCGGCCGAGACCGGACGCAGCCCCCTCGACACCCTCGACGACCTGCGCGGCTTCTACTACGACACCGCGCTCTCGGCCAGCCCCGCCGCGCTGCCCACGCTGCTCGCCTTCGCCCGTCCCGGACATGTGCTGTTCGGCAGCGACTGGCCCTTCGCCCCCACCCCGGCCGGCCAGTACTTCGCGAACGGCCTCGACGACGGCGTGGACCCCGGCACACTCGCCGCGATCAACCGCGCCAACGCCGAGGCCCTCTTCCCCCGCCTGGCCGCACACCCGCCCGCCCAGGCCCCGGCCCGGCCGCTGCCGGCCCGGCTGCGGCACTCCGCCCGGCGCGCCGGAGCCCGCCTGTTCTACCGGATGGTCCAGCCGGGAACCCGCTGAGAAGCACGTACCCCGAAGTCCGGCCCTAGGGTGGCCTGATGTGCTGGAGTGCGACGGCCGATCTCGTGGCGGGGACCGCCGTCGCGGCCGTCGGGGTGGCCTCGGTGGCGCGGGTGCGCGCGCGGCGGGATCTGCCGCTCGCCGCACTGCCGCTCCTGCTCGGGGCCCATCAGATCGTCGAGGCGGCCGTGTGGCACCGGGGCGGGGGCGGCGGGGCCGCCACCGTCGTCTGGGCCGTCGTCGCCCTGCCGGTGCTGGCGGTGTGGGTGCCCGGCGCGGTGTGGTGCGCGGCCGCGCCGCCCGCCCGTCGCCGGCTGACCGTGCCGCTCGCGGTGGGGACCGCGACCGCCACGGCCCTCGGGTACGGGCTGGCCACCGGCCCGGTGACGGCCGAGATCCACGGCCGAACCGTCGGCTATACCTTCGGCCTCCCCCACCCGGCCGTCCTCGTCGCGGGCTATCTGCTGGCCACCGTGGGCTCCCTGCTGCTGTCCGGCGACCGCCGGCTGACCCTGCTGGGCGCGCTCGCCGCCGTGGGGGCGCCGGTGTGCTGGGCGCTGTGGCGGCTGGAGTTCGTCTCGACGTGGTGTGCGCTGGCGGCCGTGTGCTCGGTGGTGCTGTTCGACTGGGTCCGCACCCGGCCGCCCGCCGGGACACCGCCCCGCCGGGTCGCCTGAGCCCGGCCCCGGAGAGCCGGCCGGGGCGGGTCTCCCGGCGTGCGCGGCGCCGCGGCCCGGTGGAGGCTGGGCGGCATGGCGGGCAGGCGCGGGCGCGGTGGTGAGGCCACGGAGGACGTGGAGGCCGTGGAGGCCGTGCTCGACGGGCTCTACACCACCCCGCCGTCCGGTTTCGTGGCGCGCCGTGAGGAGCTGGCGATGGCCGCCAGGACGGCGGGACGGACGGCGGACGCCCGCCGGATCCACGGGGCCCGCAGGCCCACCCTCGCCGCCTGGGCCGCGAATCTGCTCCTGCGGTCGCGGCCGGAGGAGAGCCACCGGTTCCTGGAGCTGGGGCAGGCGCTGCGCAGGGCCCACCGGGACCTGGACCCGGCCGCGGTCAGGGAGTTGTCCGACCAGCGCCGCAGGATCGTCGCCGCGCTGACCCGCCGGACGGCCGACCTCGCGCTCGACGCCGGGCAGCGGCTGTCGGCCGCCGTGCTGACCGAGGTCACCGCCACCTTGCAGGCCGTGCTCGCCGACGCCGACGCCGCGGACCGGTGGGCCACGGGCCGTCTGGACAGCGCCCTCGTCCCGCCGTCGGGGTTCCCGGCGGGGGCCGCCCCGGAGGCCGCGGTCCGTCACGGTCCGCCCCACTCTCGTCGTACGGACCCTCGTCGTACGCACTCCCCACGTACGGACTCTCCTCGTGCGGACGAACTCGCCCGGCGGCGCAGGGAGCGCCTCGACCGGGCCCGTGCTGCGGCCGACGCCGCCGCGCGGGAGCGGGACGAGCGGCGCGCGGAGCACACCGACGCCGAGGCGGCCGTACAGCGGGCGCGGGACGACCACGGGCGGGCCCGGCGTGAGGCGGAGGACGCGGAGGAGGCGCTGCGGCGCGCCCAGGAGGCGCTTCGGTCGGCGGCCGAGGACGAGCGGCGGGCCGAGGAGCGGTACCGCGCCACCGGCGACGCGCTGGCCCGTGCGGAACGGGACGCCCGGCGGGCCGACCGGGAGGCGGAACGGCTCACACCGGCTCCCCAGGACGACCGCGACTAGGGGGTCGTCCGCTCCCCCGGTCGCGCCGGGAGGCAGGATGGGGGCATGAGCGTAGTCAAGATCAACGTACTGACCGTCCCAGCCGAGCAGCGGGAGACCCTCGAGAAGCGGTTCGCGGCGCGGGCGCACGCCGTGGAGAACTCGGACGGGTTCGAGTGGTTCGAGCTGCTCCGCCCGGTCGAGGGCACCGACACCTACCTCGTCTACACGCGCTGGCGGGACGAGGAGTCGTTCCAGGCGTGGATGGAGGGCTCGATGAAGTCCGCGCACCGGGGCGGCGCCGAGGGCGAGCAGGCCAGGCCCGCCGCCTCGGCCGCGACCCTGTGGTCCTTCGAGGTGGTGCAGCAGGCGGCCCCGAAGGGCGCCTAGGCCCCAGCCGGTCGTGCCGGTGGGCGGACGGGGTGGCGTCCCGTGCCGTCCGCCCACCGGTCGCCGTCATCCGTCGTGGACGGCGATCTCGGTCATCGTCGGGGTGTACTGCTCCGTGGCGATCTTCCCGGTGAGCGCCACCCGCAGCCGGGAGGTCGTGACACTGCCGAAGCCGGTCACGGTGAGGTCATGGCCGATGCCGGTGTCCCGGCTCGCGAACGTCACCCAGGCCCCCGTGGCGGGATCCCAGCGCTGCAGCGCGAAGGTCCGCACCCTCGGGTTGGTGCCGGAGTCGGTGTACTCGTCCAGAGAGACCTCGTCGAAGGTGGTGGCGGTGCCGAAGTCGATGTCGAGGGTGACCGGGTAGGCCGCGTCGTCGGCCGCCGCCCAGCGGGTGGTGAGGCTGCCGTCGGTGAGCTTGTCGGCGGTGAGGGTGCCGTTCGCCCCGGGGTGGGTGGAGCTGGCGGTGACCGGCTTGCCGAGCGCGAGGTCGACGCGCTGGTCCGTCTCCTCCTCGACGGGGTCGTCGTCGACGGGGTTCTCCACCCGGGTGCCGACGGCCCGCTCGGCGATGCCGATGTCCGGGGCCGTGCCGTAGTAGAGGTGGGTGCCGAGGAAGTCCTCGGTGCCCAGGTGCGGGTTGTACCGGCCGGCGTCGATCAGCGGCGAGTCGTCGCGGAGCGCGAAGTGCGCCGCCGCCTCCCGGATCCGGTCCACGCCCAGTCCGGTGAGGTAGTCGTCGGGGTCGCCGGCGAAGCGCGGGTCGGCCCGCAGTCCTCTCGGGTCGGCGGGCTCCTGGGCGGAGTGGGTCCCGCTCGCCTCGTAGTAGTCGTTGTTCGAGAACACCGCCTGGCGCAGCGCGCCCGTGCGCCGGTACCAGGGGGTCGCGGTCGTCGTCGAGGTGTTGTGGAAGACGTTGTTGAGGAAGTAGACGCGGCTCAGGAACGTCTCGTCGTGGACCTGGCCGAGGTCCGCGCCGTCGTAGACGAAGGTGTTGTTGGTGAAGTACGTCGGTGAGTAGTTAGTCGACAGCATGTTCTTCACCAGGACGCCGTTGTCGTTGACGCTGAGGTTGTAACGGGCCACGGAGTTCGAGCTGTTGCCCATGTAGGCCATCCAGCCCGCCGCGTTGTCGTGCGAGTAGTTGAACTGGTACGTGACGTTGAAGTTGGTGTACTCCAGGTCGAAGGGCGTGCCGTCGTACTCGTTGTCCGGGCCGCCGTAGACCTCGTTGTACTGCATCACCGAGTCGGCGCCCGCCCACAGATAGAGCGCGCAGGACACCGCGTCGTAGCGTTCCAGGAAGCCGTTGACCTCGTTGTACTCGACCGTCATGTTCTTGGTGTCGGCGAGCTGGATCGCGCCCTGGCCGATGCTCTCGGCGTAGTTGTGGCCGATGTACACGTCCCGGCTGTAGAGGTCGCGGGTGCGGACCCACAACTGCTCCCAGCCCTCGTGCCACTTGCCGTTCTCGTCGTACTGCCCGGCGTCCGTGCCGTCGGCGGCGAACCAGTTGAACGCGAACTGGACGGCGTGCAGTTCGACGTCCTCGAAGGTGTTGTTCTCGATCCGGACGTCCTTGAAGTAGTAGCCGCCGGTGCCGTACTGCTTGTAGTTCTTGGCGCCGAAGACCTGGAAGTCGACCGCTCCGTAGTGGATCTTCTGCCAGCTGCTGGGGCCGTCCAGGTGGTGGACGTAGACGTTCGAGACGCGGAAGTGGTCCATGACGCTGTCCGCGCCGCTCGCCAGCAGATCGGCGTTGACGGACACCATGATGCCGTCGCGGACGTACGTCCCCGAGGTGATGTCCGTGGCGAAGTCGTCGTCGTTGGACAGCTCGACGTGGTCGATGTCCCAGTACTGCTGGTTGCGCAGCACGATGGCGCCGGTCAGTCCGACGGTGGCCGGGTTCTTGGTGCCGTCGGACCGGAAGGGGCTGGGGACCTTGCCGTTGGTCGCGATGTAGGGGCGGCGGGCGTTCGGGTCGCCGTACGCCGAGATGGTGATCGGCTTGCCGGCGCTGCCGGAGCCCTTGGGCCACAGCTGCTGGTCCGGCCACTGTTCGCCGGCCTTGAGCAGGATGCGGTCGCCGGGGGCGAAGGTCGTCGCGGTGGCCTTGGCGAGGGTGCGCCAGGCGGTCGCGGGGGAGGTGCCGGCGGCGGTATCGCGGCCGAGGGTGGCGTCGAAGTAGTAGTCCCTGCCGCCGGTGGTGTTGGGGCTGTTGCCGGGCCAGGCGGTCCGCAGGGCGGCCCGGGCGGGGGTGTCGCGCGGGGTGGTGGTGGCGTGCGCCGCCGGGACGAGCGCTCCGACGAGCAGGGCGGCGAGCAGGGCGACGAAGCCCGCGTACAGAGTCCGGGGGCGGCGGGGTGGTCCGGTGTCGACCGGTCTCATGACTGCACTTCCTCCGCGTTGATGGCGTCCACCGCCGAGGTGTCGACATCGATGTCGCTCCTCTCGACACGGCGCTGGAGGTACTGGTCGAACTTCTCCTCGACGAGCGAGAGCCGGATCCGCCGGGCGTACGCGGCGAACGCCTTGTCCTCGTCGACCTTCTTGCCGTCGAGCTCGTAGTAGGTGATCTCGCCGGTGCCCCGGACGGGGGCCGAGATCCCGCCCGGCGCGAGCCCGCCGAGCACGGCCGCGAGGTCCTGGTCGTGGGCGTTCAGGCCGCCCGAGGCGCCCGGTTCGTACGTCCCCGTCGTCAGCCGCGCGCCGGGGGCCGTGTCGGCGACGGCGGCGAGGCTCCCGGCCGTGCGCACCGTCCGGCGCAGCCCCTCGGCGGTGGTCGCCCCGCCCACCGGCACGACGAGCCGGGAGTACGTGTACGTGGTGGCGTTGGCGCTCCAGGCGTCGCGGTCGGCGTCGAAGGCGTGCCGGACCTCGGCGTCGGTGACCTTCAGGGGCGCGTCGGCGCCCTGGGCGAGCCGCTGTTCGAGGGCCGTGGTGAGTGCGGTGAGGCGGTGCGTGTAGTACTCCTCGGCGGTGAACCGCCCGACGCCGTACACGGTGCGGCCCGCCGCCATGGCCTGGGCCCGGGAGTGGTTCTCGTCGTCCAGGCCGGCGAGGAAGGCCCGGTGGTCGACGGAGTCGACGAGCCCCTGTTCCCGGGCCAGGACGAGGAGGGTCTTGTCGTGCCGGATCTCCTCCAGCGCCCGGTCCTCCAGCCGCCGCAGGGCGCTCTTGCCGTCGACCTCGGCGTTCCAGTCCGGGGTGCCCACCAGGCTGTAGCGGGTGCGCAGTTCGTTCTGCACCGTCGGCGCCAACCGGCGCATGTGGAAGAGGAGTTCGTCCCGGGTCACCGGGTGCCCGGCGACGGTGGCCACGCCGTCGGAGGAACCGTGGCCGAGCGTGACGACCAGGGTGACCACCAGCGCGGCGAGGAACACACAGGCGCCGGTGATCCACACGACCGGGCGCCTCACGAGGCCGCTCCGATCGCCGCGACCCGGTCGAGGACGGGCGTGTCCCGCCGCTCCGGTATCTCCACGGTCACCGCGTCCACCTCCACCGGCGCGAAGGTGAGGATGCGCCGGTGGCCGACCGCGCGCGCCTCGGCGAGGGTCGTCCAGCGGCCGTCCCGCCGCCGCCCCCGGACCACGAGGTGCTCGATGCGCTGGCCCTGGGCGATGTCCTCGCCCACGACGACCGCCTCGACGTACCGGGGTGCCGCGAACGACAGGGTGACGGCGGGGAGCGGATCCGTCGCGTCGGGCCGCCAGCGGGCCGTGGGTCCGTCCGCCGTGCCGGACGACACGGTGACGGTCGCCTCGATACGGCGGGCCGCGAAGTCCGCGATGTGTCGCCCGAGTTGCTCCAGCACGGTCACATCGGTGTCCCGGAGCAGGCCGTCCCGGGCGGGCGGGACGTTGAGCAGGAAGCAGGAGTTGCCGCCGACGGCACGGAGGTAGATGCCGAACAGCTCTTCCGCGGAGCGGACCCGGGAGTCCTCGGCCGGGTGGTGGAACCAGCCGGGGCGGATCGAGGTGTTGACCTCGGCCGGGTACCAGACCGGGTCGTCCTCGTGTCCGGCGAGCGCGGCCCGGCTGCCGAGGTCGCGGTCGTCGCTGCGGACCAGCCGGGCGAAGGTGCCGTCGTCGGCGTGCTGGGAGCGGTCGGCGGTGCGTTCGGCGTCCTGGAGGGCGCGCGGGACGACGCTCCACTCGTCGGGGCGGGTCTCGCCCGCCTCGTTGCCGCACCAGCGGACGTCCGGGCCGCACACGCTGATCACCGCGTCCGGCTGGAGCTCGCGGACGACCGCGTAGTACCGGTCCCAGTCGTAGAGCTGCCGCTTGCCGTTCGGGCCCTCTCCGTTGGCGCCGTCGAGCCACACCGAGAACAACGGCCCGTAGCGGGTGAGGAGTTCGGTGAGCTGGGCGACGTAGAAGTCGTCGTACGCCGTGCCGGAGCCGTAGGTGGCCTCGGTGCGGTCCCAGGGCGAGAGGTAGATCCCGAACCGCAGGCCGTGCCGGCGCGCCGCCCGGGCGACCTCCGCGACCACGTCGCCCTGTCCGCCGCGCCAGGGCGAGGAGGCCACGGTGTGGTCGGTGACGTCGCTCGGCCAGAGGCAGAAGCCGTCGTGGTGCTTGCAGGTGAGGATGACCCCGGTCATCCCGGCGGCCTTGAGGGCCCGGATCCAGGAGTCGGCGTCGAGGGCGGACGGGTCGAAGAGGGCCGGGTCGTCATGGCCCTCGCCCCACTCCCGGTCCGTCATCGTGTTCATCCCGAAGTGCAGGAAGCCGTAGAACTCCATGGCCTGCCAGGCGAGTTGGCGTGGGCTGGGCCGGACGGCGGCCAGGGCGCGGCCGGTCGGCGCGCTCATCGGAACCGCCGGTTGTAGAGGGCGAGGAGGGTCAGCAGACCGGCCAGTCCGGCGAGCATCACCAGGAGGTGGCCCCACCCGACGGTGGTGCGGGCGGTGACGACGAGCGCGACACAGGCCGCCGCGACGAGCGTACGGGCGGCGACCAGGAGCGCCGTACGCGTCGATTCCTTCATGTCGGTGTTCCTTCCGCTGGGGGCGCGCGGGCCGGGGTCAGCCCTTCACCCCGCCGGAGGCGATGCCCTCGACGAGACGGCGCTGGACGAGCGCGTAGACGAGGAGGACCGGCACGATCACGAGGACCATGCCGGCGTAGAGGCGTCCGTAGTCGGCCGCGGCCTTCTGCGCGGTGAACAGGTTGAGCAGACCGACCTGGAGCGTCCTGTTCTCGCCCGGGAGCAGGGTGAGCGAGAGGATGAAGTCGTTCCAGTAGGCGAGGAAGTCGAACAGGACGACGGTGGTGACGGCCGGGCGGGCCATCGGGAGCATGATCCGGGTCATGATCCGCAGGCGGGAGGCGCCGTCCAGCGCGGCGGCCTCCTCGTACTCGACCGGGATCGACCGGAAGTACGCGGTGAGGAGGTAGACGGTGAAGGGGATCGAGGTGGCCGCGTGGACGAGGGACAGCATCGCCGGGTTGTCGAGGAAGAAGCCGCCGGGGAAGACGTCGATCAGCGCGCGGTCCCAGTCGACGAGCATCAGGAAGATCGGTACGACGATGTAGTTGACGTTGACGAAGAGGCCGGCCATCAGCACGGTCTCGACGAGCCGGCGGCCGCGGAACGTGTAGCGGGCGACGACGTACGCCGCCGGTACGGAGACGGCGAGGACGAGGACCAGGCCGAGCAGGGTGACGAGCACGGAGGTCAGGAAGTACCGGCCCATGTGGGCGCCGAGGAACGCGTCGCCGTAGTTGCGCAGGTGCAGGCTCTCCGGCAGGGTCCACGGGCTGCCGAAGAACTCGCTCTTCCGCTTGAGGGAGGCGAGCAGCACCCAGCCGACCGGCACCGCGACGGCGAGCGCGAGGGCGGCGACGAGGGCGTGGGTGAGCAGCCGGGCGGCGCGGGGGCGGTGGGCGGCTGGCGTGGTCATGGGAGGGTCCTCAGAACTGGAGGGGCTCGCGGCGGGTCGCCCGGCTCACCAGGAGCGACACGAGGAACGAGAACACGAAGACGACGACGCCGATCGCCATGCCGTAGCCGTACGACGAGTTCGTGTACGCCTGCTTGTACATGTAGTCGAGCAGCACCTCGGAGGAGCCGTCGGGGCCGCCGCCGGTCATCGCCCGGACGAGGACGAAGCTGAGGTTGACGGAGCTCATGATGAAGAAGGTCAGGGTGGTGCGCAGGCTCTGCCAGATCAGCGGCAGCGTCAGCGCGAAGAACTGGCGGACGGCGGAGGCCCCGTCGAGGGCGCTCGCCTCGTAGAGCTCCTCGGGGATGCCCGCCATGGCGGCCATGTAGAGCACCATGTAGTAGCCGAGCGACTGCCAGACCATGGCGATCGCGACGGAGTAGAGCACGATCTGCTGGTCGCCGAGCCAGATCTGCTGCCAGCCGTCCAGCGAGAGCAGCCGGAGGGCGCCGTTGAGCAGGCCGTTCCGCTGGTCGTAGACGGCGGAGAAGATCGCCGCGATGACGACCACCGAGAGCACGTTGGGGATGTAGAGGACGAAGCGGTAGAGGTTCCGGCCGCGCAGCCGCTGCCGGGTCATGACCGCGGCGAGGAACAGTCCGGAGACCGTCGTCACGACGGTCACCACGACGAGCAGCGCGACCGTGTTCTGGAAGGCCCGCACGAACTGGTCGTCGTCCAGGAGGCGCCGGAAGTTGTCCCAGCCCACGAACCGTTTCTGCGGGGAGAAGCCGCTCCAGGTGTAGAAGGACATCCGGAACACGTTCACGGTCGGGACCGCCATGAAGACCGTGAACAGGACCAGCGCGGGCAGCAGACAGGCCCAGACGAAGCCGGTGTTCCCGCGGCCCCGGGCCGCCGCCCGCCAGGGAGGTGCGGGCGGCGGGGTCCGCTTGCCCGGTGGGCGGTCCGTGGCGCCGGGGGGTGGGGTGGAGAGCATGGTCACCGTGTCAGTCGCCCGCCGCGCGCAGCTTCTCGCTGGCCTCGTTCAGCGCGGCCTGCCACGTGTCCTCGGTGGTGTCGCCGCTGATGACGCTGTTCGCGGTGTCGAAGAGGGTGGCCTTGATGTCGACGCCCGCGACGGGTGCGGTGCTCGCGAACCCGCCGACCAGCGCGGACACGTCCGGGTCCGCGTACACCTGGTAGAAGGCGGCGTTCTCGCCGGTCAGGCTGCTCGCGATGCCCTCGATGGGCTGGACGGCGTTCGACCTGGCGAAGATCTTCGCGGCCTCGTCGGAGTAGAGGTAGGCGAGGAAGTCCTTCGCCGCGTCCTTGTGCCGCGCCGCCGTCGGGATCCACACCGATTCGACCGAGGTGGTGATGTACCGCTTGCCGCCCGCCGTGACCGCCGGCAGCGGGGTCAGTGCCCACCGGAAGCCCTTCGTGCGCGGCGCGTCCGCCATCTCGCCGACGATCCAGGTGCCGTTGGGCATGAACAGCGCCTTGTCGTCGAGGACGAGTTGCTGGTTCTTGGTGAAGTCCTGCTCGTTGGCGTACCCGACGGTGGCCGGCGCGGCATAGCCGAGCAGCCGGGTGGTGAGGTCGAGGGCCTTGCGGGCGTTCGCGGTCTTCCAGACGTCCTTCTTGTACGTCATGACGTCCGTGTAGAACCGCTCGCCGCCGATGTCGGCGAGGAGCGCGAAGAAGTACGAGTCGAGGTAGCCGGCCGTCGGGTACGTGAACAGGGGGATGCCCTGCTTCCTGGCGGTGTCGCCGAGGGCGAACATCTCGTCCCAGGTGGCCGGGACCTTCCAGCCCTTCTTCCGGAACAGGGCCTCGTTGTGGAAGAGGCCGGTCGGGGCGTAGTACATCGGCAGCAGATACGTCCTGCCGTCGCCGTAGGGGTCGGTGTTGAGGTTGCCGACGATGCCCTGGGTGAGCTTCTCGCCGACGGTCTTCGACTCGCCGGGGACCTTCTCCTTCAGGACCGGGGTGAGGTCCTCCAGGGCCTTGTCCTTGACGAGGGTCTCGGTGAGGGCGGCCTTGCGGCCCTGGCCGAGGACCACGACGTCCGGATAGCGGCCCGCCTTCATGTTCGGGGTGATCTCGTCCTCGATGCTCTTCGAGATCTTCAGCCGCACGTCGATGTCGGGGTGGGCGGTCTCGTACGCCTCGACGACCCGGGTGTACATGTCCCGGCCGTAGCCGCCCTCGAGAGCGGCGACCTCCAGGGTCGTCCTTCCGGAGTCCGTGCCGCTCCCGTCCCCGGCCGAGCAGCCGGTGAGCAGTCCGAGCACCGTGATCGCGGCGCCCGCGAGGACGAGCGATCTCCTCATGGGGGTCCTCCCTGTTACGGTGGCACCGATAACATGAGGCCATACGGTGGCATCGATCAGGGGGCGGCGCAAGGGGCCGAAGCGAGGCGGTCGCGGGCCTCTCAGGAGCGGCGCGGCGGTGCCGTGGAGGCGCGCACCGACAGGGACACCGTGGCCGCCGGCTCCTCGGCGCCGGCCTCGTCGCCGCCGAGCAGCAGGGCGACGGCCGCGGCGCCGTAGTGGTAGAAGTCCTGGCGGACGGTCGTCAGGGGCGGGGCGCAGTAGGCGGCGAGCGCGATGTCGTCGACGCTGACGATGGACACGTCCTCGGGCACCGAACGGCCGCGCTCGCGCAGGGCCCGGATGACGCCGAAGGCCATCTCGTCGCCGGCCACGAAGACCGCGGTGACCTCGGGGATCATGGCGATGACCTGCCCCAGCCGGTGCCCCGAGTCCGGGGACCAGTCGCCCTCCAGGGGCGGCGGCGCCTCGATGCCGGCCTCGGCCAGGCACTCCTGCCAGCCCTGCCGGCGGCGGCGCGCCTCGATCCATTCGTCGGGGCCGGAGATGTGCCAGACCTGGCGGTGCCCCAAGTCGAGCAGATGCCGGGTGGCGACCCGGCCCGCCTCCCGCTGGTCGATGCCGAGCACCCGGGCGCCCGCCGTGCGCGAGCCGTCGAGGGTCACGGTGGGGATGTCGCGGGTGATGTCCTCCATCTTCGGCGTCACGGAGATGAGCGGGACGGCGATCACGAAACCGTCCACTCCCTGGTCGGCGAGGCGGGCCAGGGCCCGCTCCATGAGGCCGGTGTCGAGCGCGGCGATGGTCGCGATGTTCACCGCGTACCCGGCCGCGCCCGCGGCGGCCTCGACCCCCGCGGTCACCGCCGAGCGCGAGTAGTAGCCGCCGGAGGCCAGCAGGACGAGCCCGAGGGTGTGGCTGCGCCCGGAGGACAGCGCGCGGGCGGCGCTGTTGAACCGGTAGCCGGTCTGCTCCACGGCGGCCAGCACCCGCCGCCGGGTCTCCGGGTTGACGTTCGGCGAGCCGCGCAGCGCGCGGGAGACGGTCTGCGCCGACACCCCGGCGGTCCGGGCCACGTCGGCCATGCTCGGCTGTCTCGGCCGCGCGGTGCCCTCGCTCATGGCACTCCCTCCCGTGTTCTCCCCGATCCTAGCGTTCTTGTTACGTATGGCATCGATAACATACGCTCGTGCCCGTGACTGAGCTGAGCACGACCCATGCGCTCACCTGGGACGGGGGCCGTCTCTACCGGTACGGCGTCCCCCATCGCGTCCTCTCCGGGTCGCTGCACTACTTCCGGGTCCATCCCGGGCTCTGGCGGGACCGGATCCGCCGGCTCGCCGACCTCGGACTCAACACCGTCGACACCTATGTGCCGTGGAACTTCCACCAGCCCCGCGAGGACGAGGAGCCGCGCTTCGACGGCTGGCGGGACGTGGAGGGGTTCCTGCGCACGGTGGCCGAGGAGGGGCTCGACGCCGTGGTCCGGCCGGGCCCGTACATCTGCGCGGAGTGGTCCAACGGCGGTCTGCCCTGCTGGCTCACCGCGCGGGAGCCGGCCCTGCGCAGCACGGATCCCGCGTTCCTCACCCCCGTGGGCCGCTGGTTCGACCGGCTGATCCCGCGCCTCGCCGCGCTCCAGGCCTGCGCGGGCGGGCCGGTGGTGGCGGTGCAGGTGGAGAACGAGTTCGGCAGCTACGGCGACGACCTCGCGTATCTGCGCCGGCTGCGGCGGGGGCTGACCGAACGGGGCGTGCGCGAGCTGCTGTTCACCGCCGACGGCCCCACCGACCTCATGCTGGACGGGGGCACCCTGCCCGGCACCCTGACGGCCGTCACCCTGGGCTCCCGGCCCGAGGCGGCCCGGCGCCTCCTCGCGGCCCGCCGCCCCGACGAGCCCTTCGTGGTCGCCGAGTTCTGGAACGGCTGGTTCGACCACTGGGACGGCCGGCACCACGTCCGGGAGGTGGAGAGCGCGGTCGGCACCCTCCGGGGGATCCTCTCCGACGGCGGCAGCGTGAGCCTCTACATGGCCCACGGCGGCACCAACTTCGGCCTCTGGGCGGGCGCCAACGAGGAGGAGGGCCGGCTGCGGCCCGTGGTGACGAGCTACGACTGCGACGCGCCGATCGCCGAGGACGGCTCCCTCACCGCCAAGTTCTTCGCGCTGCGCGAGGCGCTCGGCGCCCGTGGCCCGGTCCGCTCGCGGGTCCGCCCGCCCCGGCTGCCGGCGGCCCGGCTGCCCCTCGTCCACCGGGCGGACCTGCTGACCGGTCTGCGGGCCGTGGCGGCACCGGTCCGCACCGGCCCGCGTCCCGCCTCGTTCGAGCGGCTCGGACTGGACGCGGGCATGGTCCGGTACACCGCGCACCCCCGGATCCCCGCCGGTGAGCACCGGCTGGTCCTGAAGGACGTACGGGACCGGGCGCTGGTCCTCGTCGACGGCGCCCTGCTCGGGGTGGCCGACCCCGGCTCCCCGGAACTGCCGCTGCGCGGCACCGGCGCGGTCGTCCGGCTGGACGTGCTGGTCGAGAACCTGGGGCGGGTGAACTACGGGCCCGGCATCGGCGGGCACAAGGGCCTGCTCGGTCCGGTCCTCGTCGACCGGCGTCTGGTCCAGGGCTGGGACAGCGTCCCGGTCGCCCTCCAGGAGTGGACCTGCGCCGAGCTGGCCGACGCGGTGGCGGCGGGTCCCGCCCGCACCGGGGCGGGGTTCGCGACGGCCGTGTTCTCCGTCGGCACCCCCGCGGACACCTTCCTCGCGCTGCCGGGATCGTGCCGCGGTCTGGTCTGGGTGAACGGCTTCCTGCTCGGCCGCTACCGGGAGACCGGCCCCCAGCTGACCCTGTACTGCCCGGCCCCGCTGCTGCGGACGGGCGACAACACGGTCACCGTGCTGGAGCTGGAACGCCTGGGCACGGCAGTGGAGTTGCGGGAAGAGGCCGAACTGGGGCCGCCCGAGGAGTACGTGGAGGAGTTCGACTGACCTCGCGTGCGACCGGCCTCACGAACCGGCCGAGGTCGAGAGCGCGCCGACCGGTTCGCCGTCGACCTGGAAGAACGCACCGACCCTCCCCCTCATGCAGGTGCCGGGCCGCTGCCCCCGTGCCGTCGTCATATCGCCCATGATCGCTGCGCCGCCACCGGCCGCCGGGCCGCGCGCTGGGCCCCGATGGTGCTCACCGTGGCGACGGGGGCCGGCTCGACCGGTGCCGGGACCCGCTCGCCGACCGTGGCCCAGCGGAGCAGGAAGCGCCGCAGGGCCGAGGTGTCGAAGCGGATCAGGGCCGCGCCCTCGGACGCGCGCAGCTCCACGGTGGTGTGCTCCGGTCCGTGCGGACGGACCCGCACACTGCCCCCGTCGGCCGGGCCGTCCAGCCCCTGTTCCAGGAGGGCGCGCGCGAGCACCCAGGTGACCTCCTCGCCGTCCAGCGAGGCGGAGGCGGGGAACACCAGCCGTACGGCATGGGGGTCGTCGGAGGTGCAGCGGAGGTTGGCCGGCACGGCCAGCTCCCGCTGGTCATGGGTGAGCAGGCAGGCGCCCACGGGCTGGTCGAGGCTGATGTACACGGCGGTCTCCGAAGGGGACGGGGCGGCGGCGGGTTTCCGCGGACTCACCCTGGAGAGCGAGAGGAGGCCGGGTCATTACGCCACTCCGGAGAAACGCCACTATGACGTGTGTCACATGGGGTCAGCGCGTCCAGTGGCGGAGGTTGCGGAAGCGGGCCTCGACGCGGCCGGAGCCGTGGTCGTAGACGCCGTTCTTGAAGTAGCGGGTGGCGGGGCCCCGGTCGGCGACGGTGAGGGCGAGGGAGTCGTCGAGGTAGACCTTGATGGTCCCGGTGCCGCTGGTCGCCTGATGGGCGATCTTCACGTTGAACCAGGTGTCGTACGCGTCCGTCCTGAGCACCGTGCCGTCGTAGCGCCGTACGGTGCCGCCGTCGGTGTCGTAGACGTTGAGCATGATGTCGGTGGCAGGGGTGCCCGAGGGGTGGACGCCGCGGAGGATCTGGACGAAGGACGCGCCGTCGGTGCCGGAGGGAAGGTAGACGTCGGCGTCCCACATGCGGTCGCCGGTGGTGTAGTCGACCTGCCAGCGCATCTCGGTGCGCGGGTCGGTGTCGCTGCCTTCCTGGAACGGCTCGTCGGTGGCGTACACCCACATGCGGTGCACTCCGCCGCTGTAGCTGTGCCGCTCGGCGAGGTCGAGGTTCCAGGGCTTGTGCCAGCCGTAGGTGAACGAGGTCTGCGTCCAGCCGTCGGTGGGGGCGGCCGCGGCCGGCGCCGCCGCGACGACCCCGCCGGCGAGCAGCCCGCCGCTCGCCCGTAAGAGGGTTCTCCGGTTCATCGAGGGTTCCTTTCCGTTGTCGGGAGCACGCCAGAAGGCAACCGCAAGACATCGGAGGAGTCAAGACACATGGGCATTGACACGTCGACAGAGGCTGCCTATGTTCCCCGATACACCCGATGAATCGCCCGTGTTGATGCCCCATCAGCTCTGGAGGACGACGATGACCTCGCAGTCGGGGAAGGACTCGGCGGTCCCCCGCCGCACCCTGATCGGCACCGCCCTCGGCGGCGCGGCGGCCGCCGCCCTGCCCGCCCCCGCCCAGGCCGCGCCGGGTGCCGCCGGGCGCCCGTGGCGGCTCCACGACACCATGACCACCGGACGCGCCTGGGCGGAGTTCCTGCGCCACCAGGACCTGCTGTGGACCAGGCTGCCCACCCGCTGGTACGAGGGCCCGTTCCTCGGGGACGGGCTGCTCGGCAGCATGGTCTACCAGGAGCCGGGCGAGAACCGGATCCGCTTCACCGTGCAGCACGGCCGGGTCCAGGACCACCGGCCCGAGTTCGGCAGCGGCTGGGGCACCTGCCGGCTGCCGGTCGGACATCTCACGCTCGCCCCGGTCGGCACCATCACCGCCGTCGACTGGCGGCTGAGCCTGTGGAACGCCGAGCTCACCGGCACGGTCACCACCACGGCCGGCACCCTCACCCTCTCCGCGTTCGTCCACGACGAGGTGCTGGCCGCCCGGGTGACGGCCGACGGCGACGAGCAGGTCCGGTGGACCTTCCACCCCGAGGAAGCCGTCAGCCCCCGCCGGATCAGCGAGGCCCCGCCCGCCGGTTACACCGCCAACCCGCCCTGGACGGTCCGGACCGCAGCCGACGGCACCGAACAGGTGCTCCAGCCCCTCAGCGGCGGCGGCGCGACGGCCACCGCCCACCGCCGCACCGGCGCCGACCTGCTGCTGAGCGTCGGCCACGGCCACCCCTCCGCCACCGCGGCCGAGACCGACTCCCTGCGCAACCTGCGACGCGCCGTCTCCTACGGCCGGCTGAGGCGCCGTCACACCCGCTGGTGGCACGCCTTCTACCCGAAGAGCTTCGTCTCGTTCCCGGACCGGCGACTGCAGAGCTTCCACTGGATCCAGCTCTACAAGGTCGCCTCCGCCAGCCGCGCGGGCGGCCCCGTCATGGCGACCTCCGGCCCCTGGCTGGAGCCCACCCCGTGGCCCGCCGTGTGGTGGAACCTCAATGTGCAGCTGGAGTACTGGCTGATCCACGGCTCCAACCACCCGGAACTCGACGCGCTCGCCACCACCCTGCGGCAGAACCAGGAACAGCTGATCGCCAATGTGCCCGCCGCCTACCGCGCGGACAGCTCGGGCGTCGGCCGCAGCTCCGACATGTTCGCCCGCCGGGAGGTGGGCCGCCCCGGCACCGGCGCCGAGACCGGCGACCTCACCTGGGCGCTGCACAACGTGTGGCTGTCCTACCGGCACTCCATGGACACGTCCCTGCTGCGCGACACGGTCTACCCGGTGCTGCGCCGGGCGATCGCCTACTACCTGCACTTCCTCACCCCGGGCAGCGACGGCAGGCTGCATCTGCCGAGCACCCTCTCCCCCGAGTACCCGGTGGTGCCCCCGCAGGACACCAACTACGACCTCGCCCTGATCCGCTGGGGCTGCCGCACCCTGCTCGACTCCGCCGAACTCCTGGGCATCGACGATCCGTCGGCACCGCGCTGGCGGGAGGTGCTGGCGAGGCTCACGCCGTACCCGGTCGACGACAACGGCTTCATGATCGGCGCCGACACCCCCTACGCGCAGTCCCACCGGCACTACTCGCACCTGCTGATGGTGTACCCGCTGTACCTGGTCAACTGGGACCAGCCGGAGAACCGGGAGCTGATCACCCGGTCGATCGCGCACTGGCACGCGCTGACCGGTGCCCACCGCGGCTACAGCTACACCGGCGCCGCATCGATGTACGCGATGGCCGGCGACGGCGACACCGCGCTCTCCCACCTGCGGAAGTTCTTCGACCCCGGCACCCGCTACCCCTGCCAGGCCAACACCCACTACACCGAGGCCGGTCCGGTGATCGAGACACCGCTGTCGGCCTCGCAGTCGCTGCACGACATGTTCTGCCAGAGCTGGGGCGGCGTGATCCGCGTCTTCCCGGCCGTCCCTTCGGCCTGGGCGGACGTCACCCTGCACGGGTTCCGCACCGAGGGCGCGTTCCTGGTCAGCGCGGTCCGCGAGGCGGGGAGCACCCGGTTCGTGCGGATCAGGAGTCTGGCGGGCGAACCGCTGAAAGTGCGGCACGGCCTCACCGGCCGGCTCACCGTGCTCCTCGACGACGGCAGCCCGGCCCGCACCCATGACCTGGGCGACGGCACGCTCGGCATCGACCTGCCCCGGGGCCGCGAGGTGCTGATCCACTCCGGCGCCCGACCCGACCTGGTCATCGCGCCCGTCGCCGCGTCGGAACCGGGCGCGCCCTGGGGACTGCCGTAACGCCCGTCCGCCCGTCCCCACCCCCCACACCACCGGGAAGGCTCCCATGGCTGTTCCGATCAGAACCGCGGTCGCCGGGCTGTGCGCCGGGCTGTTGGCCGCGCTCCTCATCCACGCCCCCGCGCAGGCCGGGCAGCGGGAGGAAGGCGTGTGGACCGTGTCCTCGGCGGGCGACGCGCCCCGGGCACGGATCTCCCTCGACGACACCACCGGCACACTGAGCCTCTCGGTGTCCCGGGAGGGCCGTACGGTCCTCGAACCGTCGCCGCTCGGCATCGTCGCCGAACAGGCGGACCTGTCCCAGGGGTTGCGCTTCCTGCACGCCAGGAACCGTACGGTGGACGAGCGGTACCGGGCGGTGTCCGGCAAGCGGCTCGACCGCAGGGTGCACATGCGGGAGACCCGGCTGTCCTTCGCCACCGAGGCGGGCGCCCGCCTCGACCTCGTCGTGCGCGCCGCCGCCGACGGCGTGGCGTACCGGTACGTCCTGCCCACCGGGTACGGCGACGTCCTCGGCGAGGCCTCCGCGTTCCGCCTCCCGGCGGACGCGGGTGCCTGGCTGAGCACCTACCGGGTCGACAACGAGGGCCAGTTCGCCGCGTACACCGCCGCGACCGCACCCACCGGTACCTACGCGGACCAGGCGCTGTTCGCCACCCCGGGCGGCTATACGCTGCTCGCCGAATCCGACCTCACCGGCTCCTACTCCGGTGCCCGGCTCGCCCACACCCAGGGCGCCGGCACCTACCGGGTCCAGCTCGCCGACGCGCGGGTGCGCACCGGGGGGCGGCTCGCCACGCCCTGGCGGGCCATGGTCACCGGTGACCTCGCCACCGTCACCCGTTCGACCTTCACCGACGACCTGGCCCCGGCGTCCGCGGTCGCCGACCGCTCCTGGATCCGGCCCGGCACCGTGCTGTGGACCTGGCTGGCCGGCGGACGCACGGCGGGACAGAGCCTCGCGGCGCAGAAGGCGTACGTCGACTACGCCGCCGAGCGGGGCTGGCCCTACGAGGCGGTCGACTCGGGCTGGTACTTCAAGAAGGACGAGTGGGACGTCACCGATCCCGACTGGCAGACCACCAGCTGGATGCCCGAACTCGTCCGCTACGCACGGGAGAAGGGTGTCGGGATCATCGTCTGGATCCACCAGCGCGACCTGGACACACCCGAGGAACGCGCGCGGTGGCTGCCCACGCTGGAGCGGTGGGGCGTCCGGGGGGTCAAGATCGACTTCATGGACTCCGAGGCGCAGTCGATGCTCCGGTGGTACGACACGATCCTCCCGGAGACCGCCGCCCACCACCTCATGGTGGACTTCCACGGCTCCACGATCCCCAAGGGCATCCAGCGCACCTGGCCGCAGGTGATGACGCTGGAGGGGGTCGGCGGCGAGGAGAAGCGCACCAACACCGCCGTCCACCTCACCACCCTGCCCTTCACCCGGAACGTCGTCGGCTCCATGGACTTCACCCCCGGCGCCTTCCAGCGGGTCGGTCTGCGCCCCAACTCCGACGCGGCCGAGGTGGGCCTGACCGTCGCCTACGAATCAGGGCTCCAGATGCTCGCGGGCACCCCCGAGTCGTACGACGAACGCCCCCTCGCCCGTGCCTTCCTGGAGCAGCTCCCGGCCGCCTGGGACGACACCCGGCTGCTCGCCGGAACCCCCGGCCGGGAGGCGGTCCTCGCCCGCCGCAGCGGGAATCGCTGGTTCCTCGGCGGGGTGTACGCGGGCGCCGCGCGCACGGTCGAGGTGCCGCTGGGCATCGGGCGGGGCCGCTGGCTGGTCGAAACGATCGGGGACGGCACCGACGGACTGGTCCGGGACACCCGGGTGCTGCGGGGTGGCGACACCTTGCGCGTGGACGTCCTCGCCAACGGCGGCTTCGCCGCCGTCGCCTGTCCGTTGCGCCCGGGGGTGAGCACCTGCTACCGCTGAGCTCGGACCGCGGCGCAGGCCCGGGTCCCGTGCCCCCGCCCGGGTGACGGTGGACCTCCTTCGAGGAGAACGCCCGTGGGCGGGCCGGATGCGCCGGCCCGCCCACCGTCCTGGGTGCCGAGGGTCAGGGCAGCTTGATCAGGGTGTAGTCGTCGCAGTACGCGGCCGCCGAGCCCGCGTTCTTGTAGCAGTAGACGCCGGCCGAGGTGGTGGACGCGCCCGTGGTGAAGAAGATCGGCTGCTGGGCGTAGGAGGTGGTGGAGGTGCGCAGATACGTTTCCGCGCCGCCGAAGCTCTTCACGCCGACCGCGACCTCCTCACCGGCGGTGGCCGCCTTGGCCCAGCCCGCCAGCAGATAGGTGCCGCTGGACGTCAGACCGCTCACCGTCTGGATCGCGCCGCTGGCACTGGCGCCCGTCTGGAGGGCGTAGGTTCCGGTGCGGGCGTTGGAGGCGACGACGGAGGACGCCGTACCGGTGCTCTGGGCCCAGGGGGTGAGGGCGCCGCTCTCGAAGCCGGGGTTGGTGAGCGCGTTGGTCGCGGAGGACAGGGGTTCCACCGCGAGGTCGTCGCAGTAGCCCGCGCCGCTGCCGCCCGCGTTCTTCCAGCAGTAGATGAGGGCCGAGGTGTTCGAGGAGCCGGTGGTGAACACCACCGCCGCCTGGGTGTACGAGGTGGTGGCGAGGTTGGTGTAGGTCTCGGTGCCGCCGAAGTTCTTCACGCCGACGGCGAGCGTCTCGCCGGCGTTCGCGACCTTCGCCCAACCGGTCAGCAGATAGGTGGTGTTGGGGCTCAGGCCGGTCAGGGTCTGGTTGGCTCCGCTGCCGCTCGCCGCGGTGGTCAGCGCGGAGGTGCCGGTGCGGGCATTGGCTCCGGTGACGGAGGAGGCGTTACCGCTGGCCTGGGTCCACGGGCTCAGGGAACCCGTCTCGAAGCCCGCGTTGGAGACCAGGTTGCCGCCGGTGCCGTTGTAGGCGCCGATGTTGGGGGCGGCCGTGGCGGAGACGGTGTTGCCGAAGGCGTCCTTGCCGCCGTTGGAGGCGATCACCGCACCGGCGCGGACCACGGGCGAGGACGGGTGCACCTGGTAGGCGTTCGCGCCGGTGGAGGAGGAGGAACTGTTGGCGTTGCCCGGGTTGCGGAACTGCGGGTCGGCCGTCACCTTCGCCGCGTCGGTGGGCTCGGAGGAGGGGTGGTTGCCGTAGAAGAGGTTGTGGGAGTAGACGGAGCCGGCGCTGGTCGTGAAGTAGCCGCCGGTGCCGTAGTTGAAGACGGCGTTGTTCTGGAAGGACAGGGTGCCGGTGACGCCGGACCCGCGCCGGGAGTACAGGATCGGGGTGTTCAGGCCGCTCTTGTTGACGTAGACGCTGTTGTTGTAGATGAGCGGGACGGCGGCCGAACTGCCGCTCTGGTTGGGGATGTTGCCCACGAAGTGGAAGACGCCGGTGCCATGGGTGGGGGTGCCGGAGGCGGGGCAGCCGGCGTTGGTGCCGTCGTTCTCGCTGATGTTGTAGCGGATCACCGTGCCGTCGCTGGGCACGGTCGAGGTGGGCTCGTTGGCAATGGTGAACGGCGGCATGACCAGCATGAAGCCACCGAGGTTCTGGTGGCTGTAGTTGTACTGGAACGTGGTGTTGTGGTTGCCCCAGTCCACGTCGTAGCCGGTGCCGTCGGCTCCGTTGACGTGGCAGTACACCTCGTTGTTCTGCACGACCGTGTTGGAGCTGCCGGACATCCAGATGCCGGCGGAGGCGCCGTTGCAGTACTGGCCGGAGGGCGGGCAGGTGCTCTTCGCGCCGCCGTAGCCCGCCTTGTTGCCGTCGATGAGGGCGCCGTCGTTCTTGACGACGAGGATGTCGTCCGCGCCGTCGTAGGTCATCGTGTTGCCGCGGATGACGGTGCCGGTGGTCAGGCCGGTGCCCTGGCCGTCCCCGTCCGGGGTGACCGCGACGGCGATGCGGTCGACGTGGTCGAAGGTGTTGTTCTCGACCACGATGTCGTCCCAGGTGGAGACGGGGGTGGTGTGGTCGGTCTGGACGCCGACGCCCGCGTTGGTGGCGTACCAGCCGCCGCCGTAGCCGGTGATGTCGTGGATGTACATGTCGTGCACCCGGATGTGGTGCAGGATGCCGCCGGAGCTGTTCTCCGTGAGGACGCCGGAGCGGTAGTTCGGGGAGGTGGCCGCGTTGGTCAGCTCCAGGCCGCCGATCTCCCAGTACTGCTGGTTGAGGAGATGGATGACCGGGCCGGTGGCGCCCTGGGCGTCGATGACCGGCTTGGCGCCGGTGCCGTACGCGCCCAGGGTGATGGGGCTGCCGGAGGAACCGGAGCCACCGGGGGTGAGCTGGCCGGTGCAGGTGGTGCCGGCGGCGAACAGGACGCTGTCGCCGGCGGCGAAGGTGGTGCCGTTGACGCCGCTGACCGAGTTCCAGGGGCTGGCCTGGGTGCCGCTGCCGTTGGAGGCGGCCGAGCAGTTCACGTAGTAGGTCGTGCCGGCGGCGAGTGCGGGGTGGGCGGGGAGGAGGAGGGCGCCCGCCAGGGTGGCGAGCAGGGTGAGGACACGGGAGGCTCCGAGGCCCGGGCGGTCCGTTCTGCGACGCTTCATCGCGACGCTCCTTGGTGGGTGAAGGGTTCTCCGCGCCGCGGGACGCGACACGGCTCTTCGGGCACCGGGCGGGGCGGGGGGAACCGGACCCCGCCCGGAGTTCACGCGTCGCCGCGGCGCGCGGGCAGGGCGGCCGGCAGGGGCGTTTCGAGGACGGAGGCGTGCCGCATGCCCGGGGGCAGGGCGAGGGGGACCGGCTCCCAGGCCACGCCGTCCCTGCTGCGGGCCGCTCCGTATCTCCCTTCGAGGAAGTGGTCGAAGATCATGACCATCTCGTCGCCGCGCCGGAAGATCGACGGGCCCTCCACCACGGAGGGGGTGACCGGTCCCACGGAGGAGGTCCACGGCCCGCCGGGGCGGTCGAAGGTGGTCAGATGGATGTCCTTGTGGGCGGTGCCGAGGTCGTTCGTGCCGCGCTCGTCCTTGTACGCCATGAGGAAGCCGCCGCCCTCCAGCTCCCGCACGGTGGCGTCGATGACCGAGTGCCCGGGGTCGAAGAAGACGTCGGGGTCCGTGAACGTACGGAAGTCCTCGGTGGTGCAGTGCCAGATGCGGTGGTTCTGGGTGTGGTGCTCGAAGTCCCGGCCCTCGGCGCTGGTGCCGGCCTCGACGACCGAGGACCAGATGAGGTGGTAGACGCCGGTCGCGGGCTCCAGGAAGAACTCCGGCGCCCAGGCGTTGTGGGCCCCGTCCACGTCGGCCATCACCGGGAGGAGTTCCTGGTCGGACCAGGTGAGCAGGTCGGCGGAGGTGGCGTGCACGATGTACGGACTCGTCCAGCCGTCCGTGGCCAGCAGATGGAACAGCCCGTCGGGGCCCACCCCGATGAACGGGTCGCGCAGTCTGCCGGTGCCGACCGTGCCCCGCAGGACGGGCTGCCCGCCGTTGACGGGCACGAACTCATGGCCGTCGTGGCTGTAGGCCAGGTGCAGCGCCTCTTCGGCGTCGGTGAAGTAGGAGACCACGTACATCGGTGGCGGGTCCTTCCGGTACGTCGGGGCATGGGGGTACCCCCGGACGGTGAGGGTGTGGAGGGGCCGGGTGCGGCGGTCGGCTACTTGACCGCGCCGGCGGACATGCCGGCGACCACCTGGCGCTGGAAGAAGACGAAGAGGAGCAGCAGCGGCAGCACACCGAGGAGGGCGGCCGGGAAGAGGGTCGTCGGCTGCACGGTGTGCGGGTCGATGAACGCGTACGCGTTCACCATGACGGTCCGCTTGCCGGGGTCCTGGAGGAAGACCAGCGGGACCAGCAGGTCGTTCCAGATCTGGAGGGAGACGAAGGTCAGCAGGGTGCTGGTGACCGGCCGCAGCAGCGGCAGGATGATCGTGAAGAACGTGCGGAACGCGCCGCAGCCGTCGAGTGCCGCCGCCTCCTCCAGGTCGGTGGGGACGGAGCGGATGAAGCTGGTGTAGAAGAACACGGCGACCGGGAGGTTGAGGGCCGTGTAGATGAGGACCACGCCCGTGTAGCTGTCCAGCAGGTTCAGGTCGCGCATCAGCAGGTACAGCGGTGCCGCCACCACGAACACCGGGATGGAGGTGCCGAGGATGAACAGCCGGTACACGGCGGTGGACCAGTGCTGGGTGATCCGGGCGAGCGGATAGGCGGCGAGCGAGCCGATCACGGTGATCGCCACGCACGAAAGGCCCGTGATGAGGAGGGTGTTGAGGGTGCTGCGCCCGTAGTGGATCTGGCTGAAGGCCGTGGCGAAGTTCCTCAGGGTCAGCGAGTGCGGGATGCCCAGCGGGGAGCGCGCCACGTCGGCGGCGGTGCGCAGCGAGGTGGCGACCGTGAAGAGGAACGGCAGGACGAACAGCACGGTGGCGAGGCAGAGCACGACGGTGCCTAGGCCGCCGGTCAGCCGGCGCAGCGGGCCGACCGGAGCCGGGCGGGCGGGGGCCGGGTGCTTGACGACGGCGGGCGGCAGGGTCTCGGCCGGCGGCGAGGTGAGGTCAGAGGTCATGGTGGCGGTCCGTCCGCTTCCGTCGGGTTCCATCAGATGCGTCGCTCGCGCAGCCGGAGCAGGGAGGAGGTGGCGCTGGACAGGACGACCACGGTCACGAGGAGGACGACCGACAGCGCGATGCCGTAGGCGAACTTCCCGCCGCCGAAGACGTTCCGGTAGACCAGCAGGGTGAGGGTGTCCGTGGCTCCGGCGGGGCCGCCGTTGGTCAGCACGAGGGGGAACTCGAAGACCTTCAGCGAACCGATCAGGCTGAGCGTCACGTTGACGGTGAGCGCCGGGGCGAGCAGCGGCCATTCGACGCTGAGGAAGCGCCGCCAGCCGCTCGCACCGTCCAGGGCCGCCGCCTCCAGGAGTTCGGCCGGCAGGCTCATGTAGCTGGCGAGGAAGATCGCGCAGGAGTAGCCGGTGAACATCCAGATGTTGACGGCGGCCACCGAGTACAGCGCGGTGGAGGTGTCGCCGAGCCAGACGTGGTTCAGGCCGTGCAGGCCGACCAGGTCGAGGAGGGCGTTGATGCCGCCGGTCGGGGCGAACAGGTACGACCAGATGAAGGCGGCCATCACGGGGGAGATCAGCGCCGGGGTGAGCAGGACGACGTTGAGCACCTTGCGGACCCGGGGGCGGCGGAACAGCATGCTCGCGAAGAGCAGCCCGAGGCCGTTCTGCACGACCACGACGACGACCGCGTAGAGCACGGTGTGCCACAGGGCGGCGGTGACGGCCGCGTCGTCGGCCATCGCCCGGTACTGCTGGGTGCCGACGAAGTGGGCGATCGGGCCGCCGAGGCTGTCGGTCATGCTCAGATAGACGCCGCGGGCCAGCGGATACAGCATGAACACGCCGTAGACGACGATGGCCGGCAGCAGGAAGGCGGCCATGGTGGCGCGCCGACGGTGGAACACGGGGGTCCTCCTCTTACCCGAATCCTCTTTACCCGGGCCGACTTGCCCGGGGCCTTCTTGCCCGGGGCCTTCTTGCCCGGGGGCCTCGGTGCCGGGGCCTTCTTGACCGAGGCCTCGGTGGGGGCCTTCTTGCCCGGAGCCTCGGTGCCCGGGGGCCTCGGTGCCCCGAGCCGCTTGCCCAGGGCCTCTTGCCCAGGGCCTCTTGCCCGGGCTCTCGATGCTCGGGCCTTTTGGCCGGTTCCTCGTGCCCGGAGCCACTAGCCCAGGGCCACTTGCCCGGACCTTCTTGTCCGGGGTCCCGGTGCCCGCAGCGACTAGGCCGGGGCCTCGGTGCCGCGGCCCGTGCCAGGTGCCCGGGACCGCTTGCCCCGAGCCTCGGCGCCGACGCCCGGCGCCCGGCGCCACTTGCCCGGAGCCTCGTGCCCAGGCCGCCTGCCCAAGGCCACTTGCCCGGAGCTTCTTGCCCGGAGCCTCGTGCCCAGGCCGCCTACCCAAGGCCACTTGCCCGGGGTCCCGGCGCCCGCAGCCACTAGGCCGGGGCCTCGGCGCCGGGGCCCGTGCCAGGTGCCCGGGACCACTTGCCCCGAGCCTCGGCACTGGCGCCGGCGCCACTAGCCCGGAGCCTCCGTGCTGGGTCCCGCTTCCCGGAACCTCGGTGCCGGCGCCCGGCGCCCGGCGCCACTGTGCCGGGGCCGCTTACCCAGAGCCTCAGTGCCAGGAGCCCGGTGCCCGCAACCACTAGCCCGGGGTCCCGGAGCCTCGGTGGCGGGTCCCGGGACCACTTGCCCCGAGCCTCGGTGCCGACGCCCGGGGTCCGACGCCCGGCGCCCGGCGCCCGGCGCAACTTGCCCGGAGCCTCAGTGCCGGGGCCCGGGACCACTTGCCCGGAGCCTCGTACCCAGGCCGCTTGCCCAAGGCCACTTGCCCGGGGTCCCGGCGCCCATAGCCCGGAGCCTCCGTGCTGGGTCCCGCTGCCCGAGACCGCTTCCCGGAGCCTCGGTGCCGGGGCCCGGCGCCCGGCGCCACTGTGCCGGGGCCGCTTACCCAGAGCCTCAGTGCCAGGAGGTCGGTGCCCGCAGCCACTAGCCCGGGGTCCCGGAGACTCGGCGCCGACGCCCGGCGCCCGGGACCGCTTGCCCCGAGCCTCGGTGCCGACCCCCGGTTTTCGAGGCCGCTTGCCCCGAGCCTCGGTGCCGACGCCCGGCACCCGGAGCCCGGCACCCGGAGCCACTTGCCCGGAGACTCGGTGTCGGCGCGCCCGGCACCCGGAGCCCGGCGCCCGGAGCCCGGAGCCCGGCGCCACTTGCCCGGAGACTCGGTGTCGGCGCCCGGTGCCCGGCGCTTGCCCTGAGACTCGGTGCCGGGGCCCGAGGTCCAGTGTCCGAGGTCGATTTGTTCTGGGGTTGCGGAAGCGGAACGTCGCACTCTGGTGGAAGAGGCCGTGGCGGGGGTGGTCAGGAGCCGTTCCTCGCGCCCCCGCCACGGCCGGCTGAGGGCGGGTTACTTGGCGGATGCCGCGGTCTGGATGTCCTTGAGGGTCTGCGCGGCGGACGCCTTGCCCAGCAGATAGGCCTGGATCTTGGAGCCGGTAGCCGTCTCGGAGGCCGCGCCGTACCAGGAGTTGGACGGGAGGATCCGGTAACGGCCGTCCTTGAAGGCGTCGGTGAAGGCCGTCGTCTCGGTGCTCTCCGGGGTCAGCCCGCCGATGAAGGGCGACTCCGCGTGCTCGGCCTCGAGGTACTTGGCCAGGTTCTGGTTCTGCGACCAGAACTTGACGTACTCACGCGCCGCGTCACCCTGCTGGGACTGGGAGTTGACGGCCCACATGGTGCCGGAGAAGAGCATGCCGTTGGGCTTGGTGCCGGCGGCGCCGCCCGGCCAGGGCGCGAAGGAGACGGGGAACCCGGCCTTCTTGACGTTGGAGACCTGCCAGGCGCCCTGGTACCAGAAGGCGCTCTTGCCGGCGCTGAAGTCCTGCGGGCCCTGGGCCCATTCGTCGACGCCGAGCTCGTTCTTCCAGCTGACGTACCCCTTGTCCTCCAGGGTCTTCAGCTGCTCCAGCGACTCCTGCCAGTCGGGGTCGAAGGAGGCATCGCCGGCCAGGAAGTCGGCGTCCCACTTCTTGTTCTTGTCGTAGACGAGGGTCGATCCGGCGGCCTGGAACACGGAGCTGCCGGTCCAGGCGGACTTGTCGGGGAGCGCGATCGGGGTGATGCCGGCCTTCTTGACCTTGGCGAGGTCGGCGAGGAACGTCGGCCAGTCGGCGGGGACTTCGGTGATGCCCGCCTTCTTCAGCAGGTCCATGTTGGCGTACAGGCCGATGCCGATCAGCTCCATCGGCATCGCGAGGGTCTTGCCGTCGGTCTGCGCGAACGGCTTGGCGTCCGGGGCTATCCGGCTCGCCCACGACTCCCCGGACAGATCGGCGAGGTAGCCGGAGGCACCCCACTTCTTCATCTTGTCCGTGTCGACCATGATGACGTCGCCGGCCTTGCCGCCCAGCAGTTCGGGCTGGAGCTTCTGGACGTAGGTGTCGTTCGCGGTGATGTACTCGAAGTCGATCTTGATCTTCGGGTTGGCCTTCTCGAACGCCTTGTTGATCTCGGCGACGTTCGCCGGCTCCGCCCCACCACCCTTCCATGCCTGCACATGGAGGGTCACCGTGCCGTCGGCGGAGGCGCCGGACGAGTCACCGCCGCACGCGGCCAGCGACATCGCCAGGGCGGCGACCGTGGTGGCGACCGCGAGACATCTCCCAGAGCGCTTCATTGCATACCTCACCCATCGTCGGTACGGACCGACTTGTCATGTCTGAAGGGGGTTGTGGAGCGTTCCGTCCGCACCGGGTGGGGTCGACCCGAGATGCGGCGAACGTTACGTGCCGATGGCCGGGAACTGTAACGCAAAACTTAGGCGACATCTATACGTAACTTTCCGTGGCCGCCCGGCCCGGGAGCCGTAGCCCCGACCGGCCGGGCGTGCCCCACGAAATGACGACACATGCCCTGTTCGCAGGGCCGAACCGGGCCACCATCAGGCCCTTCATTGACGACCCCTGCAACTTATCGTTAAAGTTTCCAGGGATATGCGGCGCGGGCGAGACGACACAGGCTCTAAAGTCTTCGCGTGCCGGGCGGCCCAGGCAGAAGGAGTGCGAGTGGCAGGGCGGGTGACCATCGCGCAGGTGGCCGAGGAGGCCGGTGTCTCCGCGATGACCGTGTCCAACGTCATGAACGGCAAGCCGGGCGCCTCCGAGGAGACCCGGCGCCGGGTCCTGGAGGTGGCCGCGCGGCTCGGCTACCGGCCGAACGTCTCGGCCCGCAACCTCAAGGCCGGCCGCAGTGGGCTCATCGGTCTCATCGCCCTGGACCTGACCAGTCAGTACGGGCTGGAGATCCTGCGCGGTGTCGCCGACGAGCTGGCCGACGCGGAGCAGGAACTGCTGGTGAACGCCTCGTACCACGACGCGGCTCGGGAGAAGGACCGGATCGAGTTCCTGGGCCGCGGCCTCGTCGACGGCGTCCTGCTGATCGCGCCCGTCCTGGAGAACGACACGGTCGAGCTGCTGCGCCGGCAGAAGCTGCCGTGCGTCATCATCGACCCGCGCCGCCTGGACGTGCCGCTGCCCCGGCTGAGCGTGGACAACTACCACGGGATGCGCCAGGGCACCCAGCACCTGATCGACCTGGGGCACACCAGGATCGGCTACCTCCGCGGCGAGGAGGACCTGGAGAGCACCTCCATCCGCTTCCAGGGCTTCGAGGACGCGATGCGGCTCGCGGGACTGAAGGTCGAGGAGCAGCTGGTCGCCTCCTGCGACTTCTCCTACGCCAGCGGCTTCCGCGCCGCCTCCCGGCTGATCGCCGAACACCGCCCCACGGCCATCGTCGCCGGGGCCGACCTGATGGCCCTGGGCGCCGTCGACGCCGCGCGGGCCCGTGGGCTCACCGTGCCCTCCGACTTCTCCGTCGTCGGCTTCGACGATCTGCCGCAGGCGGCGCAGAGCTTCCCCGGTCTGACCACCGTGCGCCAGCCGCTGCACGACATGGGCCAGAAGGCGGCCCGTGCGCTGCTCTCGCTGATCGAGGGCCAGCGGCTGCTCATGGAGCACATGGAGGTCGGCACCCAGCTCGTGATCCGCAACTCGACGGCACCGCCGCGCCACGGCTGACCCGCCCGCTCCGGGCCCCGGAGCGTAGGCTGAAGAGGTCGGGCAGTCCTCCGCGACGCGGCCCGCCCCCCCCTTGATTTTGCTGTGCATTACCTATGACTGACCCGACCTTTGCCTGCCGGGGTCCGCCGTTCGTCTGGCCTTCACGCGGGGCAGGCACGGGGCCCCTAGGGTTGCGGCGCCGCTCCCCCCGAACGTCCGTCGCTTCTGTCCCGGAGGACAGTCATGGCCGCCGTCAAGGCTCCCCAGCGCAACCGACGTCCCCTCGCCGCACTCGCCGGCGCCGTCGCCCTCACCGCCGCCTCGATCGGTGTCTGGGCCACCACGGCCACCACCGCCCAGGCCGCGGCGCTCCCGGCCCCCGACCATGTGGTGGTCGTGGTCATGGAGAACCACGCCTACTCGCAGGTCATCGGCAGCTCCAGCGCCCCCTACCTCAACAACACGATCAAGGCGGGCGGGGCGAACCTCACCCAGTCCTACGGTCTGACCCACCCCAGCGAGCCGAACTACTACATGCTCTTCTCGGGCTCCAACCAGGGCCGCACCGACGACAGTTGCGTCTCCGTGGGCTCGCTCTCCGCCCCGAACCTGGCGTCCGAGCTGATCGCCGCGGGCAAGACCTGGGCGAGCTACAACGAGTCGCTGCCGAGCCAGGGGTCGACGACCTGCAGCAGCGGCAGGTACGCGCAGAAGCACAACCCGTGGTTCGGGTTCTCCAACGTGCCGACCAGCACCGCGAAGACCTTCGCGCAGTTCCCGACGGACTACACGACCCTGCCGAAGGTGTCCTTCGTCGTGCCGAACCTGTGCAGCGACATGCACGACTGCTCGGTCTCCACCGGCGACACCTGGATCCAGAACAACCTGGGCGCGTACGCCACCTGGGCCAAGACCCACAACAGCGTCCTCGCCGTGACCTTCGACGAGGACAACAAGCTCTCCGGCAACCGCATCCCCACCCTGTTCTACGGGGAGCACGTGACCGCCGGCAGCTCCAGCGCCACCACCTACAACCACTACAACGTGCTGCGCACGATCGAGGACCTGGCCGGGCTGTCCGCGCACGCGGGCAACGCCGCCTCGGCCTCCGACATCACCGGCATCTGGAACTGACGCCGGTGTACCTCGCGGACTCCCGCGGCACCGGGCCCGCCGTCGCCCAGGACATCCGTCCCGGGCGGCGGCCGGCCGCCGTACCGTCCACCGTGCTGGCCCTCGGCGCGGTCAGTCTGATCACGGACGTCTCCTCCGAGATGGTCACCGCCGTCCTGCCGCTCTACGTCGTCGCGGGCCTCGGTCTGTCGCCGCTCGGCTTCGGGCTCCTCGACGGGATCAACAACGGGGTCGGGGCGCTCGTACGGCTGGCGGGCGGGCATCTGGCCGACCGAGGGGGCCGCCGGCACAAGGCGGTCGCGGGCCTCGGCTACGGTCTGTCGGCGCTGTGCAAGCCGCTGCTGCTGTTCGCCCACACCCTGCCGGTGATCAGTGGTGTGCTCGCGGCCGACCGCACCGGCAAGGGGCTGCGCACCGCGCCCCGGGACGCGATGATCTCGCTGGCCACCGAGCCCGAGCGGCGGGGGCGCGCCTTCGGGGTGCACCGGGCCATGGACACCACCGGCGCGCTGCTCGGCCCCCTCGTCGCCTTCGCCGTACTGCGCGCCACCGTCGACGGCTACGACGCGGTGTTCGCCGTCAGCGGCTGTGTGGCCGCGCTCGGGGTCCTGGTGCTGGTGCTGTTCGTGCCCGCCCGCATCACCCCCGCGGGTGCCGTACGACCGCCCGCGACGGCGCGGCCGACGCTGCCGGAGGCGTTCGCGCTGCTGCGCCGCCCCGCGCTGCGCCGGCTGACCGGGTGCGCGGCGCTGCTCGGTCTGACCACGGTCAGCGACTCCTTCCTCTATCTGCTGCTCCAGCGCGAAGGACGGCTGCCCGCCGATCTGTTCCCGCTGCTGCCGCTGGGCACCGCCGCCGCCTTCCTGCTGCTCGCCGTCCCGCTCGGGGCGCTCGCCGACCGGGTCGACCGCCGCCGGCTCTTCCTCGCCGGTCACGGGGCCCTGCTGCTCGGCTACGCCCTGGTGCTCTCCCCGTGGCGGGGCGTCCCGGCCGTGATCGCCGTGCTCGTCCTGCACGGCACCTTCTACGCCGCCACCGACGGGGTCCTCGCCGCCGCCACCGCCGGTGCCGTCCCGGACCGGCACCAGGGCGCGGGGCAGGCCCTGGTGGGCACCGGTCAGGCGCTGGCCCGGTTCACCTGCTCGCTGGCCTTCGGCGCGGCCTGGACCCTGTGGGGCGGGCGGACCGCGCTGGCGGCCACCGCCTGCGCCCTGGCCGTCAGCGCGCTGGTCGCCGCGTACGTCCTGCGTCCCGCCGCGTTCGTATCCGACGAGGTGATGTCCGCATGACCGGGACCGACGTGACCGGGACCGGCATGACCAGGGCCCGCCGGCTGGTGATCCTGCTGGTGGCGGTCCTGCTGCTGGGCAGCGTGGGGGCCGGGGCGGTGCTGTACGCGGCGCACCGGTCGGGCATGCGCGACGAGCAGCAGGCCGACGGTCCGACCGTGCGGGCCGGCAGCGTCTCGCTGCGGCCGACGTCCGGCCGCCGGCTGCTGGTGCGCAACCTGGCCTGGGGGCCGCACCGCGACGAGATCGCCACCGTACCCGCCGACGATCCGCAGGGGCCGCGCACCGTGTCGGGCGTCAAGTGCCTGCGCTTCCACGCGGCGGCGGGCACCGGCATCTGCCTCCAGGCCGTGCACGGGGCGCTGCGGGACACCTACCGGGCGGTGGTGCTCGACGCGCGTCTGCACGAGCTGCGCCACTTCGCGGTGCCGGGCATCCCCACCCGGACCCGGGTCTCCCCCTCCGGGCATCTGGTCGCCTGGACGGTCTTCGTGAGCGGAGACTCGTACGCCGGTACGAACTTCTCCACCCGCACGGCGATCGTCGACACCCGCACCTGGACGGTCGACGACAATCTGGAGACCTTCCGCATCGTCGAGGACGGGCACGTCCTCCACGCGGCCGACACCAACATCTGGGGCGTCACCTTCGCCGACGACCACCGCTTCTACGCCACGCTGGCGACCGGCGGGAAGACGTATCTGGTCCGGGGTGATGTCACGGCCCGCACGCTGACCACCGTGCACGGCAACGTCGAATGCCCGTCCCTGTCGCCCGACGGGACCAGGATCGCGTACAAGAAGCGGGTGAAGGGGGCCTCGCCGGACGCGCCCTGGCGGCTGTACGTGCTCGATCTGCGGACCATGAAGGAGACCCCGACCGCCGAGAGCCGCACCATCGACGACCAGGCGCTGTGGGCCGACGACGACACGCTCGTCTACGCCCTCCCCGGCGACTACGGCTCCGACCTGTGGACCGTGCCCGCGGACGGCGGCGGCAGGGCCCGCCGGCTGATGGACTCCGCCGTCGCCCCGGCCTACCTGGGATGACCGCGTTCTCGGCGGGGCCTGATGGAACCGGAGTGGTGAAACGGGCGTTTTCCCCTGTGAACGGGGTGGACCCGCCGGCCGATCCAGAGGAACGAGGGCGACGTGACGAGTGACAAGGCCCGAAGACTGTTCGAGGCGCTCGACCTCGACCAGGACGGGACCCTGACCCGGGCCGAGGTGATCACCGCCCTGCGGACCAGGGGGCCGTCGCTCGCCGCGTCGGGGGTGCTGCCGCTCTGGGGCCTGGGGGACGCCGACGCCTCCTCCGCCCTGTTCGACGCGGCCGACCAGAACGGGGACGCGGTGCTGACCCTGGAGGAGTTCGCGGCGGTCGTGGACCGGCGCTTCGGCTGGAACTGAACCCCGGGACGGCCGTCAGCCGTTGGCGAAGCCGGACCGCCGGTCGTCCGGGCGGCACGCCAGGCAGGCGTGGAGTCGGGCCGTTCCGCGCATCGCGCCGTACGGGCCGGGCCCCTAGTGTCGGAATCCGGGGACGCGGCAGGCGACACGCCCTCGGCGGAGGAGGCGTATGAGCACGGCCGTCGTGGTGGGCAGCGGCCCGAACGGTCTCGCGGCCGCCGTGTACCTCGCCCGGGAAGGCGTGGAGGTCACCGTGCTGGAGGCCGCCGGCACCCTCGGCGGCGGCACCCGCACCAGCGAGCTGACCCCGGGCCTGCTGCACGACCACTGCTCCGCGATCCACCCCATGGCCGTCGGCTCGCCGTTCCTGCGCGGGCTCGACCTCGGCCGCCACGGACTGACCTGGTGCCTGCCGGACATCGACTGCGTGCATCCGCTGGACTCCGGCGCGGCCGGGGTCCTGCACCGGTCGGTGGAGGAGACCGCCGCAGGTCTCGGCGAAGGGGACGGGCGGCGGTGGCGGCGGACGTTCGGGCCGCTCACGGAGGCCTTCGACGACCTCGCCGAGGACCTCATGCGGCCGCTCACCCGGCTGCCGGACCATCCGCTGCGCCTGGCCGGGTTCGGGCCGCGGGCCCTGCTGCCCGCCGCCGCGGTGGCCCGGCTGTGGCGGACGGAGACCGCCCGCGCGCTCTTCGCCGGGGTGGCCGCGCACGCGTTCCGCCCCTTCCACCGGCCGGCCAGCGCCGCGGTCGGTCTGACGATCATCGCCGCCGGACACCGTCACGGCTGGCCCGTGGCGGCGGGCGGCTCCCGGGCGATCACCGACGCGCTCGCCGCCCGGCTCACGGAGCTGGGCGGCCGGACCGAGACGGGGGTGCGGGTGCGCTCCCGGGCCGATCTGCCCCCGGCCGACCTGGTCCTGTTCGACCTCGCGCCGCGCGCGGTCGCCGACGTCCTCGGCGATCTGCTGCCCGCGCGGGTGGCCCGGGCGTACCGCCGCTACCGCCACGGCCCCGGCGCCTTCAAGGTCGACTTCGCGGTCCAGGAGGGCGTGCCCTGGACCAGTGAGGCCGCCCGCCGGGCCGGCACCGTCCACCTCGGCGGCGGCTACGCCGAGGTCGCGGCGGGCGAACGCGCGCTCCAGGCCGGGCGGCTGCCCGAGCGGCCCTTCGTCCTCGTCGGCCAGCAGTACCTGGCCGACCCGAGCCGTTCGCGGGGCGACGTCCACCCGGTCTGGACGTACGCGCACGTCCCGCACGGCTACGCCGGTGACGCCACGGAAGCCGTCGTCGCGCAGATCGAGCGGTTCGCCCCCGGATTCCGCGAGCGGATCCTCGACCGCTCCGTCCGCACCCCGGCCGGCTTCGAGGCGTACAACCCGAACTACGTCGGCGGTGACGTCGTCGCCGGGGCGAACACCGCCCTCCAGCTCGTGCTGCGCCCCCGTGCCGCGCTCGACCCCTACAGCACCGGGGTGCCCGGCATGTACATCTGCTCCGCGGCGACCCCGCCGGGGGCCGGCGCGCACGGCATGTGCGGGGCCAACGCGGCGGAGTCGGCGCTGCGCGCACTCCGCCGCAGGTCCTGACGCGATCCAGGAAGGGGCCGGTCTCTCACCCCGCACGGGGCCGGTCGGCCGCCACGGGCGCGGGCGCGGGGGGCACGTACTCCGGGTTAGTGTGGAGATCAACCGATTCGCCGGACATGCGAGGTGGTCTGCGCATGCACAGGCTCCGTACGACAGGAGCCGGGACGGCCGCCGCCGAGCGGGCGGCGCCGGCGGGGACCGGATGGCCGGCACCGGGGGACGAGGAGACGGAGACACTCACGCGGACGCTGCACCTGGCCCTCCGGCAGGCGACGACCTGTCTGGGCGGCCTCGGTTCCCTGCTGCACCGCCGCGATCCCGGCACCGGGAGGCTGAGCCTGACGGCGAGCGACGGGCTGCCCGCGGCGGGCGTCGCGGCCTGGGCGGAGCTGGACGAGGAGCGGGACCCGGCGCCGGTACGGGCCGTGCGGGACGGCGCCTTCGCGTGGGTGCCCGGGGACGCCCTGGGCATCGGGGCGGACGGCACGGCGGCGGTGCCGCTGCTCGGCCCCGACGGGCCGGTCGGGGTGCTGTCCGTGCTCACGGCGGGGCCCGGCGAGCCGGACGGGACACAGCGGTCGTTCCTGCGCGCGGTGGCGGCCTGGGCCGGGGCGCACCTGGTGAACGCGCCCGGCGTGCCGGCCGGGTCCGAGCGGACCGTGCGCATGAACGAGCTGACCGTCGCGCTCGCCGAGGCCGTCACCTCGCAGGACGTCGTCCGGACCGTCGCCCGGCACGTCGTGCCCCCGTTCGGCGCCGACGGACTGCTGGTCGACGTGCTGGAGAGCGGCCGGGTGCACGTGGTGGACTCCGCCGGTTACCCGGACTCCTTCCTCCGGCTGCTCAACGGGATGCCGTACGCCGAGCATCCCGTGATCACCGACATGCTGCGGACCCACACCCCGCTGTTCTTCGAGTCGCCCGAGGAGTTCCTGCGGGCGTATCCGATCCTCCGGGAGATGGTCGAGGCGTCCCCGATGCATTCCTGGGCGTTCCTGCCGATGGTCGCCTCCGGGCGCAACATCGGCGGCCTCACCCTGTCCTTCCACCGGCGGCGCTCCTTCAGCGACGAGGAGCGCACGCTGCTCACCACGCTGAGCGGCCTGGTCGGCCAGGCGCTGGAGCGGGCCCGGCTCTACGACGCGGAGCACACCCGGGCCCAGGAACTCCAGCGCGGGCTGCTGCCCAGGACACTCCCCCGGCTGCCGGCCGTGAGCGCCGCCGCCCGCTATCTGCCCGCGGGCCGGGGCGAGAGCGTGGGCGGGGACTGGTACGACCTGATCCCGCTGTCCGCCAACCGGGCCGCCATCGTGATCGGCGACGTCATGGGGCACGGCATCAGCGAGGCCGCCACCATGGGCCGGCTGCGCACCGCGGTGCGCACCCTCGCCGACCTGGACATGGCCCCGGACGAGCTGCTCGGGCATCTCAACGACGTGGTCAGCGAACTCGGCGACGACTTCTACGCGACCTGTCTGTACGCCGTGTTCGACCCGGTCACCCGGCTGTGCTCGTTCTCGCTGGCCGGTCACCCCCCGCCGGTCGTCGTGCACCCCGACGGCACTGTTCACTTCCCCGAGCTGGCCGGCGATCCGCCGCTCGGTGCCGCCGATCCGCCCTTCGAGATCCATGAGCTGCGGCTGCCCGAGGACTGTCTGCTGGTCCTGTGGACCGACGGCCTCGTGGAGTCCCCCGGCCGGGACTTCGACGAGGGGCTGGACCAGCTCAAGCGGGTCCTGGCCGACGCGGCGGCCGCTGACCCCCGGTTCCGTCCGGGGCGCCCGGAGCACGGCGCACCGCGACTGGACGACCTGTGCGATCTGGTCACCTCGGCACTGCTGCCCGACCGCGACCGGACCACCGACGACGCGGCCCTCCTCATCGCCCACACCCATGGCACGTCGGCCGAGGACATCGCCGCCTTCGACCTCCCCTACGATCCCCGGGCGGCAGGCCAGGCCCGCGCGCACATCCGGGGACAGCTCGCCGCCTGGGGCCTGGACGACCTCGTCGTCAGCACCGAACTCCTGGTCAGCGAACTCGTGGGCAACGCCGTGCGGCACGCCCGGGGCCCCCTCGGGCTGCGTCTGCTGCGCTCCCGCTCGCTGATCTGCGAGGTCTACGACGGCAGCCTGACCACCCCGCGCATCCGCCGCACCACGTACACCGACGAGGGCGGCCGCGGTCTGCAGCTCGTCTCCGCGCTCTCCCGGCGCTGGGGGGCGCGCTATCTCCGGGACGGCAAGTGCATCTGGACCGAGCAGGAGCTGGAGGAGAACCCGGCCGAGCGGAGCGGATAGCGGAGGCCGGGGCGGGTGGCGGCCCGTCGTCGTCAGCAGGCGGCGGCGGTCGCGTCGGTCAGCAGCGGCGCGGCCGTCCGCGCCGTGATCTCCTCGTACGTCACCCCCGGCGCGGTCTCGACCAGGGCGAGGCCCGCCGGGGTGATGTCGAGGACGCCGAGGTCGGTGATGACGCGGTGGACGCAGCGCTCGCCGGTGAGGGGGAGCGTGCACTCCTCGACGATCTTCGGGGTGCCGTCCTTTGCGGTGTGTTCCATGAGGACGACGACCCGCCGGGCGCCGTGCACCAGGTCCATCGCCCCGCCCATGCCCTTGACCGTCTTCCCGGGGATCATCCAGTTGGCGAGGTCGCCGTGCGCCGACACCTGCATGGCGCCGAGCACGGCGGTGTCGATGTGGCCGCCCCGGATCATGCCGAAGGACAGGGCGGAGTCGAAGAAGGAGGCCCCGGGCAGGACGGTGACGGTCTCCTTGCCGGCGTTGATGAGATCGGGGTCGACCTCGTCCTCGGCCGGGTAGGGGCCGGTGCCCAGGATGCCGTTCTCGGAGTGCAGGACGACCTGGACGCCGGGCGGGAGGTGCCCGGGGATCAGGGTGGGCAGGCCGATGCCGAGGTTGACGTAGGTGCCGTCGGCGAGTTCGGCGGCGGCGCGGGCGGCCATCTGGTCACGGGTCCAGCCCGGGGATGCACTCATGCGCGAACCGTCCTCTTCTCCATCTGCTTGTCGGCGGCCTGGGCGGCCGTCAGCCGTACGACGCGTTGGACGAAGATCCCCGGCAGCTGGACGTCCTCGGGGCGCAGCTCGTCCGGCTCCACCAGTTCCTCGACCTCGGCGACGGTGATCCGGCCGGCCATGGCGGCGAGGGGGTTGAAGTTGGCGGCGGCCCTGCGGAAGACGAGGTTGCCGTGGCGGTCGCCGCGCCGGGCCCGGACGAGGGCGAAGTCGGTGGTGATGCCGTGCTCCAGGACGTACGGGCGGCCGTGGAAGTCGCGGGTCTCCTTGGCCGGGGAGGCGAGGGCGACCGAGCCGTCGGCGGCGTACCGCCAGGGCAGCCCGCCCCGGGCGACCTGGGTGCCCACGCCCGCCGGGGTGTAGAAGGCGGGGATGCCGGCGCCGCCCGCCCGCAGCCGCTCGGCGAGCGTGCCCTGCGGGACCAGCTCCACCTCCAGTTCGCCGGAGAGGTACTGGCGGGCGAACTCCTTGTTCTCGCCGACGTAACTGCCCGTCACCCGGGTGATCCGGCCGTCGGCGAGCAGGACGCCGCGGCCGTCCACGCCGCAGTTGTTCGACACGACCCGCAGGCCGCTCGTGCCGCGGGCGTGCAGGGCCCGGACGAGCACCTCGGGGACGCCGCTGAGGCCGAAGCCGCCGACGGCCAGGGACGCTCCGTCGGGGATGTCGGCGACCGCCTCGGCGGCGCTCGCGCAGACCTTGTTCATGTGCCGGTCCTCTCCAGCGGGACGGCGGCCGCGCCGTCGTGCCTCGTGCCGCTCACGGCCGTTCCCGGGTGCGGCGGCGGGCGGACGGCAGCGGTCGCGGCTCCACGCCCACGACGACGGTGTTGGAGACGGTGCCGACGCCCTCGACGGTGAGCGTCACGGTGTCGCCGGGCACGAGCGGCGGCGGGTCCTGCCGGCCGCGGACGCCCCACAGCTCGGCGAGGCAGCCGCCGTTGCCGCAGGTGCCCGAGCCGAGGACGTCACCGGGGCGCACCCAGGTGCCGCGTGAGGCGTAGGCGACCATCTCCTCGAAGGTCCAGCTCATGTGGGACAGCAGGTCCGTGCCGACGGTCTCGCCGTTGACGGCGGCGGTCAGGGCGAGCCGCAGGAAGCCCTCGGCGTCCCGGTACGGCTCCAGCTCGTCGGCGGTGACCAGGTACGGCCCGAGGGTGGTCGCGGTGTCCTTGCCCTTGCAGGGGCCGAGGCGGACCTGCATCTCGCGGGACTGGAGATCGCGCGCGGACCAGTCGTTGAAGACCGTGTAGCCGAGGATGTGGTCGCGGGCCTCGGCGGGGGTGAGGTCGCGTCCGGCGCGGCCGACGACGGCGGCGACCTCCAGTTCGAAGTCGAGCACGGCGCTGCCCGGCGGGACCGGGACGTCGTCGTGGGCGCCGATCATCGCGTAGGGGTTGGTGAAGTAGAAGGTCGGGGCGTCGTACCAGGCGTCGGGCACTCCCCCGGCGCCGTCCACGGAGCGCCGTACGCCCTCGACGTGCTCCTCGAAGGTGACGAAGTCCCGCACCGTGGGCGGCTCCAGCGGGGGCAGCAGCCGCACCTCGGAGACATGCGGGCCCGCGGGTGCGCCGAGGGCGGCGGCGCCGGCGCGGAGCAGCGCGTCGAGACCGTCACCGGAGCCGATCAGTGCGGTGAGCGACGGTGTGCCGGGCACCGGGAAGAGGGTCCCGTCCTCCGCGACGACGGCGGCCCGGCGCTGGTGCCGGTGTTCATAGGTGGCGAAACGCATGGACGGCTCCGGGGTGGTTTCCTTGGCGTCGCCCCATCTCACGCCACCCCGCCCGATCTGGGAAATCGATTCTCGTTATGCCGCGCATCCACGAACCGGATGAGCGTGGCCCAGCGGTCCTGACGGCTACCAGGCGACGGGCAGTTCGTAGATGCCGTAGGCCTGGGAGTCCTCCTTGAACCTCAGCTCCGACACGTCGACCGCCGCCCGCAGGGTCGGGATGCGGCGGAACAGGGTGCTGAAGACCACGTGGAGTTCGATCCGGGCGAGCTGCTGGCCGATGCACTGGTGGGGTCCCCAGCTGAACGCCATGTGGTGCGAGGCCTTGCGGGTGAGGTCGAGGGTGGCCGGCTCGGGGAAGGCCTCGGGGTCCCAGTTGGCCGCGGGCAGGGAGGCGATCACCCCCTCGCCGGCCCGGATGATCTCGCCGTCGATCTCGATGTCGTCGACGACCGCGCGGCGCGCCAGCAGATGCGGGATGGTGAGGTAACGCAGCAGCTCCTCCACGGCGTTGGCCACGTACGCCGGGTCGTCCGCGTGCGCGCGCAGCGCGTCGAGCTGCCCGGGGTTCTCCAGGAGCAGGGCCGTGCCCAGGGTGATCATGTTGGCGCTGGTGTCGTGGCCGGCGACCAGGAGGATGTGTCCGAGGCCGGAGGCCTGCTCCAGGGTGAGGTCGCCCTCGGCGACCCGCTCGGCGAGGTCGGACAGGACGTCCTCACCGGGGTTCTCCGCCTTGGCCTCGATGAGCCCGGCGATGTAGGCGCGCAGCTCCCGCGTGGACGCGGCGGCCTCCTCGGGGGTCTTGAAGCGCGCGTTGGTGACACCCGCGTGCTCCTGGAAGAAGTCGTGGTCCTCGTACGGCACTCCGAGCAGCGCGCAGATCATCAGCGACGGCAGCGGGAGCGAGAGGGCCTCGTTCAGCTCGGCCGGGTTGGGGCCGGCCAGCATCCGGTCGATGAGGTCGTCCGTGATCCGCTGGATCTCCGGGCGGAGCTTCTCCATGCGGTGGCGGGTGAAGGAGCTGGTCAGCATCCGGCGCCAGCGCTGGTGTTCGGCGCCGTCGGTGTTGTTGATCGAGGGCTGCATCTCGGCGGCGTGCGCCTTCATCGCGGCCGTGGTGTGCGGGTATCCGGCCGCGCCGATGTTCGCGCTGAGCCGGGGGTCGGCGAGGAGCGTGCGCTGGGCCGCGTGGGTGGTGGCCACCCAGGGCGTGCTGCCGTCCCAGGTCTCCACCCGCACCACGGACCTGCCGGACTTCCGCAGGTCGAGCAGGGCGGGCGGCGGTGCGAAGGGGCAGGAGGCCGCCCTGGGCGAGGGGTACCTGGGCAGGTCCTCGGTCGTGTCGGTGCCGGTCGGCTGCTGGGTCATCGTCCGCTCTCCTCGTGGTTGCCGGTGAACTGGTGGCCGAGGAACGCGCCCGACCAGGCCATGAGATCCGACGGGACGTAGTAGCCCTTCTCGTCGTTGATCGCGTCCCAGTTGCGCAGGACGTCCGCGGCCGTGGCGGGGCCGTCCCGGTGGACGTAGCCCTCGGTGGAGCCGATGAAGAAGCGCGCGAAGCGGCCCGCGCCGGCCGCGTAGATCTCGCCGCTGACCGGGCAGTTCTCGTGGGCGAGCACGGCGACGATCGGCGACACCGCCTCCGAGGGCATGCCGGCCTGCCGGGCGGCCGCCTCGGCGGCCTCGTCGTCGTCGATGCCGCCCATCCGGGTCAGGGCGGCCGGGGCGACCAGGTTCACCTTGATGCCGTGCGGCTCCCCGGCGAGCCGGGCGCTGCGGGCGAGCCCGATCACCCCGCCCTTGGCGGCGGCGTACGACAGGTTGTTGTCGAGGCCGAACACCCCGGCGGACGTGGTCAGGACGACCCGGCCGTACCCCTGCTCCACGAAGTGCGGCCAGGCCGCGCGCAGGGTGGTGAACGAGCCGAGGAGGTGGACGGCGAGGTGCCGTTCGAGGTTGGCGAGGCCGACGTCGGGCAGTCCGCCCCACTTGATGATCCCCGCGTTCGCGACGAGGACGTCGACCCGGCCGAACGCGGTCAGGGCGGTGTCGATGATCGCCCGGCCGCCGGCCTCCGTGGAGACGTCGTGGGTGTCGGCGACGGCCGTGCCGCCGGCGGCGGTGATCTCGTCGGCCACCTTCTGCGCCGGTCCGGCGTCGGCTCCCTCGCCGTCGGCCGATCCGCCGAGGTCGTTGACGACGACCCGCGCGCCCAGCTCCGCGAGGAGGCGGGCGTGGGCGCGGCCGATGCCCCGGCCCGCGCCGGTGACGACGGCGACGCGTCCTTCGAAACTCAACTCGCTCATGAATGGCTCCTCATGCGTGACTCCTCATGCGTGACTCCTCATGCGTGACTCCTGTCGTGACGGGCGGCGGTGGCGGTCACGCCTCGACGCGAATGGCCAGGGCCGGGCAGACGGACACGGCGTCGAGCACCGCGCCGGTCCGTTCGGCGGGCGGGTTCGCGTCGAGCAGGACGACGATGCCGTCCTCGTCCCGCTGATCGAAGACCTCGGGGGCGGCCGCGACGCACTGTCCGGCGGCGCAGCACTTCTCCTCGTCGATGACGACCTTCATGGGTGTTCCTTCCGGGGGTGCGCTCAGTGCGCGGGGGCGGGGGCGGGGGCGGGGGCGGGCAGCGCGTCGACGACGTCCTGCCGGCGCAGCCGGGTCTGTTTGGGCATGTTCCAGCCGAGGACCCCGGTCACCGCTCCCGCGCTGGTGTAGCGGGCGACGAAGCGCCGGGCCGTCGGGTCCCCCTCGACGATCTCGACGTCCGCGTCGGCGGGCAGCAGCCCGTGGACCTGGAGCTTCGCGTCGAACTGGTCGGTCCAGAAGTAGGGCACGGGGGTGTAGGGACGGTCCTCGCCGAGGAGGGCCCCCGCCACGGCGGTGGCCTGTTCGGTGGCGTTCGTCCGGTTCTCCAGCCGGACCAGCCGGCCGTACGGCTCGTGATGGAAGCGGGCGACGTCGCCGACCGCGTAGACGCCCTCCGCCGCGCGGCAACGGGAGTCGCAGACCACTCCGTTGTCCAGGCGCAGTCCGCTGTCCGCGAGCCAGTCCGTCGCCGGGGCCGCCCCGATGGCGACGACCACGACGTCCGCCGGCAGGGTCTCCCCCGTGGCCAGGGCCACGCCGGTGACCCGGCCGCCGCTCCCGGTCAGGCCGGTCACCCCGGTGCCGAGCCGCAGGTCCACACCGTGCTCGCGGTGCAGCTCGCCGAGGAGTCCGGAGACCAGGGGGCCGACCTGGAGCGCCATGGGCGCGGCGAGCGGGCCGGTGAGGGTCACCGCGAGGCCCAGGGTGCGCGCGGTGGCGGCGATCTCGGAGCCGAGGACGCCCTCGCCGACGACGACCAGCCGGGCGCCGGGCACCAGTTCCCGTTTCAGGGCCAGCGCGTCGTCGAGACCGCGCAGCACATGGACTCCTGCGAGGTCTTCCGCGCCGGGCAGGGTGCGGGCCCGTACCCCGGTGGCGATCACCACGGCGTCCGCCGTCAGTGCGCGCCCGGACGCCGTGCGCACGGTGCGGGTTTCCGGGTCCAGGGCGACCGCCTCGTCACCGAGGACGAGTGCGGCCTTCAGGTCGGCCAGCAGCTCCGGTGTCCGCAGTGCCGCCCGCTCGGGCTCCCAGGCCCCGGACAGCACCTGCTTGGACAGCGGGGGCCGGTCGTAGGGCGCGTGGGGTTCGTCGCCGACCACGGTGATCTCACCGGCGTACCCCTTGCGCCGCAGCGACTCGACCGTGCAGAGGCCGGCCGCGGAGGCGCCGACCACCAGGACCCGGCCGGGTGCCGGAGTGCCGGCCTCGACCGTCATGCGTTGACTCCGTTGTGCCATGGCCCGAAAGTTAAATCAAACGGTCGGTACAATCAATCCCCGGCAGCGGATTGCCCGTATCCCTCGCCTCCTCTACGCTCGGCCGTATTCAATCGACCGACCGGTCGAAACAATAAATCGGCCTGGAGGGCAGATGAGCGAATCGACGACGGACACCGGTCTCCTCGACGTCGTCATCGTCGGAGCGGGCGTCACCGGCATCCATCAGCTGTACCGCGCCCGAGAGGCCGGATTCTCGGTCAGGCTGCTGGAGGCCGGCACCGGCGTCGGCGGCACCTGGTACTGGAACCGCTACCCCGAGGCCCGCTTCGACTCCGAGAGCTACACCTACGGCTACCTGTTCTCCCGGGAGCTGTGGGAGGAGTGGGAGTGGACCGAGCACTACGCCGGGCAGCCGGAGATCGAGCGCTACTTCAACCACGTCGTCGACCGCTTCGACCTGCGCAGCGACATCCTCTTCGGCACCCGGGTCAGCTCGGCGGTCTACGACGAGGACTCCGGCACCTGGACCGTGACGGCCGAGGACGGGACGGTGCTGACGACCCGCTTCCTCGTCGCGGCCACCGGTGTCCTCTCGGTGCCCTTCGTCCCCGACATCGCGGGACGCGCGGACTTCCGCGGGGACCAGCACCACACGGCCCGCTGGCCCAAGACGCCGATCGACTTCACGGGCAAGCGCGTCGCGCTCGTCGGCACCGGGTCCAGCGGTGTGCAGATCGTGCCCGCGATCGCGGACCAGGTCGCCGACCTCACGGTGTACCAGCTCAAGGCCGACTGGGTGACGCCCCTGAACAACCGGCCCATCACCGCCGAGGAACAGGCCCGTCTCAAGGCCGACTTCGAGCGGATCCGGGCCACCCTCGACGCCTCCCCCAGCGGCTTCCTGCACGAGATCAACCCGCAGAGCGGGGCGGACGTCAGCGCCGGGGAACGGCAGGAGTTCTACGAGAGGATCTGGAACAGCCCCGGCTTCACCAAGCTGACCGAGCACTACCGCGACATGACGTACAACCCCGTGATCAACGCCGAGTGGTGCGACTTCATGGCCGCCAAGATCCGCGGCATCGTCACGGACCCGGAGACGGCCGAGAAGCTGGTCCCCGAGGACGGCGGGTACGGCGCCCGGCGGCCCCCGTTCGGCACCGGCTACTTCGAGGCGTACAACAACCCGAACGTCTCGCTCGTCTCCCTGGCCGACGACCCCATCGTGCGCATCACCGAGGACGGCATCGAGACGGGCGCGGGGCCGCGCGCGTTCGACATCATCATCTGGGGCACCGGCTACGACTTCGGCACCGGCGCGCTCAACCGGCTCGGGGTGCGGGGCGCCGACGGCCTGCCGCTGAAGGAGTACTGGGCGGACGGCCCGCGCACCTACCTCGGGGTCGCGGCGGCGGGCTTCCCGAACCTCTTCTTCCCCGGCGGCCCGCACGGCGCGCTCGGCAACAACCCGCGCTACGCCGGCGACCAGGTGGAGTTCGTCCACCGGGCCCTGCTGCACGCGCGCGACCACGGCCATGACGTCATCGCGGTCAAGCCGGCCGCGGAGAAGGAGTGGACGGACCTGATGAACAGCAGCGACTCCATGTCGATCTTCCAGAAGAGCAGTTACTTCTACGGGTCCAACATCCCGGGCAAGGCCGTCAGCCAGCTGCTCAACCCCACCGGGCGCTGGAAGCTCCAGGAGCTGATCCGGGAGGTCGAGGAGAACGGCTACGCCACCTTCGACTTCTCCAAGGCGGGCGGCACCCCCGCCTGAGGCGGGGCCGCGGAGGTCGCCGTCGGTCCACCACCTGTCCTGCCAGACACGTCCGGACCGACGGCGGCGGCCCCACCGCCGATGCCCCGGAACCCTCCTCGGGTTCCGGGGCATCGGCGTGTCACCGCGGGGCGGCAGGCCCTCACACGGCCGCGATCCTGCGCACCGTCCCGGCGATCGTGTCCCGCGACGGCAGCCACAGCCGCTCCAGCGAGGGCGCGTACGGGGCCGGCACCGGCGGCGGGGCCACCCGGGCCACGGGGGCGTCCAGGTGCCAGAAGCCCTCGTCCACGGCGAGCGCCGACAGTTCGGCGCCGACGCCGAAGTCCCGTACCGCCTCGTGCGCGATGACCAGACGGTTGGTCTTGGCCAACGACGCCAGGACCGTCTCCCGGTCCAGGGGCACGATCGTGCGCAGGTCGACGACCTCGACGCTCACGCCCTCGGCGGCGAGCAGCTCGGCGGCGGCCAGGCAGTCCTGGACCATGCGGGACCAGGAGACCAGGGTGACGTCGGTCCCCTCGCGCACGACCCGTGCCCTGCCCAGCGGCAGGAGGTGGCCGTCGGCGGGGCGGGGGCCCTTGAAGCCGTACTGGAGCCGGTTCTCCACGAAGACCACCGGGTTGGGGTCCCGGATCGCGGCGCGCAGCAGGCCGTAGGTGTCGGCCGGGCTGGACGGCATCACCACGGTCAGGCCGGGGATGTGCGCGAGCAGCGCCTCCAGGCTCTGCGAGTGCTGGCTGCCGGAGGAGCGGCCCGCGCCGAACTGGGTGCGCACGACGAGGGGCAGCGAGGCCCGGCCGCCGGTCATGAACCGGAGCTTGGCCGCCTGGTTGAGCAGCATGTCCAGACAGACCCCGATGAAGTCCATGTACATGATCTCGACCACCGGGCGCATCCCGGCCATGGCCGCCCCCACCGCCGTACCGAGGATGGCGCTCTCGCTGATCGGGGTGTCGCGGACCCGGCCGGGGAAGGCCTCGGCGAGGCCCCGGGTGAGGCCGAAGACATTGCCGCCCGCGCCGACGTCGATCCCGGCGACGAACACCGACGGATCGGCCGTCAGCTCGTGCTCCAGGGCCAGGCGTACGGCGTCCATCGACCGGAAGACCTCACCCGCCGCCGGGGCGGGCTCGGGGACCGGGGTGCGCGGGGCGGAGACGAAGTCGTACAGGGTCTCCGGGGCGGGCGCGGGCAGGCCGCGGGCCCACTCCACGGCCGCCTCGATCTCCTGGTGGATCTCCTCGTCCACCGCGTCGACGAGCGCCGGCGCGACCCCGGCGGCCGTGAGGTGCCGGCGGGCGACGACCAGCGGGTCGCGCTCCTTGGCGGCGGCCACCTCCTCGGCGCTGCGGTAGCGCTCGGGGTCGCCCTCGTAGTGGCCGTGCCAGCGGTAGGTCTCCGCCTCCACCAGCACCGGGCCGCCGCCCGCGCGCAGCCGGTCCACGACGTCGGCCATCAGGCCCGCCACGGCCAGGACGTCGTTGCCGTCGACGTGCGCGTAGCCGATGCCGTAGCCCGCGGCGCGGGCGGAGAGCGGGGCGCGGTGCTGCTCGGCGGCCGGGGAGAACTCGGAGTAGTGGTTGTTCTCGCAGAGGAAGACGACCGGGAGGTCCCACACGGCGGCCAGGTTGACCGCCTCGTGGAACATGCCCTGGGCGACCGCGCCGTCCCCGAAGAACGCCACCACGACGTCACCGGCGGCACGCAGCTTGGCCGCCGTCGCCACCCCGGCGGCGATCGGGAGCCCCGCGCCGACGATGCCGTTGGCGCCGTAGACGCCGAGTCCGGGGTCCGCGATGTGCATCGAGCCGCCGCGCCCGTGACAGGTACCGGCGTCCTTGCCCATCAGCTCGGCCATCATCGCCGCCGGGTCCAGGCCCTTGGCGAGGACATGGCCGTGGCCGCGGTGGGTGGAGGTGATGCCGTCGCGGGCGGTCAGCGGCCAGCACGCGCCGACCGCACTGGCCTCCTGGCCGATCGACAGATGCAGGAAGCCGGGGATCTCGGTCGCCCGGTACAGCTCGGACGCCCGCTCCTCGAACCGCCGGATGCGACGCATCCTGCGGTACATCTCCAGCAGCCGGCCGGCGTGCGGGGAGTCGGTGGCGTCGCCCCGGGCGGGCGCCGGCGCCGCGTTCACGCGTGTCCTCGCGGTGCTCCCGCGGGCGGTGCCACGAGGGCCCGGGCGATCACGTTGCGCTGGATCTCGTTCGTGCCCTCGCCGATCTCCAGGATCTTGGCGTCGGCGTAGAAGCGGGAGATCTCCGACTCGCGGACATAGCCGTAGCCGCCGTGGATCTGCACGGCCTGGGAGGCGGCGCGGTTGGCGACCTCGGAGGCGTACAGCTTCGCCATCGCGGCCTCGGTGCCGTACGGGCGGCCCCGGTCGGCGAGCCAGGCGGCGCGGTACACCATCCAGCGGGCGGCCTCCAGTTCGGTACCCATGTCGGCGATCTTGTGGGCGACCGCCTGGAACGCCGACAGCGGCCGGCCGAACTGCTCGCGTTCGGTGGCGTGCTGCACGGCGAGGGCGAGGGCCGCCTTCGCCAGGGACAGGCTCAGCGCGGCGACGCTGATCCGGCCCTTGTCGAGCACGGACAGGAACTGCCGCAGCCCGCCGCCCTCCTCGCCGATCAGATGGCCGTCGGGGACGAAGCAGTCGGTGAAGACCAGCTCCCGGGTGTCCATGGCGTGCCAGCCGAGCTTCTTCAGCTTGCGTCCGCAGGTGTAGCCGGGGGTGTCGGTCGGGACGTAGAAGGTGGCGTACCGCTTGCGGCCGTCGTCGTCGCGGCCGGTCACGGCGAGCACGGTGACGCCCTGGCTGATGTCGGTGCCGGCGTTGGTGATGAACATCTTGGTGCCGTTGATCAGCCAGCCGCCGTCGGCGCGGCGGGCCGTGGTGGTGATGCCGGCCGCGTCGGAGCCGGCCCCGGGCTCGGTCAGGCCGAACGCGCCGATGGCCTCGCCCCGGGCCAGCGGGGCCAGCCAGCGCCGCTTCTGCTCCTCGGTGCCGTAGGCCAGCAGGGGCAGGGTGGCGATGGTGGAGTGCGCGTTCCAGGAGGAGGCCACCGACTGGTCGGCGGCGCCGAGTTCCTCCATCACCGCCACGTACGTCACGGTGTCGGCGCCCGCGCCGTCGTACTCCTCGGGCACGAGCATGCCCATCAGGCCGAGTTCGCCGAGCTTGGTGAAGACATGGGTCGGGAACTCCTCGTTCTCCGACCACGCGGCGGCGTGCGGGGTGATCTCGCGGGCCGCGAAGTCGCGCACCATCTCCTGGAGCGCCCGCGTCTCCTCGGGCAGGTCGAAATCCATGGTCACAGTCCCTTCGGGGTCAGCAGAACCTTGAGCCCGCCGCCCGTGCGGCCGGCCAGGTCGGCGAAGACCTCCACCCCGTCGGACAGCGCGAACCGCCCGGTGAGCAGGGGGGAGGCGTCCAGGCGCCCGGTGCTCATCAGATCGACGACCCGGGGGATGTCGTGCCGGTAGCCGAGCGTGCCGAGCACGGTCCGTTCGTAGAAGACCAGTTGGCCGAGGTCGAAGGAGACGTCGCCGTGTCCGACGCCGGCCAGCACGACCCGGCCGCCGCGCCGGACGGTGGCCACGGCGTCCCGGGCGAGCGCGGGCACACCGGTGGCGTCGATGACGGCGTCCGGGCCGACGCGCCCGGTCCGGACGAACACCTCGCGGCGTACGTCCGTCTCGCGCGGGTCGAAGGCCTCGGTGACACCGATCTCCAGCAGCCGCTCCCGGCGTTCCTTCAGCGGTTCGCTCACGTACAGGCCGGCGGCGCCCGCCAGTCGGGCGGCCAGGACGACGGCGAAGCCGATGGGGCCGCCGCCGACGACCAGGACGTGGTCGCCGGGGCCCACCCCGGCGCGGGTGACGGCGTGCAGGCCGACGGCGAGCGGTTCGGCGAGCGCGGCCATCTCGTCCGTGACCTGGTCCGGCAGCCGGGTCAGTCCGGCGATCGGCACGGTGACCCGCTCGGCGAACGCGCCGGGGGAGGCCAGTCCCACCGAGCCGCTCCGCGGGCAGATGTGGTAGTCGCCGCGCACGCACCAGAAGCAGGTCCCGCAGCGCCAGACCGGGTCCGCGGTGACCCGGTCGCCCACCTCGACGCCCGCCACCGGTGCGCCCAACGCGACCACCGTGCCGCTGAGTTCATGGCCGAGGGCGAGCGGCGGGCGGGCCCCGGTGAGCGGGTGCGGGCTCTCCCGGATCATGTGCGGGCCTTCCCGGTACTCGTGCAGGTCGGTGCCGCACACCCCGCACCAGGAGACCTCGACGACCGCCTCGTGCGGCCCCGGTTCCGGTGGCTCCGGGACCTCGTCGAGCCGCAGATCGCGTGCGCCGTGCCAACGCAGTGCCTTCACGTCGTCCGTCCCTTCGTGTCGTCCCCGTCGCCGGGCGGGCCGTCGCGCCGCGCACCCCGGTCGAGGAAGGCGCGGAGCCCGTCGGCGGCGTCGTCCGTGCCGAACACCCCGGTGAACAGGGAGCGTTCGAGCGCCAGGCCGGTGGAGAGGGCGGCGTCGGCGCCGTGGTCCACCGCTTCCTTGATCGCCTCCAGGGCCGCCGCGGGGCCCTCGGCGAGCCGGCGGGCGTACGTCAGGGCCGTCCCGTACACCTCGCCCGCCGGTACGACCTCGTCCACGAGGCCGAGGCGCAGCGCCTCGTCCGCGCCGACGGTGCGGCCGGTCATCAGCAGGTTCTTCGCGCGCGCGGGGCCGATGAGCCGGGTGAGCCGCTGGGTGCCGCCGGAGCCCGGCATGATCCCGAGGCGGACCTCGGGCTGGCCGAGCCGGGCGTCGGCGGCGGCCACCCGGTAGTCCGCCGCGAGGGCCAGCTCCAGCCCGCCGCCGAGCGCGTGGCCGGTGATCGCCGCGACGACCGGCACGGGCAGCCGCGCCACCTCGTCGAACGTGCGCTGGAGCGCCCGGTTCCAGCCGCGTACCTCCGCGGGCGACAGGGCGGCCAGTGCCTTGATGTCCGCGCCCGCCGCGAACAGCCGTTCGCCGCCGTACAGGACGACGGCCCGGACGTCCCGGTCGTCGGCGAGTGCGCGCACGGCGGCGCCGAGTTCCTCGCGCTGCCGGGAGTCGAACGCGTTCATCGGCGGATGGAGCAGACGCAGCGTGACCACTGCCCCCTCGCCTTCCCTGCGGATGCGTGGCACGAGGCTCTCCTGTCCCGGTGCGGTGAATCCCGGAGGCCGGGAACGGTTGTCGACGCGTACGCGGCGTCGTAAAGTGCGGTCAAGTTTTATAGACCAAGAGGTACACTAAATCTTGGGAGCGGGCAACCGACCGGTCGGGACATTCCCGACCACCGAGCCGAGAGAGTCGCCGTGCACAATTTCTCGAGCATCCTCGATTACCACTTCCGCCAGCGGCCGGACGCCGTCGCGATCGTGCAGGAGGACCGCCGGCTGACCGTCCGTGACCTGCATCGACGGGTGAACGGGCTGGCAGCGGGCCTGACGGAGCTGGGCGTCCGACGCGGGGACGTCGTCGGACTGCTGCTCCACAACCGGCCGGAGTTCCTGGAACTGGTGTATGCCGTCAACCGGATCGGTGCGGTGTTCCTGCCCTTGAACTACCGGTTGTCGGAGGAGGAATGGGCCTACATCCTCGGCCATGCGCGGGTGAAGGCCGTGGTGACCGAACCCGAGTTCCTGCGGGCCGTGGACCGGATCGCGGCGGGCCCGGCCGGCCCGGAGCGCCGCATCCTGGTGGACGGCGCGGCGCAGGACCCGTGGACCGGGTACGAGGAGCTGCTCGCCCGGCATCCGGAGGCCCGGGTCGAGCCCGTGGAGGTCGAGCCGGGTGATCTCCAGCGGCTGATGTACACCTCCGGCACGACCTCACGCCCCAAGGGCGTCTGCATCAGCTACGGCAACCTCCAGGCGAAGAACCTCGCCCACCTCGTCCACTTCGGCCTGACCTCGGCGGACACCACGCTGGTCTGCGGCCCGCTCTACCACGTGGGCGGCCTCGACATGCCGGCCCTCGCGGTCCTGCACGCGGGCGGAAGCGTCGTCCTCCAGCGCAGATTCGACGCGGCCGGCGCGCTCGCGGCGATCCAGGAGCACCGGGTGACCAACGTCTGGCTCGCGCCCGCCATGGTCAACGCGGTGCTGGAGGTCCCGGACCGGGAGGCGTACGACACCTCCTCGGTGCGGTTCGTCCTCGGCGGCGGCGAGAAGACCCCGGAGCCGGTGCTGCGGCGGATCATGCACGCCTTCCCCCACGCCTGGTTCGCCGACGCCTACGGACTCACCGAGACCGTCTCGGGCGACACCTTCCTCGACCGCGAGCACGCCCTCACCAAGCTGGGCTCGGTCGGGCGTCCGGTCCCGTTCACCCGCGTGCGGATCGTGGACGACAGCGGCCGCGAGGTCCCGGCCGGCGAGCTCGGCGAGATCACGCTGCGCGGGCCGAAGGTCTTCTCCGGCTACTGGCGCGACGAGCAGGCCACCGCCGCCGCCCTGCGGGACGGCTGGTTCCACACCGGCGACATCGGGCACCTCGACGACGACGGCTACCTCTACATCGACGACCGTAAGAAGGACATGATCGTCTCCGGCGGCGAGAACATCGCCACCCCCGAGGTGGAGCGGGTGCTGTACGAACACCCCGCCGTGCTGGAGGCGGCCGTCGTCGGCCTGCCCCACCCCCGCTGGGGCGAGGTGCCCCGCGCCTTCGTCGTGTTCCGCACCGGCGAGAGCGCCGCGCCGGACGACCTGCGCGCCTTCTGCGCGGCCCGCCTCGCCAAGTTCAAGGTGCCCGCGCGCTTCGAGGTCGTCGGCGAACTCCCCCGCACCCCCTCCGGCAAGGTCCTCAAGCGGACCCTGCGCGACCTCCCCCCGAAGGACTGAGCCATGGCCGACGTCACCACCGACCTGCGCCTCGACGGAAGGACCGCCTGGGTGACCGGCGCCGGCAAGGGCCTCGGCCGGGCCGTCGCCGTCGCCCTCTCCCAGGCCGGGGCGAACGTGGCGGTCACCGCCCGCACGGCCGCCGACCTGGAGAGCCTGGAGGCCGAACTCGCCGCGCACGGCGGCGATGTGCTCGTGCTGCCCGGCACGGTCGCCGACCCGGACGCCGTCCGCACACTCGTCGAGCGGGCCGCAGCATGGTCGGGACGGCTGGACGCCGTCGTCAACTGCGCCGGGATCAGCCCGCACTTCACCCGCAGCGAGCACCTCGGCGACGACGACTGGCGCCAGGTGCTGGACGTCAATCTCCAGGGCACCTTCTTCTGCTGCCGCGAGGCCGGAAAGGTCATGCTGGAGCAGCGCTCCGGCTCGATCGTCAACGTCTCCTCGGTGCACGCGCGCACCGGCTTCGAGCGGATCGCGCCGTACGCCGCCAGCAAGGGCGCCGTGGAGGCCCTGACCCGGGCGCTCGCCGTGGAGTGGGCCGACCGTGGCGTCCGCGTCAACAACCTGGCCCCCGGCTACTTCCGCACCGACCTCAGCTCCGGGCTGCTCGACAGCCGCTGGGGCGAGCGCATCGTGCGCGGCACCCCGCTCGGCCGGGTCGGCGACGCGGACGAGCTGGGCGGCGCCGCGGTCTTCCTCGCCTCGGACGCCTCCCGCTTCGTCACCGGCACGACCCTCACGGTGGACGGCGGCTGGACGGCCTGGTGAGCGGCGCTTCGGGCGTGAGGCCGCGCGGGATCCGCGCGCGTGAGATCTGCGGGAGATCTGCGCGACTTATTGATTGTACCGACCGCTAGGTCTATCTTTCGCGGAACCCCCACTCCCTCCCGCTCTCCCGCTCTCCCACGGAAGGCCGCCCATGTCCCCGACAGAAGCCGTAGCATCGCAAGCCCCCGAGAGATCCCTGTCCACCACGCGTCACGTCCTCGTCGTCATCGCCCTGCTGTGGACCGTCCAGCTGGTCTCGCTCGTCGCCGCGCTGTCCGGTGTCGCGCAGGCCGAGGTCGCGATCCACTTCCGGACCACCGAGATCGCGTGGTTCACCCTGATGACCCTGCTGACCGGCACGTTCGTGCTGCCGTTCGCGGTCAAGGCCGCGACCCTCCTCGGCAAGAAGCGCGTCCTGCTGGTCGCCGTCGGGCTGGGCTTCGTCGGCGACCTGGTCGCCGCCCTCGCCACCGACTACCGCACCCTGCTGATCGGGCGGGGCATCGCGGGCGTCTACGCCGCCACCGCACCACTCGTCTACTCGCTCACCCGTGACATCTTCCCGCGCCGCTGGGTCGGGCTCGCGAGCGGTGTCCTCGCCGGCGGCGTCGGACTGGTCGCCTTCGGCGGGCCGTTCCTGTCGGGCTGGCTGCTGGACCACCACGGTTTCCGGGGCGTGCTCTGGTTCATGGCCCTCAGCACGGCCATGAGTTTCGTCCTGGTCGCCGCCTTCGTGCCGGAGAGCACGGTCCGTGCGGCGGGCGGCCGGATGGACTGGATCGGCGGACTCCTCCTCGGCGGAGGGATCACCGCGGGCGTCTACGCGGTCGGCCAGGGTGCGCACTGGGGCTGGGGCAGCGGCAGGTTCGCCGCCTTCGTCGCCGGTGCGTTCGCGGCGCTGGTGGCGTTCGTGCTCGTCGAGCGCCGGGTCGCCGAACCCCTGTTCCCGCCGACCATGACCCGCCGCCGCCCGGTGTGGACGGTCCTGCTGGCCACCTCCGTCGCCGCCGGCTCACTGAGCGCCGTCGGCGTGGTCATCCAGATGCTGGTGCTGATGCCCGCCATCCCGCAGGTCTCCGAGGGCCTCGGCTGGTCCGGCACCCACAACGCGCTGGTCACCAGCCCGATCAGCGCCATGATCATCGTGGCGGCCGTCGGCACCGGCTTCCTCGCCCGCCGTGTGGACGGCAGGATCCTGCTGGGCGCCGGCTCCGCGCTGACCGTCCTCGGCTACGGCATCGGCACCCAGCTCCACCACGACGCCCCGCAGATCATCGGCATGGGGCTGATCGCGGGACTGGGCACCGGCATGGTCGTCGCCGTCGTCCCCATCATGATCATCGAGGTGGTCACCCCGGAGGAGCAGGCCCTCGCCAACGGGGCCCAGACCCTCGGCCAGGGCGTCGCCCAGATCATCGTCTCGCAGCTCGCCTTCGTGGTGATGGCCCAGCACGGCGCGATCCTGCACGGCACCCAGTTCTATCTCGACACCGGCTTCACCAACGGGCTCTGGCTGGTCGTCGGCTGCTGCGCCGTGGGCACGCTGCTCGTCGCGCTGATCCCCCGGGGCGAGCGGCCCGACAAGACGGTCCCGGCCGGAACGGCGGTGTGACCACATCTTCTCGACGACCACCGTGCGGGACCGGTCCGACGCCGCCTGCCCCTCCCCGGGGCAGGCAGCGGGCGGCCGGTCCCGCACCGCCGCACGGCGCCGCGCGCCCGGCCGGGGATATGACACAGGCGCTCAGGTCACTCGTCGCCGAGGGCGGCGCACAGACCGCCGTCGACGACGACATCGACCCCGCTGACGAAACTCGCCTCGTCCGACAGCAGGAACGCGGCGACGGCGGCCACCTCGTCGTACCGCCCGGTCCGGCCCAGCGGGGTGGTCCGGATGAGGTGACGTACCTCCTCGTGCCGCTCCGCCTCCCGCCGGGTCTGCGGGGTGTCGATCGCGCCGGGCGACACCGAGCACACGCGGGCGCCCACCGGGCCGAGCCGCACCGCCTCGGCGCGGGCGAAGCGCTGCACGCCGTACGTCGCCCACGGGTAGGCCCACGCGGGATCCTCGACGGCGGGGCCGATGGCGTCGCGGATCCGGTCGAGGAACCCCTCGTCCCCCGGCTCGTCCAGGACGGCCGCGACCGTCGGATCGGGTTCGACGTGGGCGATCAGCGGGGACACCGAGGCGCAGTACACGAAGGCCGACCCGGCGCCGGCCAGGGGGCGCAGCGCCTCGGCGAGCAGCACCGTGCCGACCAGGTCGACCTCGATGATCCGGCGCCAGTCGCCCTCCTCCGGGGCGACGCTCTCGGCGTGCGCGACCGCCCGCAGCGCGCCGGCCTCGCCCACCCGGCGGGCCAGCCGGGCGAGGTCCCCGGGGTCGGTGACATCCATGCCGAACGGCTCGACGGCCGCCCTCGTGCCGTACCCGGACAGGTCCTTGGCGACCTGGGCCGCGGCCGCCTCGTCCCGGTCGGCGAGCAGCAGCACGTCCACCCGGTCGGCGAGGCGCCGCGCGCAGGCCTCCCCGACCCCGCCGGCGGCTCCGGTGGCAATACCTACCGTGGTCATGCGCCACTCCTCACTGGGGACACCCTCACCACACGAGTGTCTCGCGGTCGGCGGCTCCGGGCCTGCCTCCCCGGTTTGCCGGACCGAACGGTACATTGAGGCGCGGCCCACGGCGATCGGCACCCCCGGAGTCGGCTTTAATTCAGTACGTCGTCACGTCGAGCGGGAGGGAACCCATGCCACGTCCGCCGGGCCATGGACCGGGCTTCGAGATCAGGCGCCAGAAGATCATCGACGTCGCGGCAGCGCTGTTCGCCCGGCAGGGATACGCGGCGACGTCGATCAACGACCTGGGCCGGGCGGTGGGGCTCGCCAAGGGCGCGCTGTACTACTACATCGGCTCGAAGGAGAACCTCCTCGTCGAGATCCAGTCCCGGGTGATGGGACCGCTGCTGTCCCGCGCCCGGCAGATCGCGGACCTCGAGGCGACCCCGCTGCTGCGGCTGCGGCTGCTGTCCGAGTCGCTGCTGACCATCATCTTCCGCCGGCTGGACCACATCTGGGTCTACGAGCACGACTACCGCTCGCTGAGCGGCGCGGAACTGAAGACCCTGCTGGAGCAGCGTTCGGACTTCGAGCAGCTGATCTCCGCGCTGCTCGCGGAGGCCATGGAGCAGCACACCTTCCGCACGATGGAACCCCGTCTGGGCACCCTGCAGTTCCTCAACCTCCACAACCACACCTATCAGTGGGTGAATCCGGACGGGCAGTGGGACGCGGCGTTCCTGGCCCGCGAGTACTGCACGACGCTGTTCCGCGGATTCGGCGCCCCCGACCACGCCCTGCCGCGGATCGAGGAACAGGCGGAGGCCTTCAAACGCGACCACCCCGAGCTGTCCCTGGACCCGGAGGAGGAGTGGCGCCCGACCCCGTCGGAGGCCGACGGCTCCCCGTGACGGGGCCCGATCGAGCCTTGCGGCGGCGTCTCCACCAGCGGACGTTCCCCCGCGACTCCTGGGCGGGTCGTACGCTCTCACGGCCGCGTCGGCCTCATTCTCCAACTTTGCTGGTGGGGCGGCGGGCATGCTCTGGGCCGTTCACCCGCATCCATGGACGGATGGTCTCCGAGACGGGCTGCATGCAACTCGGGTGACGGTGAACTGCGCTGGGCGCTAGCGGGCGGCGGTGCTCTGACGGACGCCGAGTTCGTGCGCATCGAGCGAGAGTACGGCTTCGAGTTCGCGGACGATCACCGATCGTTCCTGGCGGCCGGCCTTCCGGTGGCCTGGACCTGGTCGACTACATGCACCAGGAGTTCGACGAGGCGCGAAGTGAGGCGGAGGAGAGCTGGAACCCGCAAGCCACGGTTCCCTTCTGGCGAGACCTTCTCTGACTGCGTGTATGCGGACAGCGGCGGAAGCACTCAGCTTGGGTGGGTCTTCAGGGGCTGATCTCCGCACCGATCTGCGGGGGGGCCGTACTCGCCGCGATGTGGTGACTAATGCCATCCGTTACGGCATGCTGGAGTTCAGGGTCGATGTACTGGGGGCAGCGTGCTGGCAACGGTCACGGCGATTGGCGGTCTTTTGGGGTTGATCTTTTCCTTGCTGCTCCTGGCGAAACAGACCAGGGACGTCTCGGAACAGGTTCGGGCTTCCAACACGCTGAACGCGACTCACGGCCTGGACCACACGTTGCAGAGTCTGCGTGACATCTACTTCAAGATGATGGAACGCCCTGGCATGAGAGCGTATTTCTACGACAACAAGCCTTGCCCGGACGCCGGGGAAGAGCGCGAACAAGTCCTCCTGCTTGCGGAAGTATTCGCCGACATGCTTACAGACGGCCTGAATGTCACGAGCCGAATTCCGGGAACGGTATCGCATGAAGGTTGGAGCGACTACTGCAAATTCATCCTTGAAAACAGCGCTGTCATGCGATCCCTGATCAGCGAGCGCCCTAATTGGTGGCCGGGTCTAGCAGCGCTCAACTAAGGCCTTCAACGACGAAACTTCGGCAGGGCGGCAACAGCTCGAGGCCGCGACCTGTTCGCCCGTGTTATCCCTGATTCTCCGCAGTCCCGTTGGCCGGCCGCGCGTCTACGGACGGAACGTGACTTTGGATGGGCGAGACCGACCACGCCATCGGGGGCCTCCGTCCCTTCTCCGTCTACCCGAGGCCACCGCGACGGAGGGCGTCCCTCATCGCGCTGAGCTTCGCGGTCGTCGCCGGGGTCCATTCCTTCTTCTGTCCAGCGAGACGGAGGGCGTCCTCGATCTCGCTGAGCTTCACGGAGGACAGGACGCCCGCCCGCTCGATCAGGTCGTCCCGGGACACCGTGGTCAGCCACGTACAAGGGGGAGAGCCCGGACGCGGGAAACCGAACCGCAGCACGCCTTCGAAGGGCAGTCCTTCCACGGCACCCACGGCCACCTCGATGCCCAGGCCGCTGATGTCGACGCCCGCCGGAGCGACGACCTGCATCACCCGGATCCCGGACGCGTCGTCTCCCGACAGCAGTACGACCAGCCGCCGCTCGTCGAACTCGACCCACCAGACTTCGCCACGTTGCACATGTCCTCCTGACACGGGACGGCAGGCGGGGCGGCCCGTTGATCATCGGGGTGTGAAGTCTGAGGATCATGCGGTGGCCGCAGGTCACAGCGTAGACCCTGCCCGCCGGCAGGAGGACCGTCGGCGTCCGGCGCCCGTACACCGGCACCGCGGGCAGGATCGAAAATGCCAGGTCGCCGTCCACCTGGTCTACGCCCGCCGTCGCGGGCACGCGACAGTGGACCGGGAACTGTACGTCCCGCACTCCTGGACAGGCTACGTGCCGGCCGTCGCCTGCTGGCCGAAGTCACCACCCATGCCGGGAAGTTCCGTGCGGATGCCCTGGCCAGTAGGCTGCCCAAGCGAGCCTGGCAGAAGCTGTCCGCCGCAGCGGGAGCCAAGGGACACCGCTTCCACGACTGGGCCGCCATCGACCTGCCCGACCCCGCCGCCGGCAGCCGTCACCTGCTGATCCGCCGCAACCGCACCACCGGCGAACTCGCCCACTACCGCTGCTACTCACACCCCGGCCCGTGCCCCTCGCCGCCCTCCGCGCCGACGACCACGCCCGCCACCCCGCACCCGCCGGACTCATCCCACTCACCCACCGTCTCGACCGGTCCCACTGGCGGCGGGGCCTTCGGGTGGTGAGTGAGACGCTGTCGTTGTGACAGCACGGAAGACTTTCCAGACGCATCTGCGGCAGGCCGCCGCCGGCATCCTGGAGCGCATCCCCGACCAGATGAAGCGTGAGACATACGTCCTGGCCTTCAACATCTGGCGCATCGATGCCGACAACCGCCACCCGTGCGTGGACATCGGCTACAACACGGAGAGCCGGTACGAGGAGCAGATGCTCCGGGATTCCGATCGCCGGGAGGTGCGCTGGAACTACGCCTTCTGGATCCTCGAGGGCTTTGACAAGCTCGGCAACATCCCTGAGGACCCGGTCGGAGCCCCGCTCCACGAGGAGGAGGCCAGGACCCTCGGCATCTGGTACGACGGCGAGTTCGATCTTGCCCGGATGGTGGAGGACGATCGCCTTCGCGCCAAGTCCGGCCTCCTCGAACTCCACTTCCGCGACGCCGTGATCGACCTCGCCCGTCACCTCCACGCGAGCGGCACCATCGAGAGGATCTTCGGCCGTCCCCTGCCCGTGGTCGTGTTCGACATGGACTGCCCAGGCTGGGAGGAAGAGGCCACCACGGCCGCCAACCCGGCCGAGCTGATCGAGGACTTCTTGGCGTGAATCCGGTCTCCGACACGGTCATGTCGGAGGCCGTGTTGCTTGATCACGGTCGTGTCGGGAGGCTGGGTGGGTTTGTCGCGGGCGGAGAAGGCGGAGGAGTACGGGGCGCATCGCCGGACGAAGCCGGTGCCACGGGCCACGGCCCTCGATCCGGCCAAGCCGTGGATCGACGACATGCTGCGGGAGAACGCGAGTGCGCCGCGCAAGCGGCCCCTGCCCCTTCGCCGCATGCCCCCTCGTATCGAACTGGAGTTCACCCCTCCCCGACCCGCAACCTCCGCACCTCCGGCGAGTTCTCAGGTCACGGTGTCGTCTGCCGCGTACGGTAGGCCCGCTGTCACGCCTCGCTCTGTGCGGTGGGGCGGACACGGACCGTGAAGGAACGGCGCGAGGGAAAGGAAGCGGGCGAGGATGACGGAGGCCACGGCTAGCGAGCCGGACGAGCGGGTACTGGGGCGCCGGTGGACGGTGCGGCTGGACCCGGCCGGCCGTGGCAGCACGGCGGTGCGCGTCTCGTGCAGCCGCCCCGCCTGTGCCGAGCAGCGACTGCCGTCCGCGGCCGCCGGCCGCGCGGCCGCGGTCGAACACCTCAAGTCCCATCTGCGGGCGGTCGCGGAGCCCCGGGCCGGGGCGTACTGCGCGTGCCGGGCCGAGAGCTGCCGTACGCATCTCTCGCCCGCCGACCGGCAGCCGGGCGGCCAGCCCTGGCGGTGCGGCGGAGCGGTCGTCCTGGCCGTGGTCGGCGACCGGCAGGGCCGCTGGTGGCAGGCGATGGAGTGCTGTGCCCGCTGCGCGGCCGCGACGCCCGGCGCGAAGGTCGTCACCACCACCCCGGTCCCCTCCGGACCGGCCGGCGACCGCCCGTCGACCGCCCCGGCCGGAGCGCCACGGTTCTCCGACACCACGCCACCCTCGGCCGGCCCGCGCGGCGTGCCCGCGCCCCGCTCCTCACCCGCGCCGCACCCCCGTCCGCACGGGAGGATCGCCCAGCGGATCGTCCCGCACGAGCTGCGGCCCACGCCCCTGAGGGACGAACTCACCGCACTCGGCGACCAGTTCCGCGCGTACCAGAAGCAGCCCGAACCCGATCTGGCGCTGCTCGCCGACCTCCATGAGCGCAAGGCGCGCGCGTTCACCACCTGGGCCGAGGTCACCGGTGACACCACGCTGCGGCGGGAGGCGCAGCGCGCCGAGCAGGCCGCCGCCGCGGCCCGCTCCCAGCACCTCCAGCGCACCGGTCTGGGCGCGGACGCCGACGGACCGGCCGTCAGCCGTGTGCTGAACGTGCCCGCGCAGTGGGAACACGTACGTTCCGTCCTCACGTACGTGGCCGAGCACAGCCCGCTGCCGGGACCGGACGCCCGGCTGCTCGTCCTGATGCTGACCCTGCGCACCGCGCACGGCGGGACCGGCAATGTCGTCGGCCAGGACATCACCGCGCTGGGTCTGACGGAACCGCCGGACCTGGTCGAGGAGCTGATCGACTGCGGATGGCTGGTCGTCCCCGGCACCGCCGAGGAACTGCTCGCCGCCCGGCCGGAGAGCCCCATCGCCGTCACCGTCCCCTCCCTGGCGCTGCACGAGGACGGCTCCGGGCCGTTCGCGTTCGGCAGGAAGACCCGGCCCCGGCTCAGCGGCTGGGCCCAGAAGATCGTCTCGGACAAGAAGCTCCGCAAGGCCGGGGCCACCGCCGGCACCCGCCTGCTCGCCCTGACCCTGGCCACCCACACCGACGGCTCGGGCCGCCTCGGCACCGACGACCGGGGCATCGCCCTGGGGACCCTCACCACCGCGATCCCGGTGGATCCCGGCGCGTTGCGGCAGCTGCTGGACCAGCTCACGGCAGCGGCCTGGCTCACCGAGGCCACCCTCACCGACACCCACCTCACAGGACACCTCACAGAACGCGTCCTCCCCCTCACCTGCCCGATCCGCCAGACGGAGGAGGCGGATCGGGCAGGGTAGCGTCCGGTGCTCCCGCAGGCCCAAGTCGTCGTCGACCATGAGGCGGCTCCGCCTGGAGCGGACCGCCTGACGGTCGGCACCTTGCCTCACCGGCCCGCCCGAGCAGTCCGGCCGCACGCCCGAGCAGGTCACCCCCGGCTCCCGGGAAGCTCAGAGCAGAGAACGGATCGCCGTCTCGAAATGCTCCACGTGCTCGGCGGCCAGCGCCGCCGCGCGGTCCCCGTCCCCCGCCAGGACCGCGCGCACGAGCGGGCCGTGCTCGCCCACATGGCCGGCCAGCCCGGGGAGGCGGTCGAGGAACAGGCACCAGATCCGCGTGGCCAGGTTGTCGTAGCGCACGAGGGTGTCCTGGAGGAAGGGGTTCGCCGTCGCGGTGTACAGCGCCCGGTGCAACCGGAGGTCCAGGGCGAGGAGTTCGCCGACCTCCCGCCCCGCGGCCGCGTCCAGCTCCTCCAGGAGTCCGCCCAGTACGGCCCGGTCCGCCGCGCCGGCCCGGCGCGCGGCGCAGTCGGCCGCCAGCGGCTCCAGCCGCAGCCGCACCTCGGTGAGGTGGCCGAGGTCGGTGATCTGCACCTCGGAGGCGAATGTGCCGCGTCGCGGGTAGGAGACCACGAGCCGGTCGGCCTCCAGTCGCTTGAGCGCCTCACGCACCGGTGTGCGTCCGACGCCCAGCTCCGCCGCCACCTGCTCGTCGTTGATGGGCGTCCCGGGGGCGATCTGCAGCGTCACCAAGCGGTCGCACAGGGCCCGATAGGCCCGCTCGGCCAGGGTGAGCCCGCCCTCCGCCACCGCGACCGACATGTGCGCCCTCCTCGCCGAGACCGGATCCCCTCACGCTAGCACGATTGATATATCAGTCAGGCGCCCGACTCCTTGACGGCCGACCCGAACTGCACCTACAACTGATATACCAGTCGTACGGCTCTCGTACGCTCCTAGTCCTCCAAGGGGACCGCATGAGCTTCTCCCAGCCGCTGACCCTGTTCGACCCCGAGGTCGCCGCCGCGGTCGACGCGGAGCTCGAGCGCCAGCAGTCGACGCTGGAGATGATCGCGAGCGAGAACTTCGCGCCGGTCGCGGTGATGCAGACCCAGGGCTCGGTCCTGACCAACAAGTACGCCGAGGGCTACCCCGGGAAGCGCTATTACGGCGGCTGTGAACACGTCGACACCATCGAGCAGTTGGCGATCGACCGGGTCACCGCCCTGTTCGGCGCCGAGGCGGCGAACGTCCAGCCGCACTCCGGCGCCCAGGCGAACGCCGCCGCGATGTCCGCCCTGCTCCAGCCCGGCGACACGATCCTCGGCCTGGACCTGGCGCACGGCGGCCATCTCACCCACGGCATGCGGCTGAACTTCTCCGGCAAGCTCTACGACGTCATCCCGTACCACGTGCGCGAGTCCGACCTGCGCGTCGACATGGACGAGGTCGAACAGCTCGCCCTCGCCCACCGCCCCAAGCTGATCGTGGCCGGCTGGTCGGCCTACCCCCGGCAGCTGGACTTCGCCGAGTTCCGCCGGATCGCCGACAGCGTGGGCGCGTATCTGATGGTGGACATGGCGCACTTCGCCGGTCTGGTGGCCGCGGGACTGCACCCGAGCCCGGTGCCCTACGCGGACGTGGTGACGACCACCACCCACAAGACCCTGGGCGGTCCCCGGGGCGGTGTCATCCTGAGCCGGGCCGCGCTGGCCAAGAAGATCAACTCGGCGGTGTTCCCCGGTCAGCAGGGCGGCCCGCTGGAGCATGTGATCGCCGCCAAGGCGGTCGCGTTCAGGATGGCCGCGAGCGAGTCCTTCCGCGAGCGGCAGCAGCGCACGCTGAAGGGCGCGAAGATCCTCGCCGGGCGGCTGCTGGCCGACGACGTGGCCGAGGCCGGCATCACGGTGCTGACCGGCGGCACCGAGGTCCATCTGGTCCTGGTCGACCTGCGCCACAGCCCCCTCGACGGCCGCCAGGCCGAGGACCGGCTGCACGCGGTCGGCATCACCGTCAACCGCAACGCCGTCCCCTTCGACCCGCGGCCGCCCATGGTGTCGTCCGGGCTGCGGATCGGCACCCCCGCCCTGGCCACCCGTGGCTTCGGCGAGGCGGAGTTCCGCGAGGTCGCCGACATCATCGCCCACACCCTCAAGCCCGAGCAGCTCTCCGCCGAACAGGCCGAGTCGCTGCGCGGCCGGGTGGCGAAGCTCGCCGCCGCGTTCCCCCTGTACCCCGAGCTGAACGGAGCCGCGGCATGACCGGCACGCCGCTTCCGGACCACCCGGACTTCCTCTGGCGCAACCCCGACCCCAAGCGGTCGTACGACGTGGTGATCGTCGGTGGCGGCGGGCACGGTCTGGCCACCGCCTACTACCTGGCCAGGAACCACGGGATCACCAACATCGCGGTGCTGGAGAAGGGGTGGCTGGCCGGCGGGAACATGGCCCGCAACACCACCATCATCCGCTCCAACTACCTGTGGGACGAGAGCTCCGGCATCTACGAGCACTCCCTGAAGCTGTGGGAGACGCTGGAGGAGGACCTCGACTACCCCATCCTGTTCAGCCAGCGCGGCGTGCTGAACCTCGCGCACACCCTCCAGGACATCCGGGACAGCAAGCGCCGGGTCCACGCCAACCGGCTCAACGGCATCGACGCCGAGTGGCTGGAGCCGGACGAGGTCGCCAAGGTCTGCCCCATCGTCAACATCGACCCGGACGTGCGCTACCCGGTGCTCGGCGCCACCTACCAGCCGCGCGCCGGCATCGCCAAGCACGACTACGTCGCCTGGGGCTTCGCGCGGCGGGCCGACGCGTACGGCATCGACCTGATCCAGAACTGCGAGGTCACGGGCATCGACGTGACGGACGGCCGGGTGACGGGCGTACGGACCACGCGGGGGAACATCGCCGCCGGCAAGGTGGCGCTCGCCGGCGCGGGACACACCTCCGTGCTCGCCGAGATGGTGGGCCTGCGGCTGCCGTTGCAGAGCCACCCGCTCCAGGCGCTCGTCTCCGAGCTGCTGGAACCGGTGCACCCGACGGTCGTGATGTCCAACGCCGTCCATGTGTACGTCTCCCAGGCGCACAAGGGCGAGCTCGTCATGGGCGCCGGCATCGACAGCTACAACGGCTACGGCCAGCGCGGCGCGTTCCACATCATCGAGCGCCAGATGGCGGCCGCCCTGGAGCTGTTCCCGGTGTTCGCCCGCGCCCACATGCTGCGCACCTGGGCCGGCATCGTCGACACCACCCCGGACGCCTCCCCCATCGTCGGGCTCACCCCGGTCGAGGACCTGTACCTCAACTGCGGCTGGGGGACGGGCGGGTTCAAGGCCACCCCGGGCGTCGGCTGGTGCTACGCGCACACCATCGCCACCGGCGAACCCCACCCGTACAACGCGCCCTTCGCCCTGTCCAGGTTCGTCACCGGCGCGCTGGTCGACGAGCACGGCGCGGCCGCCGTCGCCCACTGACACCCCTCCCGGAGACACCGATGCAACTCATCGCCTGCCCCTGGTGCGGCGCGCGCGAGGAAGCCGAGTTCCACTACGGCGGACAGGCGCACGTCCCCTACCCCGCAAGGCCTGCCGACCTCGACGACGAGCAGTGGGCCCAGTACGTCTTCTTCCGCGACAACCCCAAGGGCCCGTTCGCGGAGCGGTGGATGCACGCCGCAGGATGCCGCCGCTGGTTCAACGCCCTGCGCGACACCGCCACCCACCAGTTCCTCGCGGCCCCTCGCGCGGGCGCCGACGGTCAGGAGGCCGGCGCATGAGCAACCCGTTCCGTATCGACGGCTCCGGCTCCGTGGACCGCGGCACGACCCTGTCGTTCACCTTCGACGGATCCGCGTACACCGGCCACCCGGGCGACACCCTCGCCTCGGCGCTGCTGGCCAACGGGGTCCACCACGTGGCCACGAGCATCACGTACGGGCGGCCCCGCGGCATCATGACCGCCGGGGTCGAGGAGCCCAACGCGCTGGTGCAGATCGAGGCCCCCTTCCCCGAGCCGATGCTCACGGCCACCACCGTGGAGCTCTACGACGGGCTCGTCGCCCGGGGTCTGAGCGGCCAGGGCCGGCTGAGCAGCCGGCCCGACCCGGCCCGGTACGACACCGTGCACGCCCACTGCGACGTGCTGGTCGTCGGCGCCGGTCCGGCCGGTCTGTCCGCCGCCCTGACCGCGGGACGGGCCGGCGCCCGGGTCGTCCTCGTCGACGAACTGCCCACGCCCGGCGGCTCGTTGCTCGGCACCCGGGAACTCCTGGACGGCGCGCCCGCCGCCGCCTGGGTCACCGCCGTCACCGACGAGCTCGCGGCGCTGCCCGACGTCCGGCTGCTCCGGCGGACCACCGCCATCGGCTCCTACGACGACGGTCTCGTCCTCGCCCTGGAGAAGCGCACCGACCACCTCGGCGCGGCCGCGCCCGCCCATGTCTCCCGTCAGCGCGTCTGGCGCATCCGGGCCCGCCAGGTCGTGTTCGCCACCGGCGCCTACGAGCGGCCGATCGCGTTCGACGACAACGACCGCCCCGGCATCATGCTCGCCGGGTCCGCCCGGACCTACCTCAACCGCTTCGGCGTCCTCCCCGGCCGCGAGATCGCCGTGTTCACCACGAACGACAGCGCCTACCGCGCGGCGGTCGAACTCGCCGACGCCGGTGCCCGCGTCCACACGGTGATCGACGCACGGCAGGACGTGCCCGCCCACTGGCGCGAGGCGTGTGCCGCGCGTGGCATCGAGGTCCGGGCCGGCCAGGTGGTGACCGGGACGACCGGCACCGAGCGCATCGACGGCGTACGCCTCGGCTCCGCCCACCTCGGCTGCGACCTGCTGCTGGTCTCGGGCGGCTGGAACCCGGCGGTGGCCCTGTTCAGCCAGGCGCGGGGACAGCTCCGCCACGACGCTGGGCTGGGCGCCTTCGTTCCGGCGGCCGCCCTGCAGACGGTCCGTACGGCGGGTGCCGCGAGCGGGGTCCTCGGTCTGGCCGGCGCTCTGGCGGACGGCACGGAGGCGGCCCGGCAGGCCCTGTCGGCGCTCGGCAGGACCACCCCGCCGGTCGAGCTGCCGGCCGTCGCCGACGAGCCCGCGGACGTACCGGGCACGGTGCTCTGGCGGGTGCCGAGCACTCAGGACGACTCCCTCCAGTTCGTCGACCTCCAGCGCGACGGGACCGTCGCGGACGTCCTGCGGGCCACCGGGGCGGGTCTGACGTCGGTGGAGCACGTCAAGCGGTACACCACCATCGGGACCGCCCACGACCAGGGCCGTACCTCGGGCGTCCTCACCTCCGGGATCGTCGCCGAGGCGCTGGGCGTGGACATCGCCGAGCTGGGCACCCCCCGGCTCCGGCCGCCCACGTTGCCCGTGGCGTTCGCCGCGTTCGCCGGACGCAACCGCGGCGAGCTGTTCGACCCGGTCCGGGTGACGTCCCTGCACGGGTGGCACGTCGAGCACGGCGCGCTCTTCGAGAACGTCGGCCAGTGGAAGCGGCCGTGGTACTACCCCGTCGGCGGGGAGACCATCGAGGAGGCCGTGCTGCGGGAGTGCCGGGCGACCCGTGCGGGCGTCGGCATGATGGACGGCTCCACCCTCGGCAAGATCAGCGTCCAGGGCCCGGACTCCGGGGAGCTGCTGGACCGGCTCTACACCAACGTGATGAGCTCGCTGAAGGTCGGCCGGGTCCGCTACGGCGTGATGTGCGGTGTCGACGGCATGGCGCTCGACGACGGCACCGTCCTGCGCCTGGCCGAGGAGGAGTTCCTGGTCACGACGACCACCGGCAACGCCGCCAAGGTGCTGGACTGGATGGAGGAGTGGCTCCAGACGGAGTGGCCCGACCTGCGGGTCCATCTCACCTCCGTCACCGAGCACTGGGCGACGATCCCGCTGGTCGGGCCGCGCTCGCGCGACGTCCTGGCCCTGGTGGCGCCCACCCTCGACGTGAGCAACGACGCCTTCGGGTTCATGACCTGGCAGGACACCGTCGTGGCGGACGTGCCCGCCCGGGTGGCCCGGATCAGCTTCTCCGGTGAACTCGCCTACGAGGTCAACGTCCCCGCCTGGTACGCGCGCACGGTGTGGGAGGCCCTGTACGCGGCGGGCGGCCCCTTCGGCATCACGCCGTACGGCACGGAGACCATGCACGTGCTGCGCGCGGAGAAGGCGTACCCGATCATCGGGCAGGACACCGACGGCACGATCACCCCGCAGGACCTCGGCATGGCCTGGGTGGTGTCCAAGAAGAAGGAGGAGTTCGTCGGCAGGCGGTCCTTCGACCGGGCCGAGAACCGGCGCACCGACCGCAAGCAACTGGTGGGCCTGCTGCCCGTCGACGAACGCACCCTGCTGCCGGAGGGCGCGCAGATCATCGCGACCGAGACCGTGCCGGCGCCGCCGGTGCCCATGCTCGGGCACGTCACCTCCAGCTACCGCAGCGACGCCCTGGGCCGCACCTTCGCGCTCGCCCTGCTGCGCGGCGGCACCCGGCGCGTCGGCGAGACCCTCTACGTCCCGCTGGAGGACCGCACCGTCGCGGTGACCGTGACCGACCCCGTGCTCTACGACAAGGAGGGAACCCGCCGTGACGGTTGACGCCCCCGCCCGTTTCAGCCCGCTCGCCGACTGGCAGGAGGCCTTCGGCCGGCTGCCCGACGGCTTCCAGGTCCGGGAGCTGCCCTACCTCACCCAGCTCACCCTGCGGGTGACCGCGGACAGCCCCGCGGCGAAGGCGGTCGAGTCGGTGCTCGGCCTCCGGCTGCCGTCCGCCTCGCGCGCCGCGATGTCCGACGAGGTCAAGGCCCTGTGGCTGGGCCCCGACGAATGGCTGCTGGTCGCGCCGGCCGACACCGGTGACGAGCTGATCGGGCGACTGAGGTCGGCGATCGGCGAGGAGTTCGCCACCGTCACCGACGTCTCCGCGCAGCGCACGGTGCTGTCCCTGCGGGGCGGCCTCACCCGCGAGATCCTGGCGCAGGGCTGCGCGATCGACCTGGACCCCCGGGTGTCCCCCGTCGGGTCCTGCCACACCACCCTGCTCGCGCAGACGGGGATCACGCTGGTCGTCCGGGCCGAGGCCGCCACCAGCGCGTGGCTGCTGGTCCGTTCCTCCTTCGCCCCGTACGCGGCGGCGTGGCTGGTCGACGCGGCGACGGAGTACACCGGAGGGACGGAATGACCGCCATGACCGCCATGAGCAACCGGTTCGTCCTGACCCTGAGCTGCCCCGAGCGCCCGGGCATCGTCAACGCCGTGACGGGCTTCCTCGTCCGGCACGGCTGCGACATCACCGAGCACCAGCAGTTCGACGACCCCGACCACGGCCGGGTCTTCCTGCGCACCGGCTTCACGAGCACCGACGCGACGAT
>NZ_JBEXXK010000060.1:0-72647 GCF_040630405.1 Streptomyces sp. NPDC005811
CCACCTTCACCCAGGTCGAGCGGAACCCTCCGTCGCGGCGCTGCACCACCTCCACCGTAATGCCGGGCTGGGACGGGTACGGCGAGGGGGACGGGGCCTGGGGGCTCGGTCCGGCCGGGGACGGAGAGGGGGCGGACGGGGCGCCGCCGTAACCGCCGCCGGGACTGCCGTAGCCGCCCGGGCTGCCGTACCCGCCGGGTGCGCCCGCGCCGCCGGTGCCGCCACCGCCGTAACCGCCGGTCGGCGCGGGGGCCGACCCGCCGGACGGGTCGATGACCGCCTCGATCTTCCACTGGACGTTGAACTGCTCGCCGAGCGCCTGGCGCAGCACCTCCTCGCTGCCGCTGCTCGCGAAGTTGTCCCGGGCCCCGGCGTTGACGAAGCCGAGCTGGAGGGTGGTGCCGTCGAAGCCGGCGATGTGCGCGTTCTGGCTGAGGAGGATCCAAGTGAAGCGGCGGCGGTTCTTGACCGCCTCCAGGATGTTGGGCCAGAGCGTGCGGGGGTCGAGACCGCCGGCGGGGGGTGTGTACGCCGCCGGGGCGGCCCCGGAGCCGGCCGGGGCCACGGGAGCCTGGGCCGCGGCAGGGGCGGACGCCGCCGGGGGACGGACCGCTCCACCGCCCGCGGGGGCGGCCGTGGGCCAGCCGCCCGGACGGCGTCCACTGCCGGCGGCGGTGGCGGTGGGCCAGGCACCAGGGGCGGGAGCGGCGGGGGGCTGGGCGGGAGGGGCCTCGGCGGCGGGGGCCTGCGAGGGGGGCGCCGAGGGCGGTGCTGCGGCCGGGGCCGGAGCGGAGGCGGCGGCCGGAGGCACGGGGGAAGGCGGGGCCGGGGGCTGAGCAGGCGGCTGGCCCTGGAACGGCGCCTGAGGCTGAGCCTGAGGCTGAGGCTGCCCGGCGTAAGGGGCCGCGGCAGCCGCCCCACCCGCACCGGCACCGGCACCCACCGCCCCTCCGGCGCCACCCCGCACCGCCGCCCGCGCGGCGGCCGCTCCGCCTCCCGGGGCGATGGGGGCGCCGCCGGTCTCGGCCGGGCCGGCATGGGCCTCGGGCCCGGGGACGTACCCCATGGCGGGCATGCCCTGGACGCCGCCGCCGGCGGCGAAGTTCACGCCGCGCTCGATGCGGTCGAGGCGGGCCATGACCGAACGCTCGTCGCCGTAGGCGGCGGGAAGCAGGACGCGGGCGCAGATCAGCTCGAGCTGGAGGCGGGGCGAGGTCGCGCCGCGCATCTCCGTGAGGCCCTCGTTGACGAGGTCGGCGGCGCGGCTCAGCTCGGCGGCGCCGAATACGCCGGCCTGGGCCTGCATCCGCTCGATGACATCGGCGGGGGCGTCGAAGAGCCCCTTCTCGGCGGCGTCCGGGACGGCGGCGAGGATGACGAGGTCGCGCAGCCGCTCCAGCAGGTCGGCGACGAACCGCCGCGGGTCGTTGCCCCCCTCGATGATCCGGTCCACCACCTCGAAGGCGGCGGCGCCGTCACCGGTGGCGAAGGCCTCGACGACGGAGTCAAGCAGGGAGCCGTCCGTATAACCCAGGAGGGAGGTGGCCATGGCGTACGTCACACCGACCTCGGTCGCGCCCGCGAGCAGCTGGTCCATGACGGACATCGAGTCACGCACGGAACCGGCGCCCGCGCGCACGACGAGCGGCAGCACACCGTCCTCGACGGGGATGGCCTCCTTCTGACACACCTGGCCGAGGTAGTCCCGCAGTGTCCCGGGCGGCACGAGCCGGAAGGGGTAGTGGTGCGTCCGCGACCGGATGGTCCCGATGACCTTCTCGGGCTCGGTGGTGGCGAAGATGAACTTCAGATGCTCCGGGGGCTCCTCGACGACCTTGAGGAGCGCGTTGAAACCGGCCGACGTGACCATGTGGGCCTCGTCGATGATGTAGATCTTGTAGCGGCTGCGGGCGGGCCCGAAGAAGGCCTTCTCGCGCAGGTCGCGGGCGTCGTCCACACCACCGTGCGAAGCGGCGTCGATCTCGATGACGTCGATCGAGCCCGGGCCGTTGCGCGCCAGGTCGCGGCAGGAGTCGCACTCCCCGCACGGGGTCGGCGTGGGGCCCTTCTCGCAGTTCAGGCAGCGGGCCAGGATGCGCGCGCTGGTCGTCTTCCCGCAGCCGCGCGGACCGCTGAACAGGTACGCGTGATTGACCCGGTTGTTCCGCAGCGCCTGCTGCAGCGGGTCGGTGACATGCTCCTGCCCGATGACCTCGGCGAACGACTCCGGGCGATAGCGGCGGTACAGCGCGAGAGACGACACGCCTACGAGGTTATAGGCGCCCACCGACAACCGGCCCCGGATGCCGCCCCGCACAACGCAAGCGCCCCCCACGCACCCGCCAGAGCCGACCTACCCTTGCTGCCTTCCGGCCCTGGGGGAGTTCAGTCAGATAGCGCCGCGTGAGGGGCTGCCCAAACAGTACCCGATGCCGACGGCCGGGAACGAGTTCGCGAGCACCTCTCTCGGTCATGTAATGTTCCGAGCGGAGGATTCGCCTAGAGGCCTAGGGCGCACGCTTGGAAAGCGTGTTGGGGGCAACCCCTCACGAGTTCGAATCTCGTATCCTCCGCCATTGCTCTCACCGGGCAATACGTCGAAGGGCCCCACCTCAGGGTGGGGCCCTTCGACGTTGCCCGTCCCACTTTCCGTCTCGGTTGCATCCGGAACACGTACCCGGCTCGTGGCCAGGGGCTCCCCGTGCTTGCTGGTCGCTCATCCACTGCACCTAGGGTCCATGGCACCGCCGGCTACCAACCACGGCTGGGGCACGGTCGGCCGATGCGCCGATGCGCTGCGTTCGAGTGTGGGAGCACACCGTCTCAGGAGTTGCGCACCTAACTGTCTGAGGGTGTAGGGCCCAACGGATCAATACGACCGAAGTGGCAAAGACGCAGCTCAGGCAGGGGTTGCGGCGCTAACCCCCGCATCGCTGATTCTCACCGTGCTGTCGGGGACCCCGCAGCCCACGGAAGGGATGGAGCGCGCGCGCTTCACCTCTCACGTGCGGGTCGCACGCCTACTCGAAGGTTGTTCTTGATGATCCTGATCATGCTCGTGCTCGCGATGGTGGTCGTCGTTCTGACGCTGGTTCTTGCGTCGGCGCTCGCTGCGCTGGTGCGCTTCCGCCCCGCGCTGATGGCGCCGATCCAGGTAGCGATGACTGGCGTTGCGACGATGGTGGCACTGATGGCCGTCCTCGTGGCCGTCACCCGCTGACAGTCGCAGGGCGCATATCGACCCTGCGAGCCCTCCGTCTGTCCCTTAGCCAGTCGAAAGCCCCGACCCATGGCGAGTCGGGGCTTTCGGCTTCGCCCGTCTCAGTCACCCGTGGGCTGATTCCAAAGAACTCCGCCGACTTGTTGTGCGACCTTCCAAAGCATCGGCCCGGTGAGGTGCTTGTACCGAGCGCGCATCCGAGCCGCTCCCCCAGGCTCCCATCCCATGATCGAGTCGATCACGACGTCAGGGACACCGAGGATCAGGAGCACGGTCGCGGCAGTGTGGCGAGCGTCATGAAGACGGCCGTCACGGACGCCCGCGTCCCGGAGAAGCCGCTTCCAGACACGGAAGTCGGTGTTGGGGCTCAGCGGCCCGCCGACCGGCGAGGCAAAGAAGTACCCCTTCCCCTCCCAGTCGGCACCGGCCACGATCCGCTCCCGCTCCTGGGCTTCCTGGTGCTGACGGAAGATCTTGATCAGATGACCGCCACCACCCCGCGCTCCCAGCCGAACCGACCGTCCCCGCTGCCTGTCCGAGCTCGTCCTGCGACAGCTCGCCCCGACGGCCCTGATCAGCGGAAGTCCACTCACAGTGGCGCTCGCCTCACTGAGCGCCGCGTGCTACGGCCCCCTCAGCCGGGACACCGAGGAACGAAGGAAGGTCGGGCGCCGCAGCCGCGAAGCACCGTCACCACCGCGCCGCGGGCGAGTCCGCCGACGCCGACCTCCGCGTGCTGGCCGACCTGCTGCTCAAGGCCACGGCCGACCATGCCGGAACCCGACCCGTTCAGCAGCGCCCCAGCGAAAGGAAGATGGTATCGACGGCGATAGTATCGCTAGGGATACTATCGCCATCGGGAGGCTCAAATGCGTCGTTTCATCGGACGGGAACGCGAGCTGACCGTGCTCGGCAACGCCTTGCGGGCGGTTCGCGGTGCCGTCGGGTCGGCGAGACCGGGGCAGTGCATCCTCATGCGGGGACGGCGCAGGGTCGGCAAGTCCAGCCTCGTCGAGGAGCTCATCCGGCGGAGCGAGACGCCGTACCTCTTCTTCACCGCGGCGGGCGGCACCGCAGAGGACGAGCTGACGGAGCTGCTGGACGCCGTCGCCAGATCCACCCTGCCGGAGCGGGAACTGTTCTCGGAGGAGACCCCGGAGCACTGGAACTCGGCGCTCAGACTCCTCGCGGAGATCCTGCCCGACGACACTCCCAGCGTCGTCGTCATCGACGAGGTTCCGTATCTCATGGACCGTATCGACGCCTTCGAGGGCATGCTTCAGCGGGCATGGGACCGGCTGCTCAGCCGCAAGCCGGTGCTTCTCCTCCTGGTCGGGTCCGATCTGTCGATGATGGAGGCGCTGGACAGCTACGACCGCCCCTTCCACCAGCGGGGCCGGGAAATGGTCGTGGGGCCCCTGAACCCGGCCGACATCGGCGAAATGCTCGGCGTGTCTCCGGCGGTCGCCTTCGACGCCGCCCTGATCACAGGAGGTCTGCCTCTGATCTGCGCCGAGTGGCGGGCCGGAGCGGATCTCTGGGAGTTCCTCCGCGACTCGCTGGACAACCCGATCTCGGCTCTGCTGGTCTCCGCCGAGCGCTCACTGGCCGCAGAGTTCCCACCGCAGGCGATGAGCAGGGAAGTCCTGCGTGCCATCGGCTCCGGGGAGCGGACCTTCACCAACATCGCCCGCGCGGCCGGCGGCATCGCCCACACCACTCTCACACGAGCCACTGACGTCCTGACCGAGAAACGGGTCGTGGCCGCCGAGCTGCCGCTCTCACCGAGGCCGTCGAAGGAACGCCGCTACCGGGTCGCCGACCCCTACCTGCGGTTCTGGCTCGCGTTTCTGGATCCGCACATGGCGGAGATCGAACGTATGCGAGGAGATCTCACGCTGAGCCGGATCAAGGAGCAGTGGACGAGTTGGCGGGGGCGTGCGATCGAGCCCCTCGTCCGGGAATCCCTCGCCCGCCTGCTGCCGGACGGGGTCCTGCCCGCCGCCCCGGCGATCGGGGGGTACTGGACCCGCAGCAACGATGTCGAAATCGACCTGGTCGGCGCCGACCGGGAGCCGGTGGCCAAGCGGCTGCTCTTCCTCGGCTCGGTCAAGTGGCTGGAGAACGCCCCGTTCGACAGCCACGACCTGGCAGCGCTGCAGAAGCACCGTGCGGCGATCACCGACGAGCCCGTACCGCTCGTGGCGGTTTCCCGCAGTGGGATCGGTTGTTCCGGCCTCCAGGCGGGGTACGGCCCCGAAGAACTGCTCAACGCTTGGCGCAGGGCATGAGCGGGAACCGAACCCCTGGCTGCGTCCGCCACCTGGCCCGGCGGTCGGTGTGGGCGCGGTCGGTGCGTCGTCAGCGGACGTCCACGAAATCTCCGGTGGACGTCACCGTCGCGGTGGTCGCTGTGCCGGCGAACCTGTAGCGGTAGTAGCCGTCCGCAGACGCGGTGACCGTGGTCTTCAGGGAACCCGTCGAGGACGCGGTGACCGTCTTCACGTCGGTGTAGGTGGCGGCATTCTTCTTGCGGTACTGAAGGACGACCTTCTGGCGGGCGTAGCCGCGGTACGTGTTGGTGTCCCAGTCGGCCCGGGACAGCTTGCCGGTGACCGTGAGCGTCCTGCCCTTCCGGACGGGCTCGGGCGAGGCGTTCGCGGTGAGCCGCGCCTCGCGCTGGACCTTGAACGTGGTGGCCGCGTCGCGGTGGATGTAGTCGTAGTCGTGGGCCGAGACCAGCGTGGCGAGCCGCCAGGTCCCCGTCGCGCTGTTGCCGACGAAGCCGGTCGACGCCTGCGGGTCGAACGTCAGCGTGCCCGTGCAGGTCGACGTCCTGGCGCTCACCGTGACGCACGTGATCTCGTCGTCCCAGATCTGCGCGTAGTTCGGATGCGGACCCCAGGCGCTGATGTACGAGGTCTCGGCGATGCCCGAGTCGTCCGACGCGGTCACGGAGACCTTGAAGGACACGGCCTTGGTGGCGCCGACCACGACCGGCTTGCCGCCGTTGACGACGACCTTGTCGATCGTGATGTTCCCCGCGCCGCCGTCCGCCGCCTGAGCGGCGGTGCCGCCGATCGCGGTGGCGACCAGCGCCGCGCCGGTGCCGAACAGAGCCAGGCGCATGCTTGCGCGCATCAACATTCCCCCCGGATTTCGTAGTTGATCAGGGGGAGCGTACGGCGTGGGACGGCGGTTCAGCACGCGGTTTTTACTTCAACAGCCCTGTCCTGTATGCCACTTGGGGATGCGACGCCTACGTCGTCTGCACGCTGGAGAACGGCGCCCTCCACGCCGGGCTCGTGGCCGAACTCCTCACTGGGGGTTCTTCCTGGCGGCGGCCCGGCCGCCCGCAGGGAAGGCCAGCAGGGTCAGGGACAGGGCGAGGACCGCCAGGCCCGCCCAGGAGGCGGCCGGCAGTCGTTCGTCGAGGACCGTGACGCCCAGGACGGCGGCCACCGCGGGCTCGGCCAGCGTCAGCGACGTCGCCGCCGAGGCGGACGTACGGCGCAGTCCGTGGCCGAAGAGGCGGTAGGCCAGGCAGACCGTGAACAGCGCCAGGTAGCCCGCCACCGCCGCGCCGCGCACCGTGGTGATCCACCGCAGGTCCACGGACGCCAGGAACGGCAGGACCAGCAGCCCCGCCGCGCCGAACAGCACGCCCATCACCGCGTCGGAGGAGTGCCCGCGGGTGATCAGCGCGCCGCCGATCAGCGAGTAGACGGCGTACGACAGTCCGCCGCAGGCGGCGAGGGCCACGCCGGTCAGGTCCATCGGCGTGCCGGCGCCGGTGAGTCCGGGACCGAGCACCAGCAGGGCGCAGCCGAGCACGGCGGCCGCGGTGGCGGCGGTCCAGCGCGCGGTCGGGCGGGACCGGCCGGTGAGCCAGGCCAGCAGCCCGGTGAAGACCGGCGCGCTGCCGAGGGCGATCACGGTGGCGACCGCCACCCCGGTCCGTGCCACCGCCGGGTAGAAGGTGACCGGGTATCCGGCCACCGCCAGGGCGCCCAGGACGAGCAGCCACCGCTCGCCCCGGGTGCAGGCGGCGGGCAGGGCACGGGCGCCCCGGGAGAGCAGGAACAGCAGGATGCCGCCGAGGGCGAGGCCTGCGGAGCCGATGGCCGCCGCGGGCGCGCCGGCGGGTGCCAGGGAGGCGGCGGTTCCGGTCGTGCCCCACAGCACGGCCGCGAGCAGGATGGGTGCGGGGCCGCCGAGGAGGGCGGTACGAGAGGGGCGCGGACCGGCGTCGGACGGGCGCGCGGGGGTCAGGGGGGTGGTGCGGTTCGGCACAGTCGTGAACTTCCGTCGTCGAATGCGTCAGAGACTGGAATTCGCGTCGGGCGCACGACGACCACCCCTGACCGAGCCCGGCTCGGTGGGGTGGGCGGGAGATGTCCGCTGCTGGTCCGCGCCCGTCAGGCGCAGAGGGGCGGCAGAACGACGTGCCAGTAGGTGTTCACGCGGCCGATGGTACCCGGGACACCCGGCGGGCGGCCGGGGCGTGGCGTACCTCGCCCACGCCGGCCGCGATCGCCTCAGCGGACGATCTGCACGTCCTTCACCACGCTCACCTGGTCGATGTCCGTGGCCCGGATCGTCGTCTTCATCTCCCAGGTGCCCTCGATGGGCAGACTGACCTTGCTGGAGGCCCAGTAGCCGCCCTTGTCGACCAGCTTGGCGTCGAGCGGGCCGATGTCCTGGCTGGGCAGGGTGAAGGAGATCCGCAGCTCGGGGACGGTGACGAAACCGCCGTCGGGGCCGTAGACCACGGCCTGGAGGGTGTTGTCGCCGACCGTGCCGGGGTCGAGGGTGACCTGCACCTTGCCGCGCAGTCCGGGCTTGCCGAGGTCGAAGGGGACGATCGTCACGGAGGCGACCGGCAGTCCGGCGGACTGCTGGGTCGTCGCCGCCTCGGCGGCCGCCCGGCCCGGCAGGGTGCCGGTCAGGATCGTCGTCAGGACGAGGACGACGACGGAGACGGCGACCTCCAGCAGGACCGACCGGCGCAGCGCGCGGCTGTGCGCGGACTCGGCCGGGGTGAGACGCGGCCCGGTGGACGACGAACGGGCCGAGGGAGCCGGCGTGCCGTCGGCGGCCATGTCGGCAGCGGGGGCGGCGGCCTTCGGGGGCTGCTCCCCCGCCGGCGCGTCGGCGACGTCGGCGACCCTCTCGTGTACGGACGTCCCGCCCACGGTCGCCTTCTCCAGCACCTTGGCCTCCACCGTCACGGGCTTCTCCACCGTCACTGCCTTCTCCGTCGTCTTCTCCGTCGTCTTCTCGGCCGTCTTCTCCGCCTGCGCGTTCGCCCTGTCCTTCCTGCCTCTCGTCACGTTCGCCTGGCTGGTCACCGTCGCCCGCGACCAGGCCCCGGCCGCCAGCAGCACCGAGACCGCGACCAGTTTGGCGAGGAGGACCCTGCCGTACGTCGTGTCCGTCAGCGCCGACAGCGAGCCGAGGCCCCGCCAGGACTGGTAGACGCCCGTCACCACGAGCACGGTCACCGAGATCCCGGCCAGCCGGGAGAAGCGGGTGACCACGCGCGAGGGGACGGAGGCGCGGGGCAGCAGGGTGAGCAGGGCGACGAGGCCGCCGAGCCAGACCGCCATGGCGAGCACGTGCAGCACCGAGGAGGTCATCGCCAGCGGGACCTGGATGCCGGCCGAGGCGTGTTCGGCGCCCGCCCAGGTCAGCGCGAGGCCCACCGCGAGAAGCGAGCCGAGGACGAGGGCCGCCTTCGACGGCTCGGGTCGGCCGCGCTGCCGTAGGAGCAGGGCCACCGCCGCCGCGAGCAGCAGCAGGCGGGCCAGCAGGGCCAGGCCGGGGCGGCCCTCCAGGGTGCGGAGCAGTCCGGAGGGGTCGAGCGCGCCCGCCGGACCGGTGCCGGCCTCGTAGGGGGCGCGGAGGAAGAACAGGAACACCGTCGAACCGGCCAGGGTCCAGCCGCCGATCAGCAGCGGCCGGCGCAGCGGGCGGGTGTCCGGTGGGCGGCAGACGGCGACGAAGGTCGCCGTGCCGACGAGGAGGGCCGCCGCGATGTACGCGAGGTAGCGGCCGACGTTGTAGAGGCCGTCGGTCGCCGGGTCCTCGGTGGCGTCGGACGGCAGGACGGCCAGGGTCGGGGAGGCCTTGCCCACGGAGAAGGTGAACGCGCCCGACACCGGGTGGCTGTCGGCCGAGACCACCCGCCAGGCCACCGTGAAGGTGCCGGTGCCGAGCTTCTTCGGCAGCTTCACCCGCACGCTGTCCGAGCGGCCCTCCACATGCCCCGCCCCGCCCAGCTTCACCCGCTGGTTCCCGGGGTCGAGGACGCGGAAGGAGTCGTCGAGGAGGCCGACCGACTCGGTGAAGGTCAGGGTGATGCTTCGGGGGCTCTTCTTGACGACGCTTCCGTCGACGGGGTCGGTGGAGCGGAGGGCCGCGTGCGCCGAGGCCGGTCCGCCGCCGAGGAGGAGCAGGACCAGCACGGTGCCCAGCAGCACCAGCCCTTGAAGTCGCCTTCGTCCACTGCCGCGTCGTCCGCCATCGCGCCCTTCGCTCACGTCACCGCTCCGAACCGCCCGGGACTGCCCGGGACTCGAGTCTCGTGTGCTCGGGGGTACGTACGGATGGACACGCCATCCTTCTCACCCGCTCGGCCCCCTACCAGGTCGGCCGGGCCGTCACCCCGCCGTCCACCACCAGGTCGTGGCCGGTGATCCAGGCCGCCAGCCGTGAGGCAAGGAAAACACAGGCGTCGCCGACGTCCTCCGGGCGGCCCAGCCGGCCGATCGCGACCGCCTCCCGCCACCGCCGGACCCCCTCCGGCCAGGCCTCGGCGAGCCCCTCACGGTCGATCAGGCCGGGCGAGACCGTGTTGACGCGGATGCCGTGGGGGCCGTACTCCAGGGCCGCGGCGCGCGCGTGCATCACGACGGCGGCCTTGGCGGCGGCATAGTGGGCGTGGCCTGCGGCGGGCAGCCGGGCCTCCACCGAGGCGATGTGCGTGACGCTGCCGCCGCCCCGCTCGCGCATGACCTCGGCCGCCGCCTGGGTGACGGCGAAGACGCTGGTCAGATTGGTGTCGACGACCGCCCGCCAGTCCGCCGCCGCCATCCCGGGCAGCGCCCGCACCGGCTGGACGCCCGCGTTGTTGACCAGCGCGTCGAGCCGTCCCCCGCCCCACGCGGCGGCCTGTGCCACCAGCTCGCGGCACTCCTCCTCGACGGTGAGGTCGGCGCCGGGCAGCACGACGGCCCGCTCGCCGCTCTCCTGGATCTCCTCGGCGAGCGCGCGGGCCGCCGCGGTGCTCGTCCGGCAGTGCAGGGCCACCTCGGCGCCCTCCTGCGCGAACCGGCGCGCGATGCCGGCGCCGATCCCGCCGCCCGCCCCCGTGATCAGGGCCACGCGGCCCGTCAGCAACGTCATGGACGGCACAGTCCCGCGATCAGCACGGCCCGGTCCGGATGGCGCGCCGTCAGGTCGGCCGCGTCCCCGTGCTCGTAGTCCTCGTAGGTGAAGCCGGGGGCCATGGTGCAGCCGAAGAAGGTCCAGGCGCCCCCGGTCCGCGCCCCCATCCAGGTGCGGGCGGGGACCGTGAGCTGGAGGTGCTGCCCGCCGAGCACGTCCGGCCCGAGGACCGCCGTACGGGAGCTGCCGTCGGGGGCGAGGAGCAGCAGCTCCAGCGGGTCGCCGAGGTAGTGGTGCCAGACCTCGTCGGTGGGCAGGCGGTGCAGGGCCGAGAAGTCGCCCGCGGTGAGCAGGGCGACGATCGCGGAACCGGCCGGGCGTCCGTCGGGCGCCTCGGGCCCCGCCCAGGTACGGCGGAACAGGCCCCCCTCGCGGGGGATCGGTTCGAGTCGGTAGTGGGCGACGAGGTCTTCCGGGGTCAGCGGGGCTCTCACGCCGGAAGGCTATGGCCGGGGGCGGCGCTACGGGAACAGCACCTCGCGGCGCAGGAACGCCAGTTGGGCCTTCTTCTCCGGCAGGTACACGTCCGGCAGGTCGATCTCGGGCAGGGTGACCGGCGGTCCGGCCTCGAAGCCCTGCCGCAGGAAGCGGGCGATGGCCTTCTCGTTGCGGACGTCCGGGTCCACCACGACCCGCCGCCGGCCGAGGCCGAGCAGCACATACGCGGCGAACGCCCGCATCAGCGCCGCCGACCAGCCGGAGCGCGCGCCCCGCGCGCCGGCGGGCGCGAGGAGTACATGGACGCCGATGTCGCCGGGCTCCACCGCGTAGACGTCGCCGACCCGGTCCGCGGTGGGCTCGTACGTCTGGAGCAGGCCGACCGGGGTGCCGTCGAGTTCGACGAGGAAGGCGTGGTGGGTGTCGAGGCCGGCCATGTGGGCGTAGATCTCGGCGACCTGGTCCCGGGTCAGACCGTTCATGCCCCAGAACGCGGCCCGTTCCTCGCGCACCCAGCCGTGCACGACGTCCGCGTCGCCCGCGGCGTCGAGCCGGCGGATGCCCACGGTGCCGAAGCCGTCGGCGTACTCCGTGTGGACGTGGACGTGCTGGTCAGACATCGCTCTCCTTCGTCAGCTGTGCCCAGTCGGTGACGACCGGGGCCAGCTCGCCCCTGAGCCACAGGGGCAGCTGGTCGTGGTGGTGGGGGCTGTCGGGGTGCCCGCAGGCGCCGAACGGGACCACCCACAGGCTGTCCTCGCGGCGGGCCAGGTCCCAGACGTACCGGGCGGCCGGGCCGCGCGCGGCGAGGTCGGTCCAGCCGGGCACGGCCGTGGTGCACAGCACGCAGTCGTGGTCGCCCGAGAGGGCCGGTGCCTCGTACGACGGGTCGGGCAGGGCCCGCCAGGGGGCGAGGCGGTGGGTGTCGCCCCAGCGTGCGGGCGGCTGTACGGCGATCTCCTCGACGGCCTCGCGGACCAGCCGGGGCCGGTCCACGCCGTACAGCTCCTCGGCGCGCAGGAGGTGTTCGAGGGCGAAGCCGATCCGGGGCAGCAGGGCCAGCCAGGGGAGGAGGGCCTCGGGGTAGGCGGGCGGGGTGGTCAGGGCGGCGAACGCCGGGTGGGCGGCGAGCCGGCGGACCACGGCGCCGCGCAGGGCCGCGTACCGGGCCGCGTCCTCGCTGTCCGCGTCCATACGGCGGTTCCAGCGCAGGAGGCGGGCGCGCAGCTCGGCGGCGGGGCCGGTGAGGCCGTCGAGGGCGGCGAGGTGGTCGAGGAGCGGTCCGGCGGAGGCGAGGTGGGTGTCCGTGTGGACGGCGGGCATGTCGGAGGCGGACCAGGTGTCCTTGCCGTCCAGCAGGGCGCGGATGCGGTCGGCGCGGTGCGGCGGGGCGAACTCGACGCCGAGCGGGGCGGCCGGGCCGCGCTGGTTGGCCATGACCGCGACGCCGTCGGTGAGGCCGGCGCGGGGCGTCTCGTGCCAGCCGGTCCACTCGTGGCCGGGCTCCCAGGCGGGGACCAGCCGGATGCCGTTGGCCTCGGCGCGCACGGGGACCCGGCCGGCGACCCGGTGCAGCAGTCCGCCCTCGGTGTCGGCGGCCTGGACGACGTTGACCGGCTCGGCCCAGAGGTCGAGGGCGGCGTCCACGTCGGCGACGCGGCGGGCCCTCAGCAGGGGGAGGAGGGCGCTGAAGCCGAGGTCCTCGGTGACGCGGGGCGGGTAGCGGAGGGCGAGGGCCAAGGGGACGGCGGGTGCGGGGTCGGCCGGTGCGGGGTCGGGAGAGCCGGGAGGGGTGAGGGTTTCCTCCGCAGGGTGCGCCACCCCGCTCTCCAGGCCCTCCGGGCCGCCGGCGATCACCGGCCCCCGGTCCGTCTCGATCACCTCGACCTCGACGGGCTCCTCCCCGGCCACCTCGACGGTCTCGGTGTGCCGGGCGGCGCGGCGCCAGACGCCGTCCGGGCCGAGGGCCTCGACACCGGCGCCGGTGCGGCGCAGACGTTCGCGGTAGAGGTCCTGGTAGTCGGCCATGGCGTTGGTGATGGCCCAGGCGACCGGGCCGGCGTGGCCGAAGTGGGCGATGCCGGGGATGCCGGGCACGGCGAGGCCGACGACGTCGAACTCGTCGCAGGCGAGCCGGATCTGCTGGTAGACGCCGGGATCCTCGATGAACCGGTGCGGATCGCCGGCGATGACCGCCTGCCCGGTGACGGTCCGGGCGCCGCTCACCAGCCAGCCGTTGCTGCCGGAGGTGCCGGGGCCGTCGGTGGCGAACAGGCCCACCGCCTCGGGCCCGAGGTGCCGTACGGCCTCCTCGCGCCACAGCTTGGCGGGGAACCCTGCGAACAGGATGTGGACGGAGAGCCAGACCGCGAGCGGGGTCCAGGGCTCCCAGCGGCCGGGGGCGAGCCCGACCCGGGTGAACTCGGGGGTGACGTGGAGCCCTTCGTTGACGCCGTCGACGTACGCCCGTACCCACGCGGCGGTCTCCGGATCCCGGCGCTCCAGCCGGTCGAAGCAGCGGCGGGCGGTGTCGGCGAGGCGGGCCCGGCGGACGAGGACGTCCCAGGCCACGGCCTCCGGGCCGAGGAAGGCGGCGGAGGTGCCCTGGGCGCGGTGCCGTTCGACCTCCAGCTGCCAGGCCCGGTCGCGGGCCGTGACCAGGCCCTGGGCGCGGGCGAGTGCGGGGGCGTCCGGCGCGCGCAGATGCGGAACGCCCCACGCGTCTCTGTGGATCTCGGTCGTCGTCACCGTGTGGCCCTTCTGTCCCTACTGTCCCTTCCACCGCGGGACATGTTTTAGGTTAGCCTTACCTAATCAATCGGTGCAGGAATCGTACGCGAGGGGTGTAGAGGCCATGACGCAGGGGCGGGGCTGGGAGGGCGCGGTCCTCCGGCTGATGCGGGCGAAGGACTTCACCCTGACGGTGACGGGCGCGCAGGACGTCACTCCGCGCTTCCGCCGGGTGCACCTGACCGACGGCGGGCTGCTCGCCGCGACCGGGGTGCACCCGACGATGTGGGTACGGCTGTGGTTCGACAACGCGGGCAGGCCGCACCAGCGGGCGTACACCCTGGTCGACCCCGATCCGGCGGCCGGCACCTTCTCGCTGGAGTTCGCCCTGCACGAGGGCGCGGCGAGCGACTGGGCGCGGGCGGCACGGCCCGGCGACACCGTCGAGGCGACCGTCCAGGGCAGCGCCTTCGCCACCCCCGCCCCCACCCCGGGCCGCGTCCTCGCGATCGGCGACCCGGCCTCGCTGCCGGCGATCAACTCCCTGCTGGCGGCGCTGGGCCCGGCCCCGGCGACCGTCTGGTTCGAGGGCTCCGACGGCGAGGGCGACGGCCTCCCCTTCCGCACCGACCCCGCCCGGCACGAACTGCGGCACGTCCCGCGCGCGGAGCTGGTCGAGCGGGTCCGCGCCGAGCTGCCCGCCCTGCTCACGGCCACCGCGCACCCGTACGTCTGGATCGCCTGCGACACGCGCACCACCCGCACCCTCTCGTCCTACGTCCGCAAGGACCTCGGCGTCCCCAGGGAACGGGTACACGCGCTGGGCTACTGGCGGACGGACTGAGCGGAACGGGGCGACGGCGCGGGACGGGAGCGGCCGAGCGGGGAGGGGTTTGCGGGCGGCGGCCGGCTTCGGAGCGGCAGGGGGCCGGACGAGTGAGGGCGCGTGCAGCGGCGGCCGGGTTCGGCGCGGCAGGCGGCCGGGCAGCGGTCGGGGCGTAGGAGCGGTCGGGGTGCGGCAGCGGTCAAGCGGGGAGGGGTTTGCTTGCAGGCGGCCGGGTTCGGCGCGGCAGGCGGCCCGGGCGGTGGCGGCGGGCACGTCGGCCGTGGGGTACCGGCGCGCGGGGCGGGGGACGGTCGGGGATCATCGACGCATGGACGTCACCCTTCACCTCGCCCAGGACCCCGAGGCCGACGAGCTGCTCGGCCGTTCCCCGCTGGCCGCGCTGGTCGGGATGCTGCTGGACCAGCAGGTCCCGATGGAGTGGGCGTTCAAGGGCCCCCGCACGATCGCCGACCGCCTCGGCGCCGACGACCTCGACGCGCACGACATCGCCGCCCAGGACCCGGAGGCCTTCGCCGCGCTGCTCTCCGAGAAGCCGGCCGTGCACCGCTACCCGGGTTCGATGGCCAAGCGCATCCAGCAGCTGTGCCAGTACCTCGTCGAGCACTACGACGGTGACCCCGAGGCCCTCTGGAAGGACGCCGGCACCGGCAAGGAGCTGCTGAAGCGGCTGGAGGCGCTGCCCGGCTTCGGCAAGCAGAAGGCCCAGATCTTCCTGGCGCTGCTCGGCAAGCAGCTCGGCGTCCGGCCGGAGGGCTGGCGGGAGGCCGCGGGCTCCTACGGCGAGGCGAAGTCCTTCCGGTCCGTCGCCGACATCACCGGCCCGGAGTCGCTGACGAAGGTGCGGGCGCACAAGCAGGAGATGAAGGCGGCGGCGAAGGCCGCGAAGAAGTAGGGGGCGCCACTCGGGGGCGCGCCGAGCCGGAAAGGCGCCGTCCGCCGAACGGGTGCATCCGGCCTCCACCGTGCTGAACCGCGGGCGTGTCGCGGGCAGATGACCCTCCATGAGCACCGCAGCACGCCTCCCCCGCAGCCGCACCCGGCTGCGGGTGCTCGTGCTGCTGTTCGCGCTGTTCGCCCTGCTCGTCCCGGGTGTACCCGCCGATGTCGCCACCTCGCCCGTCGTCGCCGGCGAGACCGTCGAGTACGACGCCGTGGACACCGCCGTCCGGCCCTCCCCCGGCGACCGGCGCGCCGCCGCCCCCCTGCGCCCCGCGCCCCGTCCGGCCCCGGCGCCGGGCGCACCGGCCCCGCGACCGCGGCCCGCCCCGCCCGGGACGCCGTACGCCCCCCACACCCTGCGCACCGTGGTCCTGCGCTGCTGACCGGCCCCCGCCCCAGGTCCGTCAGCACGACGCAAGGAGCACAGCCATGCCCACCGACCCCTACGCCGTCCTGCGCGCCCTGCTGCGCGCGGAGGCCGCCCGCAGCACCGCACCGAAGCCGCAGGTGAAGAAGGCCGAGCAGGAGCCTCCCGTGGTGGAACGGGACCGCTGACCGGCAGGCGGGGGCGGGGCCCGGCGGCGCGAGCCGGCCGACGGGCTACCGCCTCCGCCGGGCCGTGCCGAAGAGGGAGCGGGTGATCTCGCGTCCCACCTGGGTGCCGATGGACCGGGCGAGGGACGTGAACACGCCGCTGGTGACGACCTGTTCGACGAGGGAGGGCGACGCGTCGTCGGGCTTCGCCTCCGCCTGTTGGGCGGACGTCGAGGGCGTGGCGGCCGTCGTGGCGGTCGTCGCAGTCGTGGCCGTCGTCGCCGTCGTGGCGGTCAGCTTCTCGAATGCCGATTCTCTGTCCACAGCCTGTGCATAGCGCTCGCGCGGCGGGGACTCCCGCACCGTCCGCTCCAGGGCGGTCCCGTCCACCGGCCCCATCGGCGACTCGGGGGCCCGCAGCCGGGTCGCGGCCACCGGGGTGGGCGCCCCGTTCTCACTGAGGACCGTGATCACCGCCTCACCGGTGCCGAGGCCGGTGAGCAGCTCCTCCAGGTCGTAGGCGGAGTCCGGGAAGGTCTTCACGGTGGCCCGCAGGGCCTTCTGGTCGTCGGGCGTGAACGCCCGCAGCGCGTGCTGCACCCGGTTGCCGAGCTGGGCCAGGACCTCGCCGGGTACGTCCTTCGGGGTCTGCGTGACGAAGAACACGCCGACCCCTTTCGAGCGAATCAGCCGGACGGTCCGGGTGATCGACTCTCCTCGGACGCGTCGTCGAACAGCAGATGCGCCTCGTCGAAGAAGAAGACCAGCTCGGGCCGGTCGGCGTCGCCGATCTCCGGGAGGTCGTGGAAGAGGTCGGCCAGCAGCCACATCAGGAAGGTGGAGAAGAGCTGCGGCCGGTCCTGGACGGCGGGCAGTTCCAGGACCGAGACGATCCCCCGCCCGTCGGCCGCCCTGCGCAGGAACGCGCCGGTGTCGAACTCCGGGCTCGCCGAAGAAGCCTGCCGCTCCCTGGGCCTCGAAGGCGGTCAGGGACCGCAGGATCACGCCGGCCGTGGCGGTGGACAGCCCGCCGACGCTCTTCAGCTCCGCCCTGCCCTCGTCCGAGGTCAGGAAGTCGACGACCGCCCGCAGATCCTTGAGGTCGACCAGCTCCAGGCCCTTCTGGTCCGCGTAGTGGAAGATCAGGGCGAGGGACTGCTTCTGGGTGCGGTTCGGTTGAGCCGCAGCACCTTGGACAGCAGCACCGGTCCGAAGCTGGTGACCGTGGCCCGCAGGGGGATGCCCGGGCCCAGGCCGCCGAGGGCGTAGAACTCCGCCGGGAACCCGGTCGCCGTCCATTTCTGGCCGACTTCGCCCGCCCGCCCCCGCACCCGCTCGCCCGGCGCCGAGATGCCCGACAGGTCCCCCTTCACATCGGCGAGGAACACCGGAACGCCCTGCGCCGAGAGCTGCTCGGCGATCAGCTGGAGCGTCTTGGTCTTGCCGGTCCCGGTGGCGCCGGCGACCAGGCCGTGCCGGTTGAGCATGGGCAGCGGAATCCGGACCCGCGCCTCGGGCAGACAGCGCCCGTCCCAGAGCAGGGTGCCAAGATCCAGGGCCGGACCGGTGAACGCGTACCCGGCGGCGATCGCGTCGGCACCCTCCATCGGCAGACCCCTCGCTCCCGTTTTGCCCCTGTTCATCACAGCTTTTCCAGCGTCGCACTCGGCCGCCATGGCTGCGCCCGGAAGGTCTGGGCCGGTAGGCTTTCCGTGTGATCTTCAAGCGCATCGGAAACGGCCGGCCGTACCCCGACCACGGCCGGGAAAGCACCCGGCAGTGGGCGGACGTCGCGCCGCGCCCGGTCCGCCTCGATCAGCTGGTGACCACCAAGCAGCAGCTCGACCTGGAAACCCTGCTCGCCGAGGACTCGACCTTCTACGGCGACCTCTTCGCGCACGTGGTGAAGTGGCAGGGCGACCTCTACCTGGAGGACGGACTGCACCGCGCGGTGCGGGCGGCGCTCCAGCAGCGTCAGGTGCTGCACGCGCGCGTCCTCGAACTGGACTGAGCCGCTCCGAGCCGCTCCCGCAGTGAGCGGGGTTGGCCCTTTCGGGTTCTTTCCCCCGCCATTGAGCGATGTCGGATGATCGTTTATTAGTCACGGCCGCCCGCGCGCACTACGCTGCGCCCATGAGCATGCTGACTCCCCCCGGCATGGGCGGCAAGTACCGGATCACGGGGGACAAGTACCCCCGCATGCGCCGTCGTCGGCGGCGCGGCAGGCTGGTCGTCGTGGTCGTCGCCTGCGGTGCCGCGCTGGGCGTGGCCGGCTGGGGCACCCTGCAGCTCATCGATGTCTTCACCGGGGGCGGAGGGACGGCCTCCGCGGCCGGTTCCAAGGCCTCCTGCACGGTGAAGTCGGCCAAGGCGAGCCCGACGGCCGCCGCCTCCCCGGCCGCGCTGCCCAGGCCCGCGCAGATCACGGTGAACGTCCTCAACGCCACCACCCGCAGCGGGCTCGCCAAGACCACCGCCGACGCGCTGGAGAAGCGCGGCTTCAAGATCGGTGAGGTCGGCAACGCGCCCAAGGAGTACGACAAGAAGGTCGCCGGCGCGGCCCTGCTGCTCGGCCCGACCGCCTCGCTGAACACCTCGCTGTCCGTGCTGTCCACGCAGGTCGACGGGGCCGAGCGGCGGGCCGACGCGGGGCGCAAGGGGGCCGAGGTCGATCTGATCATCGGCGACAGGTTCCAGACGCTGAGCACCGAGGCGGAGGCGGCGAAGGCGCTGAACGTGCTGGTGTCGCCGCAGCCTGCGGCGACGACGAAGAAGGCCTGCTAGCGCTTCGGGTCCACCGGTTTTCGGGTGCGGGCCGGTGGGGGCTTGTCGCTGACACGCGGCGGAGCCGCATGTCAGCACCGCCCCGCGCCGCTGGCGTAGCAGGCCTCCTTCGGCCTTGCTACGCCCCCACCGCTCGCTCGGCTTCTACTCCGCCGCGCCGTACAGGCGGTCGCCCGCGTCGCCCAGGCCCGGGACGATGTAGCCGTGTTCGTTGAGGTGGTCGTCGACGGCCGCGGTGACGACCGTCACCGGGGTGCCCGCGAGTTCGCGCTCCATGAGTTCGACGCCCTCGGGGGCGGCCAGCAGGACCACCGCGGTCACGTCGTCGGCGCCGCGCCTGATCAGCTCGCGGATCGCGGCGACCAGGGTGCCGCCGGTGGCCAGCATCGGGTCGAGGACGTACACCTGGCGGCCGGAGAGGTCCTCCGGCATCCGCGTGGCGTACGTGGACGCCTCCAGCGTCTCCTCGTTGCGGATCATGCCCAGGAAGCCCACCTCGGCGGTCGGCAGCAGGCGGACCATGCCGTCCAGCATGCCGAGGCCCGCGCGCAGGATCGGGACGACCAGCGGACGCGGGTAGGAGAGCTTCACCCCGGTGGTCTCGGCGACCGGCGTGACGATGTCGACCTGCTCGGTGCGCACGTCACGCGTGGCCTCGTAGGCGAGCAGGGTGACCAGTTCGTCGGCCAGGCGGCGGAAGGTCGCGGAGTCCGTGCGCCGGTCGCGCAGCGTGGTGAGCTTGTGGGCGACCAGGGGGTGGTCGACGACGTGGAGACGCATGTCCACAACAGTAACCGGGCCGGACTCGCCCGGCTCCCCCGCACTCCGTGACCGGGCTTGGGCCGTTCGCCTGCATCAAACCGCCCGGGCGGGGGAATGTGGTGGAGACGGACCCGGGGTGGTGAAGCCGATGCCTGACCTGCCGAAGCGCGACGCGCCGGAGCCGACCGAGCACTCGGGTGTGCCTCGCGAGACCGACACCGAGCGCCGCAGGCGCCGCGACCGCTTCCTGCGCGAGCTGGCCGAAGCCCGGGAACTGCGGGACCGGGTGCAGCCCCGACGCGCCAGGAGCGCCCGTCTGCGTCATGCGATGCGCATGCGCACATTCCGCTGGTAGCCGAACGATCCCCTCCTGCGCGTACGGCACTTGGGACGTTCGGGGAAGATCGCCACCGTCACGGGTGGCACCGGGGGTGGGCGTGCGTGGGCGCACGGGAAAGCCGCGTACGATCCGCAGTGGCCGCAACGAGTGTGCTGGTGAGTTGCCTGCGGACGTAGTCATGGACGTGCGATCAAAACCACCGGACACAGGGAGCCGAAGACGTCCCCTGAACGCCTTGTTTCTGCCACGATTCCGAGTGGGTGGGGCTCGGAGCACAGCTCTCTCCGCCCGTAACCTCCGCCGGGGGGACCCCCAACCGGCACGCCTATGACCAGTGGGAGAGTCACGGTGTACTTCGCCGCACTGCTCGCGCGCACCGAAGACGGGTGGGAAGCGAGCGACACAGAGCTCGACGATGTGGAGACCCTGTCGGATCTCGCCGACCTGGCCCGGGAAGCCACTCCCGACGAGGACACGGTGCTCGTGCTCATCGAGCAGGAGGACTCGTGGTTCGGTGTCGTCCGCATCGATGGCGAGGAAGACCCTCGCATCTACGTCTCCGACGCCGCTGCCGCCGCCCGCAGCTCGTACGGCGAGCTGCTGCTCACCGACGAACTGCTCGGAAGGGATCCGGGTGATGACGACGACCTGGACTCCCTCGACCTCGACGGCACCGAGGACGGAGAGGACGAGGACGATGCCGACGGCGCCGACGGCGCCTCCGGTTCGGCCGAGGCCGTGCCGCACGGCCCGGTCGGCGACCCCGGGATCCTCGACGACCTCGGCGTCAGCGAGAAGGAGCTGAAGTCGCTGTCCGAGGACGCGCTCAGCGAGATCGCCGACGCCCTGGGCGCCTCGGAGGTCCTGGAGACCGTCCGCTGACCGCAGCCGAGGTGCCGCCGGACCCGGTACGCGATCCCTGGCGGGCCGCCATGCGGCTCGCCCTGGACGAGGCCCGGCTGGCCGTCCGGGGCGGAGACGTCCCGGTCGGTGCCGTGGTGCTGGCTCCGGACGGCACGACGGTCCTCGCGGCCGGCCACAACGAACGCGAGGCCGGCGGCGATCCCACGGCCCACGCGGAGGTGCTCGCCATCCGGCGGGCGGCCGCGCGGCTCGGGGAGTGGCGGCTGACCGGCTGCACGCTGGTCGTCACGCTGGAGCCCTGCACGATGTGCGCGGGCGCGCTCGTGCAGTCCCGGGTGGACCGGGTCGTCTACGGCGCCCGCGACGACAAGGCGGGCGCGGCCGGTTCCCTGTGGGACGTCGTCCGCGACCGCAGGCTCAACCACCGGCCCGAGGTCGTCGAGGGCGTCCTCGCCGACGAGTGCGCGGGGCTCCTCACGGAGTTCTTCCGCACCCGCTGACGCGCCGCTGCCGACCTCCTCGAATACCGATTTCAAACCACGCCCCCGCGTGCTGTAGGGTCTCCCTCGGTAGCGTGTCCGAGCGGCCGAAGGAGCTCGCCTCGAAAGCGAGTGTGGCGCAAGTCACCGAGGGTTCAAATCCCTCCGCTACCGCTGACAGAAGAGGCGCCCGGTTCATCGAACCGGGCGCCTCTTCGGCTTCCGTCTTCGCGACTCTCCGGACGGAAGCGTCGTAACCCGTGGCGCGCTGGAGGCGCTTCTGTCTGCCCTGACGGCCAACTGCACGGGTGCAGCCTGTCGTCACCGTTCCGTCACAAGCAGTCGTCGCACGGAACCCTGCCGCTCGACCGCCCTATCTGCACTCACGTACCACGACCACGCGTACCGCGGGGCAACAACCGACGACCGAAACCCGCGGACGAGACGACTCAGGGGGACCACAGCATGCGGCACAGCAACGGCATTCGCAGGGCGGCTCTGGCGACGACGGCGTTCACGGCCCTCGCGGCGGCGGTGACCGGCATCCTGCCCGGCACCGCCATGGCGGCGAGCACCACCACCTCCACCCCGCCGCCCGCCTGCCCGGCCTCCGCCCTCCAGGTCAGCGCCCGGCAGGCCGTCCACCGGCCCGTCGGCACGGGGACCGGGGCGGCGGTCGTGCAGTTCACCAACGTCTCCCGGAGGACGTGCGTCCTGAAGGGCCATCCGACGGTCGCGGGCGCCGGCAACGGCTCCCCCTCCCACAACACCCCGCTCAAGGTCACCCGCACCGGCAGGGCGGCCACCGTGACGGTCCGGCCGCACGGCAAGGCGTGGGTGAAGCTGACCTTCGTCCAGGTCCAGGGGGAGGCCGACGGCTACTGCGTGTCGGGCAAGGACCCGGTGACGTATCCGACGATGGTCATCGGGGTGCCGCACTCCGGGAAGCACCAGGTCGCCCTGAACGACGGGGTGTGGGCCGAGTGCGACAACAAGGTGACCGTCACCCCGGTCTCGGCGGTCAAGCCTTCCTGACCAACACGAACAGACCTCGAGGCGTCCGGTTCATCGAACCGGGCGCCTCTTCGGCTTTCCTCGCTACGGTGGACGCTGCCGTGCAGGTGGTGCGAGGCACCCAAGGAACATCGCCGCCGCAACAGGGTCCTGTCGGCGGTCCTGGAATTCCTGGACGGCCTCTAGGCCTGTGCCGCGTTCGCTATCTGCTTCTTGCCGAAGTAGGTCCAGATCAGGGCGGCGCAGACCGAGCCGTGCAGGAGGATGAGCAGCCACAGCAGCTTGGGCAGGAAACGCACGTGCTCCCTGGGGGTGCGGATGCAGTCGATCAGCGCCCACACCGTGATGGCGGCGACCAGGACGATCAGGACGAGGACCGGCAGGTCCATCAACTGCAGCATGTGTCTTCTCCCTTGCTGGGGCAGTGGCTCGGTGCCGCCTTCACCCCCTCATCGGACGAGGCCTCCCGATCGGTTCACGGATGCGCGAAGAAAATTCACGGGCACGCCGCACCCGCTCAAAAGCGGTGTGTAAATCGCACTTACGGTTACACTCGCCGCCGTCAACAGGGGCCCCAGCGGCCACGACAGGGGAGGCCAGGTGGCGGTGAACGCCAAGAAGATCGCCGTCTACATACTCGTGGTCTTCGCGCTGTACGTGATCATCACGGACCCGTCCAGGGCGGCGGACTACGTCCAGATAGGCTTCGAGGGCATATCGGACGCCGCCAAGGCCATCGGCGACTTCTTCACCTGGCTCGCCAACGGGGCTCACTAGCCGCCGGGCCCAGCAGCACGCATCGGGGAGTGCCCATGATCCGCCATCTGGTCCTGTTCAAGCTGAACGAGGGTGTCGAGCGCGACGATCCCCGCGTGGTCGAGGGCGAGGCGGCCTTCCGGGCGCTCGGCGGACAGATCGAGGAGCTGGCCTTCTGGGAACTGGGCTGGAACATCAGCGACCGGCCCATCGCCCACGACTTCGCGATCAACTCGGCGGTCGAGGACGCGGACGCCCTGAAGCGGTACATCGAGCACCCGGCGCACCAGGCGGGCGTCGCCCTGTGGCGGGAGTTCGCCACCTGGGTGGTCGCCGACTACACGTTCTGAGCCCCGCCCGCGGAACCGGAGAGCCCCCGCCGGACGGCGGGGGGCTCTTGCACGCCCTCGTTTGCCCCAACTTCTCCCTCAACACGGTGTTATGGGGTGCTTGCACACAGTGCACATGTCTTGTGATGCTATGACCGCTTTTGACGGATGAGTGGACCGATGTTGTTGACCTGACAAAGAGGTGGCGTTGACCGTGTCGGCCAGTACTGCGCCCCCTCAGGAAGAGGCCCCGGCCCCGGGCCCCGAGCGGCGCCGCGGCGCCGACACCCGGGCGCTCACCCAGGTGCTCTTCGCGGAGCTGAAGGAGCTCCAGCCGGGCACCCCGGAACACAACCGGGTCCGCGGGGCGCTCATCGAGGCCAACCTCCCGCTCGTGCGCTACGCGGCCGCACGGTTCCGCTCCCGCAACGAGCCGATGGAGGACGTGGTCCAGGTCGGCACCATCGGACTGATCAACGCCATCGACCGCTTCGACCCGGAGCGGGGCGTGCAGTTCCCGACCTTCGCCATGCCGACCGTCGTCGGCGAGATCAAGCGCTACTTCCGGGACAACGTCCGCACGGTCCACGTACCGCGCCGGCTGCACGAGCTGTGGGTGCAGGTGAACAGCGCGACCGAGGACCTGACCACCGCCTTCGGCCGCACCCCGACCACCGCCGAGATCGCCGAGCGGCTGCGCATCGGCGAGGACGAGGTCCTGTCCTGCATCGAGGCCGGGCGGTCGTACCACGCGACCTCCCTGGAGGCCGCCCAGGAGGGCGACGGACTGCCGGGCCTGCTGGACCGCCTCGGTTACGAGGACCCGGCCCTGGACGGCGTCGAACACCGCGACCTCGTCCGCCATCTCCTCGTCCAACTCCCGGAACGCGAACAGAGAATCCTCCTGCTGCGCTATTACAGCAATCTCACGCAGTCTCAGATCAGCGCGGAACTCGGCGTCTCACAGATGCACGTTTCCCGGCTACTCGCGCGTAGCTTCCAGCGGCTGCGTTCCGCGAACCGTATCGAGGCCTAGCGAAACGTGGGGACGTGGGAGCACGGCCGTATGCACAGGCGCACAGGTGGGGCGCACGCATAGGGCGCACGGCTCTGGTTACGTCATCCGATGGGTGTTCGCATGCAGGAGCGAGAAGTCACCGGTGAGAGCGAATCCCTCACCAGGGCACTTCCCGACATATCTGCGCTGAAAAACCGTCACACCCCCTGTTTCCAGGGCTGATTCGTCACTGTGGTGTCGACATGTCACTACAGCGTGTTGCCGACATGTGACATTCTCCTGGAAGCGCGTTTGCCGGGGCTTCGGCTCCGGTATTCAGGTGAAGGCTGACGTTCTCCACTGGCGGGGAACGAACGCCGCGACCGTCCCGCGACCCAAAGGGGGTGGCATGTCCGCAGACCAGGGCAGCTCGAAGGTGCTCACGCTCACGAAGAGCGAGACCGAGCCCGTCGCGCCCGTCGAGACCGATGTCCTCGACGACGTCACGGCCCTCGAGGCCGCCGCGCCGGCTCCGGCCCTCCCGTCCTCCGGTGCCATCGACACCCGCACCCTGTCCCGCTCCCTGTTCCTGCGACTGGCCGCACTCGACGAGAACAGCCCCGAACGGGTCTACGTCCGGGACACCCTCATCGAGCTCAACCTCCCGCTCGTCCGCTACGCCGCCGCCCGATTCCGCTCGCGCAACGAGCCGATGGAGGACATCGTCCAGGTCGGCACCATCGGCCTGATCAAGGCCATCGACCGCTTCGACTGCGAACGCGGCGTGGAGTTCCCGACGTTCGCGATGCCGACCGTCGTGGGCGAGATCAAGCGGTTCTTCCGCGACACCTCGTGGTCGGTCCGCGTCCCGCGCCGGCTCCAGGAGCTGCGCCTGGCCCTCACCAAGGCCAGCGACGAGCTCTCCCAGAAGCTGGACCGCTCGCCGACGGTCGCCGAACTCGCCGCGGTCCTCGGCGTCTCCGAGGAGGACGTGGTCGACGGCCTCGCCGTCGGCAACGCGTACACGGCCTCCTCGCTGGACTCCCCGGCACCCGAGGACGACGGCGGCGAGGGCTCCCTGGCCGACCGCCTCGGCTACGAGGACACGGCCCTGGAGGGCGTGGAGTACCGGGAGTCGCTCAAGCCCCTGCTGGCGAAGCTCCCGCCGCGCGAGCGCCGCATCATCATGCTGCGCTTCTTCGCCAACATGACGCAGTCCCAGATCGGCGAGGAGGTCGGCATCTCACAGATGCACGTCTCCCGCCTGCTGACCCGCACCCTGGCCCAGCTCCGCGAGGGCCTGATCTCGGACTGAGGGTTCCTCACCGGGGGTTCCCCACCGGGGGTTCCTTGCTGACGTCCCGTCAGCCACACTGTCGCGATGCGCGCGACACCGGAAGGAACGACGGAACGGTCACGCGGCCGTCGGCGCGCCCTGTGGGGCCTGTCGGCGGCCGTCGCCGTGGCGGCGGGGGCGGCGGGCGTCCTCGGGGCGTACGGCGGTGACGGGCACGGACGGGACTACGTCGCGGTCGGCGCCCCGGGCGGGAGACCACCGTCGGCGGGGCCCACGGGAGGCGTACGACTGGTGCCGCTCGACGAGCCGTCGGACAGCGGCCCGTCCCGGTCGGAAGGGGCCGGCACTCCGGACGCCCCAGGGACATCGGCGGCCAGTCCGCCCGCGACGGCGACCAACTCACCGGTACGGAACACGGGCCCTGGCGCGGACACGGACCCGGACCCGGACAGACCGTCGCCGCAGACCCCGTCCCCCTCGCCCACACCCACGGGCACGGCCGGTACGCCCGCCCCGGCCGCCCTCCTCACGAGCGACCCCGTACGCACCCCCACCGACCACCGCTGGTGCGAGGACGTGACGCTGACCTTCCGCAACACGGGCGGTACGCCGGTGCGTTCGGGCACGGTCACCTTCGGGACGCACGTCATCGACGCCCTCGGCATCGACTGGTCCACCGTCGAGTCGACGGTGGAACTCCCCGCGCCCCTCGCCCCCGGCGGACGGAGGGAACGGACCTGGACGGTGTGCGTCGAGGCCTGGAGGGTGCCGCTGGGGATGCGGGTCGAGACGCGGGACGTGTCCGTGCGGTGGGAGTAGCGGTGGGGGCGGGGGCGGGGGCGTCGGTTACTTCAGCGCCAGCCAGGCGACCGCCGCCACGATCGCCACGGCGGCGACGATGCCGATGATCAGGCCGATGCGGGGGCCGGCCGGCGCGGGCGCCTGACGGGAGGTGGCCTGGGGGCCGCCCTCGTCGACGAACGCGCGGAACATCTGGGTGCTGCCGGCGGGGTCGTGGTTGCCCTGCGGGCCCTGGGTGTTAGCCATGGCCAGAGACCCTAGCGAAAACCGTGGCGACGGCCCAAGCGGGGGTCCCGCAACGACGTCCGCCGAGACGTCCACCGAGGCATCCTCCGCGAAACCCTCCGCGACGCCCTCCGGCGCTCTACAAGGTGCCTGCCTCCGGCCAGTTCGACCAGTGGGTGTTCGGCGGCAGGGTCGGGCGGTAGCGGGCCGGGTCCCCCGACTCCAGCACCTCCGCCAGCAGGCGGAACGTCTCGTGATCGCCGGGGGCGCTGTCCGAGAGGTCCTCCGGCTGGTTCCACTCCTCCAGGCGCAGCAGCAGCGGCAGATCGGCGGGTATCTCCTCGCGCAGCTCCGTCCCGTCGGCCAGCAGCAGCTCCCGGTGGGCGGGGGCCAGCTCCCGGAAGACGTCCTGGAGCGGTGTCCCGGCCCCGGCGGTCACCGTCAGCGGGGTGCCGTTCACCACGAGCGGGACTCCGCCGACGTACCGCTCGGTGTCCTCGGGGTCGATCGCGTCCATGTTGTCCACCCGGTCCAGGAAGGCGCCGTAGCCGGGCCCGGAGCCGGTGAGGCAGTTGCCGTAGCGGTAGAGGACGCAGGACAGGCCGGCCTCGCGCGGGTTGTAGCCGAGGATCTCCACGACCATGGCCCAGCGCGCGGTGTCGCCGAAGAGGTGGAGGCGGACGTCGGCGGGATAGACGTAGCCGTTGTTCAGGTCGGGGAACGTCCCGTTGCCCGCGTGCCGGTCGAACTGCCCCAGGATCGACGAGGTCGTGATCATGCGCCCACCCTAGGGCGGACCACTGACAATCCGGCCACGACCCCATCCACCTGCACATTTACCCCAGCAATACTTGCCTTTGCCAAGTTTTTGCGGCACCCCGCCGCCGTTTTATTTGCCTGCGGCAACCAACCACTCTTATGGTTGCCCCAAGCAACAAACAAGGAGGGGTGATGGCCGCGCAGGCGCAGTACGAGGAACTGGCGCGTCAGCTCAGTGCCTTCGGAGTCGTGAAGCGGGACCTCGGGCGGATCATGCCGGCCGACTGCTCCCCCGGCTCCGCCGCCGTGCTGACCCTCCTCGGCCGCCACGGCGAGATGCGCATGAGCAATCTCTCCGAGCTGCTCGCCGTCGACATGTCGGTGACCAGCCGGCATGTCGCGCACCTCGCCGAGCGGGGCTGGATCGACCGGTCCCCGGACCCGGCGGACAAGCGCTCCCGCATCCTGCGGCTGACGCCCGAGGGCCGCACGGTGCTCGCCGAGCTGTACCGGCGCAGCGTCGGCCTCCTGGCGGAGCGCCTGAACGACTGGACCGACGACGAGATCGGCCAGCTCATCCGGCTGATGAGCCGGCTGCGCGCCGACTTCGGCGACTGCCGGGGCACCGCGCACCGGCCGCCGGCGGGTCAGGCGCCCGACTCGCCTCCCCTGTTGCACGAGACCACCCGTACACACGCGTAAGAGAAGGAAGTCCATGGCAACGACCACACCGGCCGGTGTGCGGGCCCACGGCAGGCACGGGGGCGGGCACGACGCCCACGCCCCGATGACGCACCGGCAGATCATGGAGGCCCTCTCCGGCCTTCTGCTCGGCATGTTCGTGGCGATCCTGTCGTCCACGATCGTCTCCAACGCCCTCCCGGAGATCATCGGCGACCTCGGCGGCGGCCAGTCCGCCTACACCTGGGTCGTGACCGCCACCCTGCTGGCGATGACCGCGACCACCCCGCTCTGGGGCAAGCTCGCCGACCTCTACGACAAGAAGGCGCTCGTCCAGATAGCGCTGGTGATCTACGTCCTCGGATCGGCGGCGGCCGGGCTCTCGCAGAACCCCGGCATGCTGATCGCCTGCCGAGTCGTGCAGGGTGTCGGCGTCGGCGGTCTCTCCGCCCTCGCGCAGATCGTGATGGCCGCGATGATCTCGCCGCGGGAGCGCGGCCGTTACTCCGGCTACCTCGGCGCCACCTTCGCCGTCGCCACCGTCGGCGGCCCGCTGCTCGGCGGTGTCATCACCGACACCTCCTGGCTGGGCTGGCGCTGGTGCTTCTACGTCGGCGTCCCCTTCGCCGTGATCGCGCTGATCGTGCTCCAGAAGACCCTGCACCTGCCGGTCGTGAAGCGGGACGTGAAGGTCGACTGGGCCGGCGCGTTCTTCATCTCCGCCGCCGTCTCCCTGCTGCTCGTCTGGGTCACCTTCGCGGGTGACAAGTACGACTGGCTGTCCTGGCAGACGTACACGATGGTCGCGGGTTCGGTCCTGCTCGGCGCGGTGTTCGTGCTCGTCGAGTCGAAGGCCGCCGAGCCGATCATCCCGCTGCGGCTGTTCCGCAACCGGACCATCACCCTCTCCTCCATCGCCTCGATGTTCGTGGGCGTGGCGATGTTCTCCGGCACGGTGTTCTTCGCCCAGTACTTCCAGCTCGCGCGGGACGAGTCCCCGACCATGTCCGGGGTGCTGACCATCCCGATGATCGGCGGCCTGTTCGTCTCCTCCACCGTCTCCGGGCAGTTCATCACCCGCACGGGCAAGTGGAAGGCGTGGCTGGTCAGCGGTGGTGTGCTCATCACGGCGGGCCTCGGTCTGCTGGGCACCGTCCGCTACGACACGGACTACTGGAAGACCGCGGTCTTCATGGCGCTGCTGGGGCTCGGCGTCGGCATGATGATGCAGAACCTGGTGCTGTCCACGCAGAACCAGGTGGAGCCGAAGGACCTCGGCTCGGCCAGCTCGACCGTCACCTTCTTCCGCTCCCTCGGCGGTGCGATGGGCGTCTCGGCGCTCGGTGCCGTGATGGCGAACCGCATCACCGACTACGCCAAGGACGGCATCGCCGGTCTCGGCCCGAAGTACGCCGCGCTCGCGTCCGGTTCCGACTCCTCCGGCACGATCCCGGACATGGACAAGCTGCCCGCGCCGCTGCGCACGGTCATGGAGGACGCGTACGGCCACGGCATCGCGGACGTCTTCCTGATCGCCTCCGGGCTGGCCCTGCTCGCCTTCCTGATCACGCTGTTCATCAAGGAGGTCCCGCTGCGGACCAAGGGCGCGCTGGCCCACGCGGCGGAGGCGGAGGGCGAGGCGCAGACCCCGGCGGGGGCGACGGCGGAGGCCACGGCTCCAGCGCAGGTGGAGCAGCACACGCCCAGCCGGGCGGCCGCCGACGCGCCCGCCCAGGAGTCCGGCGCCAAGGCCGTCCCGGTCCGCGGATTCGTCCGAGGCGCCGAGAGCGCGCCGGTCCCGCAGGCCGCCGTCACGCTGATCTCCCTGGCCGGACGCCAGCTGGGCCGGTCGGTCGCGCAGGCCGACGGCGCGTACGCGCTGGACGCGCCCGGGACGGGGTCGTACGTCCTGATCGCCTCGGCGGACGGGTTCCAGCCGCAGGCGTCCACGATCGTCGTGAACGGCGAGCCACTCGCGTACGACATCCTGCTCAGCGGGACCAGCGGCCTCACCGGGGTCGTCCGGGCCGCCGGGTCGGGCGAGGGCGTGAAGGACGCGATGGTCGTCGTCACCGATGTGCGCGGCGAGCTGCTGGCCACCGCGGCCACCGGTGACCAGGGCGAGTTCGCCGTCACCGAGCTGGTGCCGGGCGGGGTGACCGTCGCGGTGAACGCCGCCGGGTTCCGGCCGCGCGCCCTGCCCGTCGAGATCGGCGCGACCGGGGTGACCCGGGTCGAGGTCGGGCTGGACGCGGGCGCCCTGCTCCAGGGAATCGTGCGGGCACCGCACGGGCCGCTGGCCGACGCGCGGGTGACGCTCGTCGACGCGGCGGGCAACGTCCTGGGCTCGGCCACGACCGGCGCGGACGGGGCGTACGCCTTCGCGGACCTGGACGGCGGCGAGTACACGGTCATCGCGACCGGCTATCCGCCGGTGGCCGGCACGCTGACGGTGACTGGGTCCGGCGTGGACGGCCATGACATCGAGCTCGCCCACCCCGGCGAGTGACCGACCAGCAATCCCTCCGGCCCGGTGCGGGGTTCGCCCCCGCACCGGGCCGGTTCCAGTCGAGGAGCAGGTGAGATGGGACTGACCGCGAGGATCCGCACGCGGGACGGATGGGCCGTGTCGCACGCGGTCGTCACGGTGACCGACATGACCGGTACGCAGGTGCTGCGGGCCGAGGCGGACGACGAGGGTGTCGTACGGGACGCGTCGGGGTTCGCGCCGGGGCCGTACACCGTGATCGTCACGGCCGTCGGGTACGGGCCCGTGGCGTCCACCGCGCTCGTCACCGCGAGCGGACGGGTGGACGTGGGCGGTGTGACGCTGGCCCGGCAGGGCGGGACCGAGCTGCCGCCGCCCGGGCCGTGGACGGTCGACCCGGCGCACTCCACGGTCGGCGCGGTCGCCCGGCACCTGGGCATCTCCAGTGTGCGGGGCCGGTTCACCGACTTCTCGGCGGCGATCGAGATCGCCCCGGACGACGTCACCGGGTCGCGGGTGGAGGCGGTGATCCGGGCGGACTCCATCGACACCGGCAACGGCACCCGCGACACGCATCTGCGGTCGGCGGACTTCCTGGACGCCGTGCGGCACCCGGAGATCACCTACCGCTCGACCGGGCTGACGGTCGCCGGCCCCGACCGCTGGACGGTCCACGGCGATCTCTCCCTGCGCGGTGTCGTACGGCCCGTCGACCTGGACCTCGCCCACCTCGGCACCGGCGCCGACCCCTGGGGCGGCACCCGCGCCGCCTTCCGCGCGACGGCCGAACTCCACCGCGAGGACTTCGCGATGACCTACAACCAGGTCGTCCAGGCGGGCATCGCCGCGATCGGCACGACCCTGCGGGTGGAGCTGGAGGTCCAGGCGGTGCAGGGCGCGTCGCTGCCCGGAGCGTAGGACCGGCGGGGTCACCCACGGAGGCGCCGCGTCCGCCTAGGCTGACGGCATGGCACCGAACATCGCGACCAACACCGCCGTCTCGCTCGACGAGCTGCTGGAGTTCGTACGACCCCGTCACCGCGCGATCCTGCTGACCCGGCGGGGTGACGGCGGGCCCCAGGGGTCGCCGCTGACCTGCGGCGTCGACGACTCGGGGCGGATCGTGGTCTCCACCTACCCGGAGCGGGCCAAGACGCGCAACGCCAAGCGGGACGAGCGGGTGAGCCTGCTCGTGCTGAGCGACGACTGGGACGGGCCGTGGGTGCAGGTCGACGGGACGGCCGAGGTGCTGGACGCGCCGGAGTCCGTCGAGCCGCTGGTGGAGTACTTCCGGAACATCGCGGGGGAGCATCCCGACTGGGAGGAGTACCGGGCGGCGATGGTGCGGCAGGGGAAGTCGATCATCCGGATCACTCCGGTGCGGTGGGGGCCGGTTGCCACCGGCGGCTTTCCGGCGCGGCTTGCCTCCGGGGATTGATGTACGGGTGCGGGCGCCCTAGCTCTCCTCGGCCTTGGCTGCCATGGCTTCGATGCCCGCGATCAAGAGGTCCAGGGCGTATTCGAAGTCCCGTTCCCACATCTCCTCGACCGTGTCGCCGCCTCGGGCCGCCATGATGTCCTCGCTCTCCTTGACCACGTCGGCGGCCTGGGGGGCCTGGGTGACCGTGGTGAGGGCCTTGCGGAAGTAGGCGTCGGGGGTCAGGCCGGCGGCCGTGGAGCGGGCGATGAAGTGGCCCTCGATCGTGCCGAAGCCGTACACGAACTGGAAGACGGAGGAGGTCGCCGCCGCCAGCCCGTGGGTGGGCAGGCCGGTGCGGCGGACGATCTGCTGGACGGTGCGGGAGAACGCGAGGTTGTTCGGGCCGATGTTGAGGAACGTGCCCGCCAGCGGTGACACCCAGGGGTGGCGGACCAGCAGGGCGCGGTAGGAGCGGGCCAGGGCGCGCAGCTGGTCGCGCCAGTCCTCGTCCTCGTTCGCCGCGTCGGGCAGCTCCATGCCCTCGAAGGTCGCGTCCAGGGCGAGTTCGAGGAGGTCGTCCTTGGTGTCGACGTACCAGTACACGGACATCGCCGTCACGTTCAGCTCGGCCGCCAGCCGCCGCATGGAGAACTTGGCGAGACCCTCCGCGTCCAGCAGCCGTACGGTGACCTCGGTGATCCGCGTCAGGTCGAGCCCGGAGGGCTGGCCACCGCCCCGGCCGCGCCGCCGTGCCTTGCCCTCCAGCCACACGCTGTGGTGCGGGGCGTCCTTGGCGGTCTCGGCCATGGCAGGGCACCTTCCTCTTCGTCCGGTACGGGGAACTGTGTTCCGGTACTGGGGAAGATGCTAGGCCTGCCCGGGGCGGCCGGTGTTCAGCGCAGGGTGAGCGGGGTCTCGGCGTCGACCCGGGTCAGTTTCTCCGGGTTGCGTACGTAGTAGAGGCCGGTGATGCGGTCGTCCTCGAAGCGGATGGCGACGACGCCGTCGATCTCGCCGTCCATGCGCAGGACGAGCGCCGGGCCGCCGTTGACCATGGTGAACTCGCTGGTGAGCGTCGCCGCGTGGCGCTTGGCGTGGCCGAGGATGAAACGGGCCACCTTGTCGGCGCCGCTGATCGGGCGGGGCGCGGCCTGCCGGAGCCCGCCGCCGTCGCTGAGCATGACGACCTCGGGGGCGAGCACATCGAGGAAGCCCTGGAGGTCCCCGGTGCTGAGCGCGTGCTGGAAGGACTCCAGGGCGGCCCGGGTCCTGCGCTCGGAGACCGTCTCGCGGGGGCGACGGGCGTCGACGTGCCGACGGGCCCGGTGCGCGATCTGGCGGACGGCGGCGGGGCTCTTGTCGACGGCGGCGGCGATCTCGTCGTAGCCGACGTCGAAGACCTCGCGCAGCACGAAGACGGCCCGTTCGGTCGGAGACAGCGTCTCCAGGACGAGCATCAGCGCCATCGACACGCTCTCGGCGAGTTCGACGTCCTGGGCCACGTCGGGGGTGGTGAGCAGCGGCTCCGGCAGCCAGGGGCCGACGTACGCCTCCTTGCGGCGGGCCAGGGTGCGCAGCCGGTTGAGGGCCTGCCGGGTGGTGATCCGGACGAGGTACGCGCGCCGGTCGCGCACCTCGTCCAGGTCGGTGTCGACCCAGCGCAGCCAGGTCTCCTGCAACACGTCCTCGGCGTCGGCCGCCGAGCCGAGCATCTCGTAGGCGACGGTGAAGAGCAGATTGCGGTGGGCGACGAAGGCCTCGGTCGCCGGGTCGGCGGTCTGATCGTCCATGTCCGGGTCCTCCCCCGTCCGGGTGCGGCTCAGACCGCGTGTTCGGTGGTGGCCGGGGTCCCGGTGCTGGCCGGGGGCTCGGGCCGCTCGCCGCGGAGCCGCAGCTGCTCCTGGCGGCGCTTTCCTTCCTTGAACATCGTGTGCATACGGAACGAGCCGGGCTTGCGGGCCTCGTCCGCGAGCTGCTTGACCGTGCCCCTGCAGATGAGCTCCTTGACCTTGGCGCCGGTCCGGCCGCCGAGGTGGATCCCCTTCGCGGCGTCCTCCTTGTCGGCGAACTGGAAGATCCCGAAGTGCCGGCCCAGGCTGATGCACTGGCCGACGAACCCGATGGTGAGGGTCGCGGGGCGCTCGCCGGCGATCCGGCCGAGGACCGTGTCGGCGGCGTGGGCGCCCAGCGGGCCCGCCGCCTGGCAGCTCATCCGCAGCGGCAGTCCGGAGGGCGCCGCCGAGTCCCCGGCCGCGACGATGTGCGGGTCGTCGACGCTGGTCAGCGTCTCGTCGGTGAGCAGCCGGCCGAGGGCGTCGGTGCTCAGGCCGCTGCGCACGGCCAGGTCGGGCACCCCGAAGCCGGCGGTCCAGACGGTCACCTCGCTCGGCAGCTCCCGGCCGTCGGCGAGCGTGACGGCGTCGCGGGTCACGGCCGTCACCTTCGTGCCGGGGCCGTCCAGCACGGTCACCCCGAGCGCGGCCAGCCGCCCGGCGACCGAGCGCCGGCCCCGCGGGTGGAGGTAGGGGCCGAGGACCCCGCCGCACACCAGGGTCACCGCGCGGCCCTGCTCGGCCAGCTCGGCGGCGGTCTCGATCCCGGTCGGACCGCCTCCGACGACGGTCAGCGGGGCCTGCGCGGACGCGGCCCCGACGACCGGCCGCAGGCGCCGCGCGTCCTCCAGGGTGGCGATCGGGTGGGCGAACTCGGCCGCTCCGGGCACGCGCGGGTCGGCGCTGCCGCTGCCCACCGCGTAGACCAGGTGGTCGTAGTGGACGGTGCCGCCGTGCTCCAGCGCGAGGGCGCGGCCGGCCGCGTCGATCCGGGTCACGGTGTCGACGACCAGCCGGACGCGCTCGCCGAGGATCTCCTTGTAGTCGGTGACGGCGGCATGGGTCCCGGCGACGAACTGGTGCAGCCGGATCCGCTCGACGAAGGACGGGCGCGGGTTGATCAGTGTGACGTTCACGTCGTCGCGGCTCGTCAGGCGGTTGGCGGCCATGACGCCGGCGTAGCCCCCGCCGATCACGACGACTTCGGTGTTCTCGCTCACGGTGTCTCCTCCGGTTCCAGGGGGTTCGGCCACAAGACACCGGGGGCCGGTCGGGTGTGACAGCTTGTGACCCGGATCACTTCATGGAGCGGGATACGGCGGCCGTCGGCGCCTCCTCCCGGTCCGCCCTGCGCAGCAGTCCCGCCGCCACCAGTCCGCCGCCCAGGACGGCTACCGCCCCCACCAGCAGGCCCGCGCCGAGGCCGTCCGCCAGCGACCTGCCCGAGGTCAGGGAGGAGCTGAGCACGGCGCCCAGGACGGCGACGCCGAGGCCGTTGCCGAACTCCGCCAGCGTGCCGTTGACGCCCGCGCCCACGCCCGCCTTCTCCGGGGGTATCGCGCTCATCACCGCGTGGGCCATCGCCGGGTTGGCGACCGCGCAGCCGACGCCGATCAGCACCAGACCGGCCGCGACACCGCCGTATCCCGCGCCGCCGCACGCGATCGAGACGAGTCCGCCCGCCATCAGCACCATGCCGGCCAGTACCGACAGCGGGGTCCCGAACCGGGCGGTCGCCTTCGCCGCCAGCCCGCTGAAGTTCAGGACGACGACGGTCAGCGCCAGCGGCGCGGTGCGCAGGCCCGCCTCCAGGGGGCCGTATCCGAGGACGGACTGGAGGTGCTGGGTGAGCAGGAAGAGCGCGCCGCCCATGCCGAAGGTGATCAGGACGGCCCCGCCGACCGCGCCGGTGAACCGGCGGTCGCGGAAGAACTCCAGGTCGAGCATGGGGAACGGGATCCGGCTCTCCCAGCGGGCGAACAGCGTGAGGACGACGGCGGCGACCGCCGCGCTGCCCAGCACCCGGGCCGAGGTCCAGCCGTGGGCGGGGCCGGAGATGATCGCGAAGACCAGCGAGGCCATGCCGATCGTGGAGAGGAGCGCGCCGAGCAGGTCGGGGCGGTCGCCCCGGGGGTTCTTGGATTCGGGGACCAGGGCGAGGACCGCGACGAGTGCGAGCACCGCGACCGGCAGGTTGATCAGGAAGATCGCGCCCCACCGGAAGTGGTCGAGCATGAGGCCGCCGACGAGCGGGCCGGTGGCGAACCCGAGCGCGTTGACCGCGGCCCAGATGCCGATCGCCTTCGGCTGCTCCTCGGGGGCGAAGATCTGCATCGCCACGGCGAGGGTGGTCGTGAGCAGCAGCGCGCCGCCCACGCCCATGCCGGCCCGGGCGGCGATCAGCTGGGCGGAGGTGCCGGCGAACCCGGCCACCACCGAGCCCACGCCGAACAGCACGAGGCCCGCGGCCAGCATCTTCCTGCGGCCGTACCGGTCGGCGGCGCTGCCCGCGGTGAGCAGCAGACCCGACTGGACGAGCGAGTAGGCGTTGATCATCCACTGGATGTCGGCGGTGCTCGCGTCCAGCTCCCGGGTGAGGGAGGGGATGGCGACGTTCAGGATCGTGTTGTCGAGCAGCACGGTGAGCTGCGCGAGACAGATCACGGCGAGGATCAGCCAGCGTCGGGGGTGGCCCTGGCCCTGGGGGGACGTAGACATGCCTTACACCGTAGAAGAATTCCCATACGTCGTACAACGGAGTTATGAAGAAGGGCGGTGGCCTGTCGCCACCGCCCTTCACCCGCTTCCGCTACGTCAGCTGCTCGCCTTCTGCGTCAGGTCGTAGAAGGTGGACGAACCCACCGTCACCTTCTTGAAGTTGGCCTCGACCCAGGAGGTGATCTGCGAGGACGTGCCGCTGCTGCTGCCGCCCATGCCGCCGCCGGAGCCGCTGGAGATGAAGTAGTGGATCTTTCCGTCCGTGACGTACTGCTTGAACTGCGCCAGCGTCGGGGACGGGTCGGTGCCGTTGAAGCCGCCGATCGCCATGACCGCGTCGCCCGTGGAGAGCTGGTAGCTCGCCGCGTTCTGGGCGCCGATCGCCGCCGCGACCCAGGTGTACTTGCCGGAGTCGGTCTCCAGCAGCTTCTTGGCCTCGTCGGAGACGCTCGCGCCGTTCAGCAGGCCGCCGACGCCACCGCCGCCGCCCATGCCGCCGCCTTCGCCGGTCTGACCGCCGGGGCCGCCCTGCTGCGTCTGGCCCTGACCCTGGTTCTGGGTGCTGCCGTTGCCGTTCTGCTGGCTCTGGCCGCCGCCCGGGAAGCCGCCGCCGCCCATCTGGCCGCCGCCGGGGAAGCCGTTGCCGTTCTGGGTGGTGCCGTTGCCCTGCTGGTTCTGGGTGTTGCCGTTGCCGTTCTGCTGGTTCTGGCCCGGCATGCCGCCGCCGTTGCCGCCGCCGAAGCCGCCCCGGCCGCCGCCACCGCCCATGCCGCCGCCCATCATGGACGCGCCCGAGGGGCCCGCCGTGACGATGGAGCCGGTGTGGCCCGTCTGGAGGGTGCTGATCGTGTACGCGGTCGGACCGGCCAGCGACGCGACCAGGCCGACGGAGGCCGCCGCGAGGGCGAGCTGACGGTTGATCCGGCCCGCGAAGACCAGGCCGAGCGCGGCGGCGAGACCGCCGATCAGGACCAGCCACTTCAGCCAGGGCAGGTAGTCCGAGGTGCGGTTGAGCAGGACGTACGACCAGGAGGCCGCCGCCACGACCGAGGCCGCGAGGGTGATCGAGGCCCACAGCTCGGACCGCTTCTCCCACAGCAGACCCGCGCCCATGCCGATCACGGCCGCCATGTAGGGGGCGAGGGCCACCGTGTAGTACTGGTGGAAGATGCCCGCCATGTAGCTGAAGACGACCATGGTGATCAGCAGCGAGCCGCCCCAGACGAGGAACAGACCGCGGGTGGCCGAGGTGCGCTTCAGCTTGCGCGTGGCCACCAGACCGGCGACCAGCAGGATCAGCGCGGCCGGCAGCAGCCAGGAGATCTGGCCGCCGATCTCGGAGTTGAACATCCGGTCCCAGCCGGTCTCACCCCACTGGCCGGTGTTGCCGCCGCCACCGCCGCCGCCGACGCTGCCGGTCTCCTCGCCGTTGAGGCGGCCGAGACCGTTGTAGCCGAAGGTCAGCTCCAGGAAGGAGTTGTTCTGCGAGCCGCCGATGTACGGGCGGGAGGACGCGGGCCACAGCTCGACGATCGCGACCCACCAGCCGCCGGACGCGATCAGCGCACCGGTGGCCAGGGCCAGCTGGCCGAACCGCTTCTTCACGCTCACCGGCGCGCAGACCGCGTAGACGATCGCGAGCGGCGGGAGGATCAGGAACGCCTGGAGCGTCTTGGCGAGGAACGCGAAGCCGATCGCGACCCCGGCCCACACCAGCCACTTCGTCCGGCCGTCCTCCACCGCGCGGGCGGTGAAGTAGCAGGCAACGGCCATCAGCAGGGCCAGCATCGCGTCCGGGTTGTTGAACCGGAACATCAGCGCGGCGACGGGGGTGAGCGCGAGCACGGCGCCCGCGATCAGGCCGGCCGCGGCGCTGAACCGGCGGCGCACCGAGGCGTAGACGACGGCGACCGTGCCGACACCCATCAGCACCTCGGGGGCGAGGATCGCCCAGGAGTTCAGGCCGAAGATCCGGACCGACAGGGCCATCGGCCACAGCGAGGCCGGGGGCTTGTCGACGGTGATGGCGTTGCCCGCGTCCAGCGAGCCGAAGAAGAACGCCTTCCAGGACTGGCTGCCCGCCTGGACGGCCGCCGAGTAGAAGGAGTTGGCGTACCCGGAGGCGCTCAGGTTGTACAGGTAGAGGAGGAGGGTGGCGAGGAGCAGACCGAGGAAGGCCGGGCGGACCCAGCGGGGGTCCTCGGGGCGGCCGCGCCAGAGTCTGCGGTGCAGGGGCTGCTTCGGCTCACCCGACTCGGGGGCCGGTGCGGCCGGCTGCTGCGGCTCCGTGGCCGGAGGGGCAGTGGGGGGCGGGCCCCAGGCCGTCGGTTGGTCGAGATGGGTGGTCATCGGGGGTCCCCCGGGTCGGTGTCGTGAGGGCGCACCGGCTGCAGTCGCATGGTGGCGTCCCTCCAGGTGCCGTCCGCGGCTTCACCGGCGCGGAACTGGGTGGTCTCTTGGGTGGCGGTGGTGGTGTTCCCGTACGGCGAGGCGTACGCCGGGGCGGACGGACGGGCCGGGTGCTGCGGCCCGTACGCCGGTGCGGCCGGGTACGGCGACCCGTACGGCGTCGGCCGGTCCGGGACGTGGGAGGCGACCACGGTCGACGCCGGGTTGTCGTCCTCGTCGTCGTCCCGCCGGTCCGAGAACACCCACGCGCGGAAGAGCAGGAAGCGCAGGACGGTCGCCGCCAGGTTGGCGGCGATGAGCACCGCGAGTTCGGTGGAGTGCGCCGGCCGGCTCGTCGCCGCGTTCAGGGCGACGAGCGACCCGCTGGTCAGCGCCAGGCCGATGCCGAAGACGACCAGGCCCTGTGCCTGGTGCTTGACGGCCCCGCCGCGGCCGCGGACCCCGAAGGTCAGCCGGCGGTTGGCGGCGGTGTTGGCGATCGCGGACACCAGCAGGGCGAGCGCGTTGGCGACCTGCGAGCCGCCGAACTGGCGGAAGACGCTATAGAGGAGCAGGTAGAACAGGGTGGACAGACCGCCCACCACACAGAAGCCGACGAGCTGGCGGGCCAGGCCCTTGGGCACGTCCTGGATCTCGCGGTCGCGCGGGTCGTCGCCGAAGGGGCGGGCGAGCCGGTCGAGCGAGAGGGAACCGGTGGCCAGGGCCTTGCCCACGCGCCACACGCCCTTGAGGTCGTCGGTGGCGGTCTTCACGATGTGCACCGTGGAGTCCGGGTCGTCGACCCAGTCGACGGGCACCTCGTGGATCCTGAGGCCGGCGCGCTCGGCGAGGACCAGCATCTCCGTGTCGAAGAACCAGCCGGTGTCCTCCACCAGCGGGAGCAGCACCTGCGCGACATCGCGGCGGATCGCCTTGAAGCCGCACTGGGCGTCCGAGAAGCGGGCCTGGAGCGAGCCGCGCAGGATCAGGTTGTACGCGCGGCTGATGAACTCCCTCTTCGGGCCGCGCACCACACGCGAGCTGCGGGAGAGCCGGGAGCCGATCGCCAGGTCGGAGTGACCGGAGATCAGCGGGGCCACCAGCGGCAGCAGCGCGTTGAGGTCGGTGGACAGGTCCACGTCCATGTAGGCGAGGATCGGGGCGTCCGAGGCCGACCAGACGGTCCGCAGCGCACGGCCGCGGCCCTTCTGCTCGAGCCGGAAGTTCTTCACCTCCGGGATCCGCGTCTCCAGCCGGCGCGCCACCTCGGGGGTGGTGTCGGTCGACGCGTTGTCCGCGATCGTGATGCGGAACGTGTACGGGAACGTACGCGTCAGGTGGTCGTGCAGTCTCTCGACGCACGGCTGGAGGTCCTTCTCCTCGTTGTAGACGGGGATCACTACGTCCAGGACAGGCGTACCGGCTGTGGCGGCCGGGAGGTGCTCCCGCGCCGGCAGGGTGCCGGGAGAAGAGTCGGTTCGCATGCCAACGACTTTCGTCAAGCGCCCTGTTGCACCCATGTGGTGGCACTGTGCTCGACCTGTGAGTCCAGTTGCCAGTTCGTTTCGGGAGCGGGCTGGGGAACGGCGGGGGCAAGGGCGGGCAAATGCACCGTAAAGACGGTGTGCCCGGGCACGCTGTCCACCGTCACGGCACCGCCGTGCGCGGTCGCCACGGCCTGCACGATGGCGAGACCGAGGCCGGTGGAGCCGGTGGAGCGGGAGCGCGCCGAGTCACCTCGGGCGAACCGCTCGAAGACGTGCGGCAGCAGGTCCGGCGGGATGCCCTGACCGTTGTCCTGGACGTCCACGCACAGCCAGGGTCCGCGCCGCTGCACCCGTGCGGTGACGGTCGTCCCGGGCGGGGTGTGCGTACGGGCGTTGGCCAGCAGGTTCACGAGCACCTGCTGGAGGCGGGCCGAGTCGGCGGAGACCAGCGCGGGCTCGTCGGGCAGTTCGAGCCGCCAGACGTGGTCGCGGCCGGCCGCGCGGGCGTCGCTGATCGTGTCGATGACCAGCGGTACGAGGTCGGTGTGCTCGAACTGGAGCGGGCGCCCGGCGTCGAGCCGCGCGAGCAGCAGCAGGTCCTCGACGAGGAGGGTCATCCGCCCGGCCTCGGACTCGATGCGGCCGAGGGCGTGCTTGGTGTCGGGGCCGACCTCCTCGCGTCCGCGGCGGGTCAGCTCGGCGTACCCGCGGATGGACGCGAGCGGTGTCCTCAGCTCGTGGCTGGCGTCCGCGACGAACTGTCGGACCCGCATCTCGCTCTCCTGGCGGGCGTGCAGGGCGCCGTGGACGTGGTTCAGCATCCGGTTCAGCGCGGCGCCGACCTGGCCGACCTCGGTGTGCGGGTCCGTCTCCGACTCGGGCACCCGCTCGCTGAGGTTGACCTCACCGGTGTGCAGGGGCAGCTCGGAGACCCGGGTCGCGGTGGAGGCGACCTTGCGGAGGGGGCGGGTCGCGACGTTGACCATGACGGTCCCGGCGAGGCCTGCGGCGATGAGACCGGCGACGGTGAGGCTGATCTCCACGATGATGAGGGTGTTGATGGTGTTGTCGACGTCCGTCGTGGGGATGCCGACGTAGTAGGCGGCGTCGTCGTTCCACGCGTACTTGACGCGGTACGAACCCAGGCCGGGCAGCTCGACGGTGTGCATCTTGCCGTCCTGGGCAACGGAGTTGAGCGCCTTGATCTGGGCGTCCGTGAGCCCCGTGGAGTCCATCGAGAAGTCGCTGGTCTTCACCCCTCGCTCGGAGTCGGTGATGACCTTGTTCACGACCTTGGCGACGACCGTGCTGTCCGACTGCGGGCCCTTGACGAACTCCTCGAGGGAGGCGGTCTTCGCCTTGCCCTGCAGGCCGGACACGGCGGAGCCGTTCTTGGGCTGGTTGGGCGGCCCACCCTCACGGGGAGCCACGCGCGCTGCGACCTCACCCACCCGGCCGTTGAGCTGGCCGTACAAGTGGTCCCGGAGAACCAGCGTGGTGACCGTCCCGATCACCGCGCACACCACCGCGATCAGGGTCACGGACACGACGACGAGCCGGGTCCGCAGGGTGCGCGGCTTTCCCGCTCGTCTCTTCTGCGCACGCGGCCGTCGTCGCCCGCTCATGACGCGGCGGGCTTGATCAGGTAACCGGCCCCACGCCGGGTGTGGATCATCGGCTCCCGGCCCGCGTCTATCTTGCGGCGCAGGTAGGAGATGTACAGCTCGACCACGTTGGCCTGCCCGCCGAAGTCGTACGACCACACCCGGTCCAGGATCTGCGCCTTGCTGAGCACGCGCCGCGGGTTGCGCATCAGGAAGCGCAGCAGCTCGAACTCGGTCGCGGTGAGGTGGATGTTCTCCCCGGCCCGCGAGACCTCGTGGCTGTCCTCGTCGAGGGTGAGGTCACCGACGACGAGCACGGAGTCGGAGCGCCGGTCGGCGGCACCGGAGCGGCGGATGAGACCACGCAGCCGGGCCACGACCTCTTCGAGGCTGAACGGCTTGGTGACGTAGTCGTCGCCACCGGCGGTCAGACCGGCGATACGGTCCTCGACGGCGTCCTTGGCGGTGAGGAACAGGACGGGGACGTCCGGCAGCTCACGGCGCAGCCGGCCCAGGACGGTCAGCCCGTCCATGTCGGGCAGCATCATGTCGAGGACGACGGCGTCGGGACGGAACTCCCGGGCGGTCTGGATGGCACCGGTGCCGTCACCCGCGCTCCGGATCTGCCATCCCTCGTAGCGCAGGGCCATGGACAGCAGTTCGGTGATCGACAGCTCGTCGTCCACCACAAGCACTCGGACGGGGCTCCCGTCCGGCCTCAGCAGTTCGGTGCGCCCCTGGGGCGAGGTCGTGGTCATGGGGAACACCATGTCGGTGTCCTCTGAGAACACTCTTTCCAGAACCTGTGATTTCCCTAAGAAACTCACAGGAGCCTCTCAGGCAATGCCTGGCAACCCCTGACGCCGAGTTGATCTCGGGCGGCTCAGGCCCTGCTCACCGGCCGTCTTCCCCGATCAGCAGGGTACGGGCCGGCCGGACCCGTGGCTGTGCTCCACCTGGGCAACGCGCAGGCCGTACCGATCGGTTCCGGCCGCCTCTCTCAGAAAAGGCCGTCCTGTGCGTGCCCTTCCTCCCTGAACTCCCGCAACGGAAGACGTACGCGTGCTCCGTCCCCGGAACCGGCCGGAACCAGCTCCCACCCCCTCATCAACCGGGTGTCCAGCACGATCACCCCCTCCCCGCCCGCCAGATGAAGATCGGGACCGGCCGCGGCCACCAGCTCGCCGCTCACCACGCATCCCGCAGCCAGCTCCGTCACCTCGCCCCGGGCCGCGGGTGCCGTGTCGAGGCCGAACACCCGCAGATGGTCGACGCCTTCGAAGGGCGCCCGGGTCAATGACTCCGGCCACTCGGCCAGTTCCAGGGCCCGCCCGTGCAACTCCCTGATCTCACCGACCCGCTCCTCCTCGTCCCCCGGCAGCGCGGCCCGCACCGCCCGCTTCTCGGCGTACGGAATCCGGTCCGGGACCCGCAGGGCGGCCCGCAGCAGCTCCTCGGTCCGCCGGGCGGCCATCAGCGGTCCGCTGCCCAGCCAGCTGAAACAGATCGCCCCCTGCTCCAGCAGCCGCGCCGGCCCCCGCCCGACCGCCGTGATCCCGACCTTGACCAGCCCCGGCCCGAACCACGCCAGGTACACCCGGTACGGCCGCGGATCGTCGGCGATCCCGTCCGCGGCGACGGAATGCGCCCGGTCCAGCCGCGCGCACTCCTCGCACCGCGCCCCCGTACTCCTCGCCGACACCACCGCCCGCACCGGGCACGCATGTCCCCGGGCCCCGGCACACTCCCGCACACCCCCTTCCGCGACCGCGAAGGCCACCCGCCTCCCTCGGGTGAGCCGGCTGCGCCGGCCCCCGTCCCACAGCAGCACGGGACCCTCAGTCGCCCACCGCAGCCCCGCGCACTTCCATGCCTGTGCCATCGCCCACCACGCTAGCCCCCACCTCTGACAACACGCTCCGGCCTGCGGCTTTCCGCCCGGTGACGTTCCGCTCGGAGACTTTCCGCCCGGAGGCCTTCCGCCCGGCGAGCCGGCATCCGACGCACTCCGGATGACCGTCGAGGGCCGAGGTGTCCCGCACCCGCATGCCCCACTCCGCCCGGGGCCGCACCCCCGGCGGCTTGCCCCACCCGGTCAGGTGCAGCGCCCAGGTGACCAGCGCGCTCAGCACCACCACGGCGCCCCCGCCGGCCAGCAGCGCGGGGGAGACGGCGCACACCCCGGCCCCCGTCACCGCGGTCCCGGCGGTCGCGATCGCGACGCCGGTCCAGCCGGCGACCGTGTGCCCCTCGTCGTACTGATGACCCGCCATACCGTTCCCTCACAATCTAAGAAGTTGATGTACTGAACCTCTTACAAGGTAAGAGAAACCGAAAGCAGATAACAAGGACCCAGCACGAACCCTCCGAGAGGAACCCCGCCCGCGATGACAGCCCAGCCACCCCGCCCCCGCCCCCCGGCGACCCCCGCCCAGGCGATCTCGGCCATGGACGACCTCATCGCGGCGAGCATGATCGGCCAGCAGGAGATGGCCCAGCGCCTCGGCCTGAACGTCACCGACCTGACCTGCTTCGCCTACGTCCTCCAGGCGGGCGAGGACCTGCTGACGGCGGGCGAGTTGGCGACCCGCGTGCACGTCACCACCGGCGCGGTCACCGGCATCCTGAACCGGCTGGAACGCGCCGGTTACGTCACCCGGCGCCCCGATCCCCAGGACCGCCGCAGGGTCCGGGTGGCCGCCGTACCCTCCGCCGTGGCCCGGGCGTACGCGCTCTACCAGCCGTACTACGACCGTCTGAACGATCTCTTCGCGGACTACTCCCCGGCGGAGATCGCGGTGCTGACGGACTGGTTCACCCGGGCGACGGCCCTGGCGAACGCGTACCGCGAGGAGCGCCGCGCCGACGAGGGCGGGGAGCCCGTCACGGGGTGAACGAGACGACCGAGGTGTAGTCGGAACCGACGTGGAACTCCACCCGCTGGGCCCGGCTCGGCGAGCCGATGCCCCGCAGCGGCAGGGTCCAGGTCCGGGTGGAGCCGCTCACCGACATCGAGGGGCTGGTGCCCAGCTCGCTCCAGCTCCACTCCGTCGAACGGCTCCGGTAGAGGCCGCCGTTCTCGATCATGTAGTCGGCGCCGAGGGCGGAGGGCGACGGGTAGGGGAGCTGGTAGCCGGTCGAGGTGTCGCCGTCGGTGTCGAGGAAGACGTGGTAGAAGCGGTCCGAGGCGTGGAAGGCCGCACGGAAGGTGACGGTTCCGGAGGACACGCAGACGGAGTAGTCGGTGATGGGGCCGGAGCCCGCGCCGGAGACACAGGAACCGCCGCCGCCACCGCCGCCCGAGGCGGTGCCGCTCCGCTGGGTGGCGGCCCCGGAGGTGGCGGCCGGCCCGTCCTGGGCGTCCGCGCGGGACGACGTACCGGTGGTGGCGGATTCCGTCACCGACGACGCCTTCGGCGAGGCACTCGTAGGGTCGGCCGACGGCGAGGCGGACACCGAGGCGGACGCCGAGGCCGAGGCCGACCCGGGCACGCTGGGCGGCGGGCCGTACGTGCCGCCTCCCCGGGTGTGATCGGGCCCGGCACCCGGTACGGCCGCCGAGGACCGGCCGTCACCGCCGTCGCGGCCGACGAAGACACCGGCGATCAGCACGGCGACGACGACTCCGGCGCCGACGCACCACACGGCCCGCGGCAACCGCCGCCGCCGCGCGGCCGGCTCCGCGGCCCGGCCGCCGGCGCCCGGGCCGGTGCGCCCGTCACCCGCCCCGCCGCTCAGCGGACTTCGGCGGACACCGGTACGGCCGTGTCCGTCACCGTCACCGTCCGGACGGGCCGTCGCCTCCCGTTCCCCGAGTTCCGCGACGAACGACTCGGCGGCCGAGGACATCACCGCGGGCGGGGCCTCCGGCTCACCCTCCGCCGCACCTCGGGAGTCCTCCCCGGAACCGTCCCCGGCCTCGGCACGGGCGCCCCGGGCGGACGCCGCGGCGATCGCCGACGGTCCCTTGGACCGGCGCGGCAGCGGACCCTGCACTGTGGGGGCGTCCTTCCACGAGAGCCACGCCGGACGCGTGGGGCGGCAACGAGCGACAACGGGCCGCTGATCGTAACGGAGTTCGAACGCATCCGACCCGAGGATTGTTGTCGCCGGATTGCTTCGCCGCGCACTCCTCGAAGGGGCGCCTCGGGGATACCCTCCGGCCATGCCGTCCCCCGATGTCCCCCTGGTCGCCGCCGACTTCGTCCTCCCGCCCCCGCCCGCCACGCCCGCCTTCCGTCTGGAGCCCCTCGGCCCCCGGCACAACGCCGCCGACCACGCCGCCTGGACCTCCAGCATCGCCCACATCCGCGCCACCCCCGGCTTCGCCGGCCGCGCCTGGCCACCGCTCGCGGGCATGTCCCCGGAGGCCAACCTCGAGGACCTGCGCCGCCACGCACAGGACTTCGACGAACGCACCGGCTTCACCTACACGGTCCTGTCGGTCCCGGAGGGGGAGGTGATCGGCTGCGTCTACATCTACCCGTCCCGCCAGGACCCGCCCCGTCAGGACCCGCCCCTCCAGGCCCCTCCCCTCCCCGAGGTCCGCTCCTGGGTCCGGGCGGACCACGCCCCGCTCGACCCCGAACTCCACCGGACCGTCTCCGCCTGGCTCCGCGACGACTGGCCGTTCGACGAGGTGATCTACGCGCCCAGGTGAGGGCACGCCAGTACTCTCCGCCGCATGACGGTCTATCTGCTGTGGCACGTGGGACACCAGAACGAAGCCGGTGCGGACGGCACCACCGTGCACCGTGAGGGCGAGACGGTGTACATCGACGAACAGGACGGCGACGACCCCAAACTGCTCGGCGTCTACTCCACCCTCGACAAGGCGGAGGAACGCATCCACCGGGCCCGCCCCCTGCCCGGCTTCTCCGCCGAACCGGACTGCTTCGTCGTGGAGGAGCACACCCTCGACGAGGACGAGTGGCCGAAGGGCTTCGTACGCGTCCCACCGGAGCCCCGGGTCTGACGGTCCCCTGTTCGGCCCACGCCGCGCGCTGCCGTGCCGGGCGTCTCCGCCGTCGCCGGTCCTCCAGCTGTGACCATGAGGCGTCCGGTGAACTGACGCGCTGTAGGTGGATGACGTGGTGATGTCATGACCTGGTTGACCTCGCTGCCCGCGGTGGTGCTGGTCGTGGGCGGGCTCTTCCTCGCCCTCCTGCTCACGGCCGTGGCACGGATCGGCGTACGCGTGCTGGTACCGGCCGGGGAACAGGACCAGGTGGCGAAGATCGCGACGCCCCTCATGTCCTCCCTGGGCGCCGCCTTCGCGATCTTCGCGGCGCTCTCCCTGGCCAGCGAGGCCGGTTATGTGCGCGCCGCGGAGGCGCTGGTGAGCGACGAGGCGGCCGCGGCCTCCCGCCTGGCATGGGCGGCGACCAGCCCCCGGGTCCACTCGGAGCCGATCCACACGGCGCTGCTGGACTACCTGCGGACCACGCGCGCCAAGGAGTGGAGGGGCGCGGCAGCGGCGAACGGCGACGACCCGGCCACCGCTCGCACGATCGCACGGCTGGAGCGGAGCGTGCGCGCCGAGGCGGCCCGGCCCGAGGTGGGCACCACGACGGGCACGGAGCTGGTGGTGTCCCTCGACGGCGTCACCAGTGGGCGGCGCGCCCGCATCGCCGCCGCCGGGCGCGACGTTCCCGTGCTCTACGTCGTGACGCTCGCGGTCAGCGGACTGGCCTTGATCGTGAACTCCGGCGCCCTGGTCTTCCGCACCGGCCTGCGCACATCCCTGCTCGTCGCGGGCGTGTCGTGCGTGGTCGGGCTGAGCCTGGCCCTGCTGTTCGCGCTCAGCGCGTCCTGGAGCGGACCGTTCGTGGTCAGCGGGCATCCGCTCGACGCGGTCGTCACGGACCTGAGGTCCGGCTTCTTCGGGAGCGGACGGTAGGCGAAACCGTGGCGCCCGGTGTGGCGTCCTAGGGGACAAGATCGGGAGAACATATCCGGGTTACGCCATCTCGGGCCTACCTGGATGTACCGGAGAGGATGGTTCGAAATGGCACGCCGAACCCGTTCCCTGTCCCGCCGTGCCGCTCTCGGCATGACCGCTGCGGCAGTGGCCCTGCTGACGAGCTGCACGCCGAACAGCGCCACGGCCCGGAGCAGCCCCCCGCCCACCACCCGGACGCCGTCACCCGCGGCCTCCGCGGCGGCGGTGGGCGGATCGGCAGGACACACGACCGCCGGCTCCCCGCCCCGGACCGGCACCTGCCGCTCCCTGCTCGCCACCCCCACCGTCAAGGCGGACGTCACGGCGGCCTACGGCAGCCAGGCCCAGCCGCCCCTCCGCCATCTCGCCCCCGTCCAGGGCACCTTCTACTACGGCAGTTGCGACGGCGTCCGCTACGCCGGAACCCGCTTCCGGCCCACCGCCGGCAGCACGGTGGCCGAGCAGGTCGCGCTCCAGGACGACGGAGCCGCGATGAAGTACTTCACCGATCGCCCCGGCACCGGCTGGCGCTACGTGGCCAGTGCCGGCTTCCCCGCCGATCCCCGGGGCTGCGCCGCCGTCCCCCGGATCCCGGCCCGCCTCGCCGCCCTGTGGAACGACTGCCGGTCCCCGTCGGAACAGCAGTGACCCCGAACGGCGGGCAGCGAGGGGTCGGCCCCGTCGTCAGCGGCTGCTCGTGGTGGCGATGTCGGAGATGCGGTTGTACCGCTCCACCAGTACGAAGAGCTTGATCTTCTGCGTCGTCTCTCCGCTGCCGAAGGTCAGGGTGACGATGACCTCGTGGGCGTGACCGATGGCTCCGTTGTCGGTCACCTTCCACTTCGCCGGGACGTTCTGGGCACGCAGGACGCCGTCCGCCGCGTTCCGCCTCTCCCAGACCGCCAGCCGCCTGGCGAAGTCGGGCGTCAGGTAGTGCTTGCGGAGTGCCTTGGCCAGCGTGACATCCGGATCCGCGTAGTCGCCCTTCGCGTCGATGTACGCGCCGTAGAAGTCGGCGACCCTGGTCAGCGCTTGGCCGTGCGTGCCGCCGACCGACTGCGCTGCGGCGGTGGACACCTGTGCGGGGGCATGGACGGACGCCTGTGCCGACACCTGTGTCGAGACACCGAGTCCGACAGCCAGGACGAGGCCGGCGGCGACGACCGCGCGGCGGCCCGGACGACGGTGTGTGGGGGACTTCCTGTTCATGTGCGTCTTCCTTTTCTGATCCGTGGGTGGTTGCTCCCGGCCCGGTGTCTCCACTGCGGGGCCGTCGTGCGGCGATGCCGAAGGCGCTCACGCATGGCTCTGTCGGCGGCCGGTCGGCCGCCCTCCCCACCCCCGTGGCGGAGGGCGGCCCCGGTCAGCGCTCTTGCGACGCCAAGAGCATCAGCCGTCATGACGGCCCCGCACAACGCCGAACGCCCGTCCGGCGAGGGTGGAACCATCCCGGCCCACCTGACGTGCAGGTATATGGATTGCCTGGGATACGGGGACACGGGAGAGGACGGGGAACGGTGTCGACCGAGGACGACGTCGAGCAGTTCGCGGCGCTGCTGCGCCGGCTGAAGAACCGCTCGGACAGGAGCTACGGCTCCCTGGCCCGCCGTCTCCACATGAACACGTCCACGCTGCACCGCTACTGCGCGGGCGAGGCGGTCCCGCAGGACTACGCCCCGGTGGAGCGTCTGGCCGCCTTCTGCGGGGCGACACCCGAGGAGCGGCTCGATCTGCACCGACTGTGGCTGCTCGCGATGACGGCACGACAGCGGCCGAGGACGGGTGCGGAGGCGGCGGGACCGACACCGTCCGAGGGGGCGCCGGAGCCGGACGGCCGGACGGCGGGGCGTGCGGATGAAGGCACGCGCAGCGACACTCGCGGACCGGGCGGGCCCGGACCGGGCGGGCCCGAGTCGTCGGCCCCGGGGGATGCGGCCCGCTCGACCGGACGGCCCTGGTACCGCCGTCGCCGCGCCCTCGTCGGCGCCGCCGCCGCGACCGTGCTGCTGGCGACGCTGGGCAGTGTGTCGGCGCTGTCGGCCGACCGGTCTCACGAGCCGAAGGAGGCAACGTCGTCGGACACGAACAGCGCCTCCCCCGTGCCCACCGATGTGCCGCTCGCCTGGACGGCCGACTCGCAGATCTGGGACGGCGGTTGCGGCCACGACTACGTCATCGCGAAGGAGCCGGCCCGGGTGCCCCCGCCGCCGGTACAGCAGGACGCCGAGGTGTGGGCGGCGACGCAGCAGGCGGTGCCCGGGCGGCAGACGACGGTGCAGATCTCGGTGCAGGGCACGTCGTCCACGGCCGTGGTCCTGGAGGCCCTCCGGGTCCGCGTCGTCAGCCGCGGCGCCCCGGTCACCGGCAACGCGTACGCCATGGGCCAGGGCTGCGGCAGCGATCTGCCGCCCCGTCACTTCTCCGTGGACCTGGACGTCGACCGCCCGATCGCCCACGCGCGCCCCGGCAACGACAGCGGGAAGCCCTTCCCCGCCGTACGGTTCCCCTACCGCGTCTCCGCCGAGGACCCGGAGGTGGTGGAGGTCACCGCGACGACCGAGTCCTACGACTGCACCTGGTACCTGGAACTCGACTGGTCCTCCCAGGGCCGCACCGGCACGGTCCGTATCGACGACCACGGCCGCCCGTTCCGCACCAGCGGCATCAAGGGCCTGCCCCACTACTGGTACGGCACGAACGTCCACAACGCGCGTCAGTGGGTACCGACCGACTCCTGAGGCCTCGGGGTCTTCGAAGCTGCACACCCCCTGAAACGCAAGAGGCCCCGGATCACTCCGGGGCCTCTCACCTGTGTGCACTCGGCAGGATTCGAACCTGCAACCTTCTGATCCGTAGTCAGATGCTCTATCCGTTAAGCTACGAGTGCTTGTTATTTGGTTTTTCTTGTCTTCGATCCTTGCCCTTCCGGGCCGCTCTCGGCGACAGGAAGAACATTACATGACTGCCGCCGACATGTGAAATCCGTTTGCCGTACCCCTTGTGACCTGCGGAAACGCCTTCAGGGGGCGATCAAGAGAGGTCCGGGGTACGACGAAGCCCCGGGCCGTGAACGGACCGGGGCTTCGGAAGATCTGGCGGAGGCGGAGGGATTTGAACCCTCGATGGGCTTTAAGGCCCAAACCGCATTAGCAGTGCGGCGCCATAGACCGGACTAGGCGACGCCTCCAGCACAACCTCTCGCGTGGGTGCGAGTGGTGCGTGCAGATGATGACACAGTCGAGCGTGCTGTCACCAATCGACGTCCACGGTACTAGGCAGTCGGGTCACAGGGCAAAGGGCTTCCCCGTGCGCAACGTCCGGCGTGGCGCCGCGTTGGTCCTGGCATGTCGCAGGTCACCGCCCTCTCGCCCAGCAGCAGCCCGCCCCGGCGGCGCCGCAGCACCCTCGTCCTGTCCCTCGTCGGCGCCCTCGCCCTCGGCGCCCTCCTCCCCGCCCCCGCCTCCGCCGGCGCCGTCCTCGCGCCCCCGCCCGTCCGGGAGGAGGACCGGGCGGACCAGGATCACCTCGTCGTCGCCGTCCGGCACGCGGGCGGGCGGATCGACGGGGTGTTCGAGGTGTGGTGCCGGCCCGCCGGCGGCCGTCACCCGGACGTGTCGGGCGCCTGCCGGACCGTGGACCGGGGCACCCGCTGGGGGCGGGACCCCTTCGCCCCGGTGCCGAGCGGTTCGCTGTGCACCATGCGGTACGGCGGACCGGCCACCGCCCACGTCACCGGCCGCTGGGCCGGACGGCCCGTCGACGCGACGTACGACCGCAGCGACGGGTGCGCGATCGAGCGGTGGGACCGGATGGTGCCCCTGCTGCCCGCGCTGCCCGGCCGCCGACCCGCCCCACCGGCCTGAGCCGACCCGCCAGACCCGCCAGAGCCTCCAGAGTCGCCCCGAGGGCGGTAGCCCGGATTCCGTTTTGTGGCCGCCGCCCCGGGGCGGCAGACCCCCCACAGGGTTCCCACGGCGTGTTCACCCGTCCCGTAAATCTCCCGCGAAGGTCATACGACGGTCACACGTTCTGCGTCACTTCGTCGTGCGAGCTCCCTCTCATCCGGGGCCTGAGACGGGAACCCAGCCCTTAGACTCCCTCGCGTGACACGCTGCGGGCCGGTTGGCAAGATGGCCCGAGCGGTCGGCAAGGTGCGGTAACAGGGAGGAAGCGACTCGTGAGCAGCAGGCCATCCCGAGGCGCTGCTCGCCTCGCAGCCATACTCGACGCGCTGCCCGATGCGTTGTTGCTGGTCAACGCCAACGGGACCGTCGTCAACGCGAACACCATCGCGCTCGAGGCCTTCGAGACGCCCGGTACCGCCCTGGTGGGGCGGGGCCTGCTCGATCTGCTGCCGCAGTTCGACTCCAAGCTGATCCCCGGCTCCATGCGCCGGCCCGACCACATGGACCCGCGCGGGCGGACCAAGCCGACCCGGATGGTCGCCCGGCGCACCGACGGCTCCGAGTTCCCCGTCGAGGTCACCAGCGCCAACCTGGAGAACGGCCAGCAGGCCTACGACGGCTACGGCTACAGCGGTGACGAGCTGCTGATGCTCGTCGTACGCGATCTGACCGGGACCGTGGACACCGAGGCCGAGCTGGCCCGGTCGCAGCGGCAGACCGAGATGATCCTGCGCGCCGCCTCGGAAGGTGTCGTCGGAACCGACACCGACGGGCGGATCGTGCTCGTCAACCCGGCCGCCGCGCAGATCCTCGGCTACCGGGCCAGCGACCTCGGCGGCAAGGAGCTGCACACCCTCATCGTGCACTCGCGCGCCGACGGCTCGCCCTTCCCGTACGACGAGTCGCCGCTCGCCGACACCCTGCGCTCCGGGCGCAAGCACCGGGTGCGCGGGCAGGTGCTGTGGTCCAAGGGCGGCGAGAAGGTCTCGGTCGACCTGACCACCGCCCCGGTGCGCGACGGGGACCAGCTCGTCGGCGCCGTGATGACGTTCACCGACCGACGGTCGTACGACGATCTCGTCGCGGAGAAGGAAGACGTCGAGAAGCGGCACGAGGACGAGTTGGAACGGCTCTCCGAGGAGCACGCCTCCGACCTCACCGCGCTCCGCCAGCAGCACGTCACCGAGCTGGAGGAGCTGCGCGAGGAGCACACGGAGGAGGTCGCCTCCGCCGAGGAGCGCTACGCGGCCCTCGGCGAGCGGGAGAAGGACCGCTACGACGCCCTCGCCGGGCGCTACGACCAGCTGCTCACCCTCCTCGCGACCTCCCTGCGCGGGCCCCTCGACGAGCTGCGCCGCGAGCTGGCCGCGCTCGCCGCGGACGACGCCGGGCAGCTGTGGCCCGAGGCCAACCAGGTGCTCCATCACCTGTCGGCCGGATATTCGAGGATCACCACCCTCATCGACAACGTCCTCGGCTACCAGCGTCTCGACGCGGGCGGCGCGGAGATCGTCCGTACGAACGTGATGCTGGACGCGGTCGTCGCCGCGGGTGTCGACGGGGCCGTCGAGCTCATCGGGCCCGGCCGGGTGCAGTTCGCCGTGCACGCGCCGCCCATCGAGGCCGAGGTCGACGCCCGGCTGCTCGCGACCGCGCTCGCGCATCTCGTCGCCGACGTCGCCGGGGTCGACGCCACCGGCAACGCGCCCGTCTCGGCGGGCGGTTACATGGACAACACGGTCGTCGTCGCGGCCGCCCAGCGCGGCGAGGTCGTCCGGATCGAGGTGCGCGGACCGTACAGCGGGGGCGACCCGGTGCACGAGCCGATCGTGCGCGGGATCGTGCGCGCCCACGGGGGCGTGCTCCAGACGCACGAGGTGCCGGGCATGAGCGGCAGCGCGTACGTCCTCGAAGTCCCCCTCGGGGGTGGAGCGGGCGCGGTCGCCCCTCCGGCGCCCGCGGCGCTGCCCGCCGCCCTGCCCCCGGCGCAGAGTGCCCCGGGCGACGGCGAGCCGCCCGCCGAGCAGGTTCCCGGCCGCCGCCGGGCCCGCCGGTCCTCCGTGGACGCCTTCCTGGAGAGCGAGGTTCCGGCCCCGGCCGAGGGCGCCGAGGCGGAGAACGCTCCGCCCACCGGGCGCCGGCGCCGCCGCGGCCCGGCCGCCGACGAGACGCCCGGCGAGCTGCCCGAGGGGGCCGAGGAGGCCTCCGGCGGTTCCGGGCGGCGGCGCGCCCGTCCCGCCGAGAACGGCACGGCGATCGAGCCCGCCGGTGCGGGCGTGGCCGAGGGCGCGGTCGTGACCGCCGCCGAGAGCGCGGCCGGTACGGCCGCGGCGGGTACGGGCCTTGGTGGCACCGTTCCGCCGCAGGGCGTACCCGCGCCGCCCGGCGGACGACGGGCCCGGCGCGCCGACGAAGGACCGCAGAACGCCCTGCCTCCCGCCCTGCCCGCGGTCGCCGGTGCCCCCGTGCCCGCTGTGCCCGCCGTACCGGCCGGGTCCGGCGAGGACGGCGAGCCGACCGGGCGTCGGCGGCGTGCCCTCGCCGCCGCGTCCGAGCGTGCCGCCGCGCAGGAGGCGGGTCCGCGCACGGTGTTCGCCCTGCCGCCCGCCGAGGCGGACCGGACGGACGACGGCCCGGGCGTGCCCGGTCAGCCGCCCAGCCAGGTGCCTGGCCAGGTGCCCGGCCAAATGCCTGGTCAGGTGCCCGGCCAGACGCAGGACGCCAGGCCGGTTCCCGTGCCGGTGCCGGTCCCGGTTCCCGTGCCCGGTCAGGCTCCGGTGGCCCAGATTCCCGCCCAGGGCTCGTCCGAGGACGCCCTGATCGACCACGGTCGCCATGACGCCGTGGCGCAGGACCAGGTCGACGACCACACCCCGCCCCAGCCGCACCCCACGAACGCGCCCACCGGCCGCCGCCGTCGCGCGGTGGGCCAGCCCGCGGAGCTGGGGGCCGCCCCCGTCCCGCCCCTGGGCACGGTGGCGCCCGGAGGCGTCCCGAACCAGGCCATGGCTCCGAACCAGGCCATGGCTCCGGCACAGGCACTACAGGCGGCGCAGGCGGCGCAGGCACAGCAATCGGGTCTGCAGGCCGCCGGGCAGCCGGTGCCCCCGGCCGGGCAGGCCCTTCCCGGCCAGCCCCTCCTCGGCCAGGCGCTGCCCGCCCAGGCCCTTCCCGCCCAGGCGCTGCCCGGCCGGCCGGCCCTGCCTCAGCCCGCCCCCGGTCAGCCCGTGCCGCAGCAGGGCGCGCCGCTCCCGGCCGAGTCCGCGCCCGGCGCCGCCCAGCGAACGCCCGCGGCACCCGCCGTACCCGGTGGACCGGTCCCCGCCCAGACCCCCGCCCCGCCGACCGCCACCCCCAGCACGGGCACCCCCCTCCCGCCCGAGGCCCCGGTGCCCACGGCCGCCCCCGTGGCGCAGCCGCTGCCCGCCGAGGCGGCGGCGCTGCCGATGGACCCCAACTCCACGCAGGGCCGGTCGATCAGCGTGCGGACGCTGGGGCAGGGTGTCCCCTTCACCCGGCAGGCCGCCCAGGTCCAGCAGGCGCAGCCCGCCGCGCAGGCCACGGCCACTCCCGCCCCGCACACGCCGGGCGGTTCCGGGCGCCGCCGCAAGCTGGGCACCCCGCCGGACCCGGCGTCCCGCCCGGAGCAGACGGCCCGTCCGCATCCGCCGGCCGAGCAGCCCGTCGCCGGTCAGGCGCCCCTGCCCGCGCACCCCTCGCTCGCGGGCCAGCCGCTGCCCCAGCCCTCCCTCGCCGGTCAGTCGCGGCTCGTTCCCGGAGCGACCGGGGCGACCGACGGGGCCGGACGGTCGTACGCCATAGGGGCGCCGGACGAGAACGCCGCCGAGGGCCCCGAGCCGCTGGACGGTCCCGGTGGGGCCGTCGAGGTGGCGGATCCGCCGCGGCCGATGCCGATGGACGACGAGCTGCCGCCGGAGCCGCTGGACAACCCGCGCCGGCTGCTGGTGTGGCCCGCGCCGGACGTCTCCACGCAGCAGGCGCTCAGCGACCGCGGCTACCGGCCGGTCATCGTGCACTCGCGCGAGGAGGTCGACGCGCAGATCGCCGCGTTCCCGGCGGCCCTGTTCGTGGACCCGCTGACCGGGCCGATCACCCGTACGGCGTTGCAGTCGCTGCGTCAGGCGGCGGTGGCCGCGGAGGTCCCGGTGCTGGTCACGGCCGGTCTCGGGCAGGCGACGCGGGAGGCGGCGTACGGCGCCGATCCCGCCGTCCTGCTGAAGGCGCTGGCGCCCCGGGACAGTGAGCAGCACCCGCCGCGCGTGCTGCTGATCGAGGAGCACGCGGAGATCGCGCTGGCCCTGACGGCGACGCTGGAGCGGCGCGGGATGCAGGTGGCGCGGGCGGCCAGCGACGCGGACGCCGTGACGCTCGCGGGACAGCTGCGGCCGAACCTGGTGGTGATGGACCTGATGCAGACGCACCCGCGGCAGGCCGGATCCGCCGGGATCATCGACTGGCTGCGGGTGAACGGCCAGCTCAACCGCACCCCGCTGGTCGTCTACACCGCCGCCGTCGACCAGGTGGACCGGCCCCGGCTGGCGTCGGGGGAGACGGTGCTGTTCCTGGCGGAGCGCTCGACGAGCCCCGAGGTCCAGGTCAGGATCGTGGACCTGCTGGCCCGCATCGGCATCAACTGAGAACCCTCCCGGGCCCCGCCCGGCGGAGGGTCCCGCCCGGCGGAGGGTCACGGCCGCCGGAGGGTCACGGCCGTGCCACGAGCCTGCGGGCCGCCTCCCGCACAGAGGCACGCAGGCGTTCGCGGTCGTCCGGGTCGGCGCCGACCACGATGCGGCTCATCTGGGGGACGACGGCGGTCCAGTTGGCCAGGGCGATGAGCAGGAAGAGCAGGTCGCGGGCCGGGATCGCGTCGCTGACGACCCCGCGCTCCTGGCCGTCCCGGATGGCGGCGATCTTGTCGCGGTAGTGCGCGCGGCGCTCGGCCTCGTCGGGCAGTTCGGTGGTGCCGTACTCCAGGCCCTCCCAGAAGAGCAGGCGCAGCACCTCGGGGTGGGCGACGTGGTGGTCCATGACGCGGTCGATCCAGCCCTCGATGTCGTCCGCGTCGACCGGGACGGCGATCGCCAGGTCGAGCATGGCCTTCTCCAGGACCCGGGTGAACAGCTCGGCCTTGTTGCCGAAGTAGGCGTAGATGAGCTGCTTGTTCGCCTTGGCCTCCGCGGCGATGCGGTCGATGCGGGCGCCGGCGACGCCGTAGCGGGCGAACTCGGCGACGGCGGCGTCGAAGATCCGGCCCTTGGTGGCCTCGGGGTCGCGGGTGGTTGCCATGGGGGCATCGTAGCGGCGGGGATTCAGTAACCAACCAGTTGGTTGACGGGAATCCGGTACCGCCCCAGACTGTTGCACCCCATGCTCCAACCAACTGGTTGGTTACCCCTCCTTCAAGGAGCGCCTCCGCCATGCCGTCCGCAGTCACCGTCCCGCAGCGCGTCCGGCGGCCCGCCGCCCCGCGCCGCCGGGGGGACCTCCTTCTCGTCCTCATCGCACTCTGCACGGCCGTCACCGCCGCCAACATCTACGTCGCGGCCCCGCTGCTCCCCCTGATCGCCCACGACTTCGGCTCCACACCGTCCGCCGTGGCCTGGATCGCCTCCGTCGCGCAGTTCGGCTACGCGGCCGGTCTGCTCTTCTTCGCCCCGCTCGGCGACCGGGTGAACCGGCGCCGCCTGGTCGCCGTCCTCTCCCTGGTCACCACGGCCGCGCTGACCGCCGGTGCGACCGCGGGCGGCACGGCCGCGCTCGCCGCCGCCGTGCTGGTCGCGTCCGCCGCGACGGTCGTCCCGCAGCTCCTGGTGCCCCTGGTCGCCGAACGCGCCCCCGCCCACCACCGCGCACGGCATGTCGCGGCCGTCATCGCGGGGCTGTTCACCGGGATCGTCGCGGCCCGCGTCCTCGGCGGACTCGCCGGTCAGGCCTTCGGCTGGCGGGCGGTGTTCCTGGGCGCGGCCGTGCTCACCGCCGCCCTCGGTCTGCTGACCGCCGCCGCGCTGCCCGTCGAACACCGGCGCCCCCGCGAGGGCGGTCTCCTCAGCGGCCTGCGCACCATGCCCGGACTGGTCCGCCGCTCCCCCGACCTGTGGCGGGCCTGCGTACGGCAGGCCGGCATGTACGGCGCGTGGAGCGCCCTGTGGACCTCGCTGGCGCTGCTGCTGACGGGTGAGCCGTACGGGCTGTCGACCGCGACGGCGGGTCTGTTCGGGCTCTTCGGGCTCGCGGCGAGCGTGGTGGCGCCGCTGGCGGGCGGTCTGGTCGACCGCTTCGGCGCGGCCAAGGTCGTGCGCACCGCCTATGTCCTCGCCGCCGTCTCCGTCCCGCTGTTCTGGCTGGGCGGGCGGGTGCTCCCGGCGCTCTTCGTGGCCGCCGTCGCCATCCACGCGGCCCTGGTGGCCTCCCATGTCGCCAACCAGACCCTCGCCCTGACCACCACCTCGGCCCCGGCCACCGCCAACAGCGCCTATGTCGTCGCGGGCTTCGCGGGCGGCGCCACCGCCTCGGCCCTGGCGGGCGTCGCCTTCACCCACTTCGGCTGGGGCGGCGTGGTCACGGTGGCGGGGGTGTGGCTGGTGCTGGGGTGGAGCGCTACGGCCGTACGCACGCGGAGCACGACGGCCGTACGACGGTGAAACGGCGCACGCCGGGCAGGTGCCGCGAGGTGACCTGCCCGACGTGCGCCTCCACCGTACTCAGAGCCGCATTCGGAGCCACGCTCAGAGCTGCGTGACGTCCAGCGCGCCCTCGGCGTACCGGCGGCGCAGCACCTTCTCAAGAACCTTCACCAAACACATAGGTCTTGCGCCACCCTCATGATCAACGATCAGCGCAGGTCAGACGGCCAGCCTGCCGCGGCAGGAAGCCCAGCAGGGCGGGGAGGGGTCACGTTGGTTGTGAGGCTCGGGGGGTACGCCCGGATCAGTCTGGACAAGAACGGCGAGGAGCTGGGGGTTGAGCGCCAGCGCCACGACTACCGGCAGGCTTCTGACCGACCTTCAGTCGGGCGTCATAGACGGCGTGATCGCCTATGACCTTGACCGACTGGCCCGCCAACCGCGCGACCTTGAACGATTGATCGACGTATTCGAGGAACGCCCAGAACTGGTCTTCTGCACCGTCACGAATGACCTTGACCTGTCTACTTCGGACGGGCGCACGATAGCCCGCGTCATGGTGGCCTTTGCCAACAAGGCCAGTTCTGACACCGGCAGACGCGTAGCCCGCAAGCATCGCGAGCTTGCAGACTCCGGGAAAAACGGCGGCGGGTTCCCACCCTTCGGCTGGAAATCCGACCGGATCACCGTTGATCCTGAGCAAGCCGAATTGATTACCAAGGCTCATGACGACCTTTTGGCCGGGACACGACTTTCCACAATCACCGCCGATTGGCAGAAGAAGGGCATTCGCACTTCAAGGAACACTGGAAAGCCAATCACCCGCGTTGCCCTGAAGGGTATTCTCACGAACCCCCGCCTCGCCGGCTTTCGAGCCGTGAAGAGGCTTGACGCCGTTACCGCCGTCCTCGAAGGCGTCAAGGCACAGTACAAGTCAAACAATCTGAGCAACAATCATAAGTACCTTCTGAGCGGCATTTTCCGTTGCCCAGAGTGCGGAACTCGCATGCTCGCCAATATGCGTTCTTCATGGAAGGAAGGCAGCAAGGGAAGCCGCTTCACGTATCGCTGCCCGGCAGCTAAAGACGGCGGATGCGGAAAAGTCTCCAGGGCTGGGGAACCCTTGGACAAGCACATTATTAACTTGATTCACGATGCTGAAGCGCGATTGAAGGCCCCGGCCAGTGCTCCTGCTGAATGGCCTGAAGCGGCCCGCTTGGTCGAGGTTGAGCAGGAGATCAGCGAACTGATTTCCGCGATGAACCAAAAGAAGATCTCCGCAGCTTCGGCTATCGCGACGCTTGAACCGCTGGAGCGGGAACGCGATGAACTGGGATATGAGCGGGACCGCCACAGTGTGGAGAGAGCCGGCGCACCGCCTCGCGCAGGGCGCGGCGGCGGGCGGCGGCGAGGGCGAGCTGCTCGGGACCTAGAAGTCGTGTGGGCGGCTTAGCTGCCCTCTCCGCACAAAGAGGCCCCTGCCGTATTCGGCAGGGGCCTCTTTGTCGTTCTCTACCGTGCCTGAGTCACGGGACGGCCATAGGTCTGGTATAGCTCTCGCGTCCACTTCTCGTCCCTAGTCGGGGCAGTAGCCAGCTGGCGTTCAATCCAAGCCTTCTTCCGTGCCCCAAATATTGGCGTCGTCGGGTAAACCGGTGTCGGGGCGCGTGCTGCTGGCGTCCCGCCGCGCCAGCGCGCCGCGCTACAAGGCCCCCAGCGGGCCGATCACGCCCCGTAGGACGGGAAGAGCCCCTGGCGTCGGCCAGGGGCTCTCCGGGGCACTGGGGCTCTAGAGGGTTGTCACGTCGAGCTGACCCAACCTATGCGCTTCACGAATCTTCTTCTTGTCGAACTTGCCCACGCTCGTCTTCGGGACCGCCTCGACGATCGTCCAGCGCTCCGGGAGCTGCCACTTGGCGATCTTCCCCGCCTCGGCGAGGAAGGCGCGCAGGGTCTCGAAGTCGGCGCTGGCGCCCTCCTTGAGGACGACCGTGGCCAGCGGGCGCTCGCCCCAGCGGTCGTCGGGGACGGCGACGACGGCCGCCTCGGCGACGGCCGGGTGGGCCATCAGGGCGTTCTCCAGCTCCACCGAGGAGATCCACTCGCCGCCGGACTTGATGACGTCCTTGGCGCGGTCGGTGAGGGTGAGGAAGCCGTCGGGGCTGATGGTGCCGACGTCACCCGTCTTCAGCCAGCCGTCCTCGCTGAACTTGTCGGCGGGGCGCAGGGCCTCGCCGCCGGGGCCGTTGTAGTAGGCGCCCGCGATCCAGGGGCCGCGCACCTCCAGCTCGCCGGCGGACTCGCCGTCCCAGGGCAGGCGCTCGCCGCCGGGGCCGCTGAGGCGGGCCTCGACGCCGGCCGGGAAGCGGCCCTGGGTGAGGCGGTAGGCGAACTCCTCGGGCAGGCCGACGACCTGGGCCGGCGGGCGGGCGATGGTGCCCAGCGGGGAGGTCTCCGTCATGCCCCAGGCGTGGCAGACCCGCATGCCGAGGTCGTCGAAGGCCGACATCAGGGCGGGCGGACAGGCCGAGCCGCCGATGGTCACCTGGGTGAGGGAGGTGACGTCCCGCGGCTTCGCCGTGAGCTCGGCCAGCAGGCCCTGCCAGATGGTGGGGACGGCGGCGGCGTGGGTCGGCTTCTCGCTCTCGATCATCTCGGCGAGCGGGCCGGGCTGCAGGAAGCGGTCCGGCATCAGCATGTTGACGCCGGTCATGAAGGTGGCGTGCGGCAGGCCCCAGGCGTTGACGTGGAACTGGGGGACCACGACGAGCGAGGTGTCCTCGTCGGTCAGGCCCATCGACTGGGCCATGTTGACCTGCATGGAGTGCAGGTAGATCGAACGGTGGCTGTAGACCACGCCCTTGGGGTCCCCGGTGGTGCCGGAGGTGTAGCACATGGAGGCGGCGGTGCGCTCGTCCAGCTCGGGCCAGTCGTAGACGGTGGGCTTTCCGGCGATGAGGTCCTCGTACTCGTGGACCCTGGCGTGGGCGTCCGCGAGGAGGGAGCGGTCGCCGGGGCCGGAGACGACCACGTGCTCGACCGTCGGCAGGTGCGGGAGCAGCGGGGCCAGCAGGGGGAGCAGCGAGCCGTCGGCGATGACGACCTTGTCGGCCGCGTGGTTGACGATCCAGGCGAGCTGCTCGGCCGGGAGCCGCAGGTTGAGGGTGTGCAGGACCGCGCCCATGGAGGGGATCGCGAAGTACGCCTCGACGTGCTCGCCGTTGTTCCACATGAGGGTCGCGACCCGGTCGTCGCCCTCGACGCCGAGGTCCTCGCGCAGGGCGTGGGCGAGCTGGGCTGAGCGGGCACCGATCTCGGCGAAGGTGCGGCGCTGCGGGGCGCCCTCGCCCGTCCAGGTGGTCACCCGTGATGAGCCGTGGATCGTCGCCCCATGGGTCAGGATCCTCGAGATCAGCAGCGGTACGTCCTGCATGGTGCTCAGCACGGCGTCCTCCCAGGGCGGCGACATTGCCTACGCGGTGGTAACGGTTGCGCTGATTCTGCGCACATACCGCGCGGTATGTCACTAGGTAGCGATGATCGATCACCTCACTTAAAGCCCCGGTAAAACCACCACGTCGGCACGCTACCGGACAAGCACCAGCTCAGGGTCCTCGCGGAGCTTGCCGAGCGCCCGGGACACCGCCGATTTCACCGTGCCCACCGAGACCCCGAGGACCTCTGCCGTCTGGACCTCGCTGAGGTCCTCGTAGTACCGCAGCACGACCATCGCCCGCTGCCGGTCCGGCAGCTTCATGATCGCCCGCCACATCGCGTCGTGCAGCGCCTGGCGCTCGGCCTGGTCCTCCTCGTCGGCCGTGGGCTCCGGCTCGGGCAGCTCGTCGCAGACGTACTCGTCGACCTTGCGCTTGCGCCACTGCGAGGTGCGGGTGTTCACCAGGGCACGGCGGACGTAACCGTCGATCGCCCGGTGGTCCTCGATCCGCTCCCACGCGACGTACGTCTTGGCGAGCGCGGTCTGGAGCAGGTCCTCCGCGTCGTTCGGATTGGCCGTGAGCGACCGGGCGGTGCGCAGCAGCACCGGCTGGCGGGCTCTGACGTACGACGCGAAGGACGGGTACGGAGACGGCCGCCTCTGGCCGTGGGAGGCGCTGATGCAGACGGGTGTGGTCATGGCTCCACGCTAGGAGCGAGGCCGTGTGATCCGGATCGCCCGCAGGTGCCGAAGACGGGTCCGCCTCAGGTTGTAGGGGTGGTGCCCGCTCCACCTCCTGTAGGTGGAGCGGACGGCGCCGAGTACTACGGGTCGACCCCTGAGACGTACCGCCCGCGTTCAGCCGTCGGCGGTCAGGACCAGGCCGGACGTGGGCACTCCCGTCCCGGCCGTCACCAGGGTCCGGGCCGCGCCCGGCACCTGGTTGACGGAGGTGCCGCGCAGCTGCCGTACCGCTTCCGCCACCCCGTTCATCCCGTGGAGGTACGCCTCCCCGAGCTGGCCCCCATGGGTGTTGAGCGGCAGGCGGTCCTCCGCGACGAAGGCGGCCGCCTCGCCCGGCGCGCAGAAGCCGAACTCCTCCAGCTGCATCAGCACGAACGGGGTGAAGTGGTCGTAGACGACGGCCACGTCGACGTCGGCGGGCGCGAGCCCCGAGGTGCGCCAGAGCTGACGGGCCACCACGGCCATCTCCGGCAGCCCGGTCAGGTCGTCGCGGTAGAAGCTGGTCATCTGCTCCTGGGCCCGTCCGGCGCCCTGCGCGGCCGCCGCGATCACGGCGGGCGGCCGCGGCAGGTCACGGGCCCGCTCCAGCGAGGTGACGACCAGGGCCTGCCCGCCGTCCGTCTCCTGGCAGCAGTCCAGCAGCCGGAGCGGCTCGGCGATCCAGCGGGACGCGGCGTGCTCGGCGAGGGTGATCGGGCGGCCGTGGAAGTACGCCGCCGGATTCGCCGCCGCGTGCCGGCGGGCGGTGACGGCGACCGGCCCGAAGGCCTCCTCCGCGGTCAGCCCGTAGGTGTGCAGATACCGCTGGGCCGCCATCGCCACCCAGGAGGCGGGGGTGAGCAGCCCGAACGGCATCACCCAGCCCAGCGCCGCCCCTTCCGCCGTGGGCTCCCGGTGCCGTACCCCCGAGCCGAACCGGCGGCCCGAGCGCTCGTTGAAGGCCCGGTAGCAGACCACCACCTCGGCCACGCCCGCCGCGATCGCGAGCGCCGCCTGCTGGACGGTCGCACAGGCCGCCCCGCCGCCGTAGTGCACCCGGGAGAAGAAGGACAGCTCGCCCATCCCGCAGGCCTGCGCCACGGTGATCTCCGGGCTGGTGTCCATCGTGAACGTCACCAGGCCGTCCACGTCGGCCGCCGTCAGCCCCGCGTCGTCGAGCGCCGCCCGCACCGCCTCCGCCGCCAGCCGGAGTTCGCTGCGCCCGGAGTCCTTGGAGAACTCGGTGGCCCCGATGCCGACGACGGCGGCCCGGCCGCCCAGCCCGTCACGCGCGCGTACGCTCATCGCGGATCGTCCTCCCGGAGGGTGACCGTCACGCTGCCGATGCCCTGGCGCGGGTCGGCCAGGCCCGGCGCGGTGAGCGTGACCGTGCCGGTGACATGCCGTCCGATGCCGTTGTCGCCGGTGATCCGCACCACGACCGTGTCGTCCGCGCGGACCTCCTCGACCGTGCCGCGCAGCACCATCGTGTCCCCGGGGTGGTTGGGCGCCCCGAGCCGGATGGCGACCTTCCGGATCCGGGCCTGCGGTCCGAAGGTGTCGGTGACATAGCGGCCGACCAGGCCGTTGGTGGTGAGGATGTTCATGAAGATGTCCGGGGAGCCCTTCGCGCGGGCCGCCTCGGGGTCGTGGTGCACGTCCTGGTAGTCGCGCGAGGCGATCGCCCCGGCGACGATCAGCGTCCGGGTGATCTCGATCTCCAGCGGCGGCAGCGCGTCCCCGGCGTTCACGCCGTCACCTCCCGGAACACGGGCAGGGTCAGCTCGTCGTCGTAGCGGCGGAACTCCAGCCGTACCGGCATCCCGATCCGCACCTTGTCGTACGGCGTCCCGACCACACCGCTCACGATCCGCACCCCTTCGGCGAGTTCGACCAGAACGACCGCGTACGGCGGCTCGAAGGCCGGGAACGGCGGGTGGTGCAGGACGACGTACGAGAACACGGTCCCCTCGCCGGACGCCTCCACGGTGTCCCACTCCGGGCAGCCGCAGCTCTGGCAGCCGGGCAGCCACGGGAAGCGGAGGGCCGCGCAGCCGGCGCAGCGCTGGAGGAGGAGGCGGTGCCCGCGCACGCCCTCCCAGAAGCCGGCGTTGTCGCGGTTGACGACGGGCCGGGGCCGGCGCTCGGCCGGGGCCTTCCTCCGGTGGGCCGGGGCGTACTTGAGGATGCGGAAGCGGTGGGTGCCGACGAGGTCGGGGCCGACCCTGACGTCCGTCCGGGTCGTGACGAAGTGGCCGGTGCCCAGCTTGGTGGTCTTCCGCCCCGACACCGACTCGATCACCGTGTCGAAGGCGACCTCGTCGCCGGGGCGCAGCGGACGGAGGTACTCCTGCTCGCAGTCGGTGGCCACGACCGCCGTGCAGCCCGCCTCGTCGAGTACGGCGAGCAGCTCCTCGTAGGCCGGGGCGCGGCCCCCGTGACCGCCGAGGCCGCCCATGATCCAGGCCTGGAGCATGGTGGGCGGGGCGATCGCGTCGGGCCCGGTGTACGCGGGGTTCCCGTCGTCCATGGCCTCGCACCAGTGGCGGATCATGGGCGCGTTGACGGGGTCCCGGCCGGTGCGGGCGACGGCGGCGGGCCGGCCCTCGTAGGCCTTCAGACGTGCGTACAGCCCGTCGTCGTCCACGGTCGCCGCTCCCTCCGGGAAATCACCGCTCGGGCAGGTTGCGGTTTCTGACTGTCCGTCAGATCCGGGGTGGTGTCAAGGTCGCGGGAGGGCGGCCGAGGTGGCCCGAACACGACTGCACGGCGGCACGGGCACGACTGCGCGGCGACCCGAACACGACTGCGCGGCGGCGCCGAAGCACCGCCGCGCAGTCGCTGTCACACCCCCACGGAGCACGCTCCGGCGGAGGCCGGGGCCGGTGCCCCCGGCCTCCGCCGGCTCACCGGCTCACCGGAAGAGCGGGGCGAAGGAGACCGCGGTGTTGCTGTTGCCCTGGTTGAGGGCCGTGTAGGCGGCCCCGTTGACCTGCCCGGTGTTGCTCTGGTTCGCGGCGCCCGAGCCGACGGCGTTCTGCTGGGTGGTCGAGGAGTTGCCGTTGTTGTCGCGCCCGACACCGCTGCCCACGATGCTCGCGACCCCCGCGTTCGATCCGTCGTCCGCGAAACCGCCGTTGTCCGCCACCGCGACGCCGGTGAAGAGCGCGGCGGCCAGCGGAAGGGCGGAGACGGCGGCGATGACGCGGGCGGTACGGATGCTTGCCATGTTGGTCCTCCAGAACCATCGGTCAATGCGGTACGAAGCCCTGAACTGCGGCTTCCACCAGGTCGGTTGGCCGACCGGCCCGGTGAGGTGACGACGTCGCGAGACCAGAGTTGCCCACCCGGTCACCGCCGAACCACCCTGGAAGACCTGATTCGCACGCAAGCGTGATGACAAGTCGATAAACCCCTAGCCGCACTTTTCTTCCCCCGGACGCCACAACCCCCGGCAAGTCGGACACCTGTCACGCAGGCCCCACAAGGGGTGAAGCGTTCCGCCAGTTCCCGCTTCCGGGCGCCGCCCCTGCCCCCCGCCGGGCGCGTCGCGGCACCCTCCCCCTTCCCTTTCTCGAACACCAGTACGACACTGAGTGCATGGCCCTCATCGACCGGCAGGCCGCCACCCTGGCCCTCGCCCACGCCCTGTCGGCCGCCGAGCGCGGCCTGGCCGTCATCCCCCTGTCCCGGACCAAACTCCCGGCCCTGCGCTCGCCCCACCGCCCCGAAGACCCTCCGTGCCACGGCACCTGCGGACGCTTCGGCCACGGGGTGTACGACGCCTCGACCGACCCGGCCCGCGTCCGCGCGCTGTTCGCCGCCGCCCCCTGGGCCACCGGATACGGCATCGCGTGCGGCCTGCCCCCGCACCATCTGATCGGCGTCGACCTGGACACCAAGTCCGGCACGGACGCCCCGGGCGCCCTGCGCGAGCTGGGCCTGCGCCATCTCTTCGTCATCCCGCCGACGGTCGTGGTCGTCACCCCCTCGGGCGGGCGGCACCTCTGGCTCACCGGCCCGCCGGACGTCGTGATCCCCAACTCGGCCGGCCGGCTGGCCCCCGGCATCGACATCCGGGGCGCCGGGGGATACCTGGTCGGCCCCGGCTCGCGCACGGCACACGGGGAATACGGCACGGCCCCGGGCACGGGCCACCTCGTACCGGCCCCCTGCCCACGGGCGCTGCTGAGGCTGCTCGTGCCGGGCGTGCGGCGGGCCGGGGCCAGGGATGTGTCCCCGGCCGGGGCGGACGGCGCGCACGGCCGCGGGCTGATCCAGTTCGTCCTGGCCGCGCACGAGGGCCAGCGCAACACCCGGCTGTTCTGGGCGGCCTGCCGGGCCTACGAGAACGGCATCGGGGAGGCGCTCGCCGACCCGCTGGTCGCGGCCGCGGTCCGCACGGGCCTGACGGAACGCGAGGCCCGCTCCACGGTCGCGTCGGCGGCGCGGATGTCCCGCCCTACGGCGTGAAGACCTGCTCCAGCCGGTGGATGGCACCGTCGTCGCCGGTCTCGTACCGGAACACCAGACCGGAGTCGGGATGCGCCTCGACCCAGTCGATCAGCTCCTGCACCCCGATGCGCCGGTTCTCGGTGCTGTCGGTGATCGGCGTGACGGCGGTGACGTACGCGGCCTGGTCGAGGGCCCAGCGGCTGTCCTCGCCGGAGACGACGAACGGGGCGCCGTCGGTGTCCTTGTCCGGGCATCCCCAGGCCCCGTGCTGGATCACCAGGTTCACCTTGCCGGTGTCGGCGGGGAGCTCCTCGATCCGGAACAGGGCGAACTCGTCGGGGTCGTAGTCGTCGGGGGTGGGGGGCGCGTCGGCGCAGGCGGCGGTGGATGCGGTGGATCCGGCGGGGGCGGTTGTGGTGGCGGCGGAGGGCTTGGCCTTGGAGGCGCCGCCTGAAGCACCGGCGGAGGTCCCGGTCGACGTACCGGCGGACGCGCCGGTGGGCGTCCCGGTGGCGGCGGGCTCGGCCGTGGTGCCAGCGGTGGTACCGGCGCTCTTCGCCGCCGCGGGCCCCCCGGTGCTCGCGGCGGAGCCGCCCTTCTCGCAGCCGGTGAGTACGGCGGTCAGCGCGGCGGCGGCCATGAGCGCGCCGACGACGGGTCTGAGCCGGTTGACCTTCATCTGGGACGTCCCCCCTGTGCACGGGCGGCCCAGTCGGCCGCACCCCGAGCCGGGACGCTAACAACGTCCCTGGTCAGAGCGGGAGACCAGCAAGCCCTTGCGTCACACAGTCGGGACACAGCTGTCACCGGGCGGGGACGGGTGTGACGGCACACGGGCGGAGGGGCGCCTCCGCGGAGGCGCCCCGTACGGCGGTCCGGCCGGGTCGGCGAGCCGACGGTGTCAGTCGGGCAGCCGGTCGAGCACCCACTCGCCGAACTCGGGCGTCATGAGGGCGTGCGGGTCGTTGTTCTCGGAGAGCAGGAAGTCGTCGAGATCGGACTGGTCCCGGGGCAGCTCGTCGATGTTGACGTACAGGTCGTCCTGCCGGTCCAGGTCACGTACGGAGACCGCGCTGACGGACGGCACGAAGCACACGGACCGGTGCACGAGGTCGACGGTCTCGCCGAACTCCGCGAGCTTGTCGCCGACGAGACCGAACGACTCCAGGGTGCCGCCCGGCGCCCCGTCCAGCTCGGGGAAGCCGCGGGTGGTGATGGTGTGCGGTCCGCCGAGGATGCCGTTGAGCACGGCCACCTCGGCCGGGTCGCCCTGCGACTGCGCGAGGAAGTACGTGCCGTCGAAGAGGGGACCGGAGCAGCTCAGCGTCTTCGCGCCGGCCCGGACGCCGTTGCCCCTGCCGTCGCCGCGGCCGCTGGACACACCGAGCAGACGCGGGATGCGGGGCCATGAGCCGACCCGCTGGAGCTGCGCGAGGAACTCCGTCCGCAGGGGGCTCTGCTGCGGAGTGCCGTCCACGCCGTCCAGGTACCGCCAGAGCATCTGCTGCGAGGCCGGGCTGCCGATCTGCCGCAGGTAGGTGTCGTCGACGTCGGCGAGGTAGTGAGCGAAGGCCTGGAGCCCGATCGGGACCCAGCCGCCCCGGTGCGGGGTGTCGAAGGAGAGGTAGCAGCCGACACGGTGATCCATGCGCTGCATTTCCATCTTGGCCAGCGCGTAGCGGGTGACCATGCCGCCCATGCTGAAACCGCCGACGAGCAGCCGGGCATCACCGAGCTGCTCGGCGATGGTCCGCATGATGGCGGCGGTCGCCGTCTCGGCGTTCCGCAGGATCGACTCACTGCGCTCGTCGAACCCGACGAGGACCAGCGTGCGCCCCCGGGCCCGGAGCCGGCTGATGAACGGGTACCTCTCGTTCTCGAGCCCGTTCCAGAGCCAGTCGAAGTCCGTCGGCCCGAGGTTGAACCCGTCGGCGAGGACGACGGGGCGGATCACACCCTTCTGGCCCTGCCCGTAGTACACCCGGGCACTACCGCCCGGAAGCTGCCACTCCTCGTCGGCCGGGGGCGCCGGCGGGACGTCCGCCTTGCCCATCGGCGTGACGAGTCCGAGCGCCCCCGCGACCTTTCTGGCTTTCTCGGCCTTACTGTCGGCCACAACCGTCCCTTTCCACGCTGCTGACAACGACTCAGGGACATGGTTGGCATATGAATCAATCTTTACACGCCGATTACGCCTCTTTCACCGCTTCAGTCGGATAGATCACCTTTCCCGCCCACGATCCCGGACTTCCCCGATCAGGGGGAGTTCTCGGGCCGCTGAGAAGGCTGTTTGCGGACAGCGCGCCACCGCGATCGCGTCTGTTCGACGATGCTCTCCCATTGGCGGCGGACCTCGTCCGGGGAAGGGCGCCGGCCCTCACGGATCCGGATGAGTTCGTCGCGCACCTCCCGCCCCAGCGCCGCCGATACGACGACGACGAGCAGCGCGCCGAAGAGGGCCGAGGCCATCCCGAAGACCGCTCCGGCCGGGCCGTAGCGCGCGGAGTACGAATTGAACAGGCGCGGCAGGTAGACGGCCGCGACCACCGAATAGGCCGCGGTGAGAACGGCCGCAGAGACCGCGAACGGAAGCAGGACCGCCCCCGAAAGCCGCTTCGCGGAGAGGATCCGGCCGCTCCAGGTGAGGAAGACCGCGGTCACCGGCACCTCGCACACCGCGGCCGCCAGTCCCAGTCGTCCCCCGCCGAGGGCCACGTAGAGCCACCCGATCACCGCGCTGTAGAGGCTGAGCGCGCAGATCCACCACAGGCCGTTACGTGTGTTGCGGACACCGAGCGGCTTCAGTTCCCAGGTCTGCTCGAACAGCCGCTGCACGGTCCGGGAGAAGCTGAGCACCGAGATCGCCAGGAACACCGCGCCGAAGGCACCGGCGCCGGTGCCCGTGGGTTCGGCGGAGAACACCGCCCGGACGGCCTCGGCGCCTTCGCCGGTGAGCCTGTAGCGGTTGATGATCCGGTCCGCGGCTTCGCCGCCGAAGACGGCGCCGATCAGCACGGCGAGCGGAATCAGCGCGGCCAGCGCGCCGGAGGCCAGAGCCATCGCGCGGTCGAAGCCCGCGATCTTCTGGAACCGGTTGACGACCCGCAGCACGAACGCGGGGCGCAGCCAGAAGGTCAGCGTTCTGTTGAGCCGCTCGCGGCTGGTTCCCGCCGTCCTGTCCTCCACCGATCAGAGGTCGAATGGGGCGAAATGATCGTAAGGGAGATGAATCCGCGCAGGAGAGGGCGACACCCGGGAGTCGGCCGAAGCGGGGCGGGGCGGGGCCACCGATGAGAAGCTGACGCGGAGCCCGTCTGAGCTGGAGCAGCGGTGAGGCGGTCAGGTGGCCGCCCGACAAGGAGGCGAAACGATGGCGCGGTACCTGATCTCGTTCGACGACGGTGCGATGGACTTCCTCGAGGAGGACCTCCCGGCGGTGGGAGAGGCAGCCCGCCGGGTGGTCCGGGAGGCCAAGGACGCGGGTGTCTGGATCTTCGGTGCCGGAGTGGAACGCCAGCGGGCGAGCATCGTGGCCACCGACGGCACGGTCACGGACGGACCGTTCCCCGAGACCAAGGCGGTCGTCGGCGGCTTCTCGATCATCGAGGTCCCGTCGCACGAGGACGCACTGAGGTGGGCGACGAAGCTCGCCGAGGCCTGCCGGTGCGCACAGGAGGTACGCGAAATCGGTCACGACCCGGAGAGCTGAACCGGGCGAGCACCTGGCAACACAAGGCCCCTGACCAAATAACCTGGTCAGGGGCCACTCTCACTGCTCACCTGCTCACTGAGCGGAGACGGTGGGATTTGAACCCACGGTGACATCGCTGCCACGACGGTTTTCAAGACCGTTCCCTTAGGCCGCTCGGGCACGTCTCCCCGCGCCGGCCTTGATCGGCGGCGCGGGGACAAGGGTAACGGGTGAATCCGCGCGCGTGTGGCTCAGTTGTCGCCCTTGCGGGAGCCGAGGGTGAGTTCGACGGTGTGGGTCTTGCCGTCGCGCTCGTAGGTGATCGTGACCTTGTCGCCGGGCTGGTGGGTCCAGATCTCGCCGATGAGGGTCGGGCCGGAGTCGATCACCGTGTCGTCGAGCTTGGTGATGACGTCACCCGGCTTGAGGCCGGCCTTGTCGGCGGGGCCGCCCGACTCCACGGCGGAGGCGCCGCCCGAGCCCTGGTCGGTGATCTTCGCGCCGCTGCCCGAGTCCTCCAGGGAGACGGACGCGCCGATCTTCGCGTACACCGGCTCACCGGTCTTGATCAGCTGCTGGGCGACGTACTTGGCCTGGTTGATCGGGATGGCGAAGCCGAGGCCGATCGAGCCGGACTGGGTGGTGCCGCCCAGGCCGCCGCTGCCGGTGGACTGGATCGCGGAGTTGATCCCGATGACATTGCCCTGCGCGTCGAGGAGCGGGCCGCCGGAGTTGCCCGGGTTGATCGAGGCGTCGGTCTGCAGGGCGCTCATGTAGGACGAGGAGCTGCCGCTGCCGTCGGAGGAGGCCACCGGGCGGTTCTTGGCGCTGATGATGCCCGTGGTCACCGTGTTGGAGAGGCCGAAGGGGGCACCGATGGCGATCGTCGAGTCACCGACCGCGACCTTGTCGGAGTCGCCGAGGGTGAGCGGCTTGAGGTCCGACGGGGCGTTCTTCAGCTTGATGACGGCGACGTCGTAGCCCTGGGCGTGGCCGACGACCTCGGCGTCGTACTTCTTGCCGTTCGGGAAGGTGGCCGTCACCTTGCCGCCGTCCACGGCGTCGGCGACGACGTGGTTGTTGGTGACGATGTGGCCCTGGGTGTCGAAGACGAACCCGGTTCCGGTGCCGCCCTCGCCGTTGCTGGACTCGGCCTCGATGGTGACCGTGGAGGGCAGGGCCGCCTGGGCCACCGAGGCGACCGAACCCGCCGCGCGCTTCACGTCGCCGCCGCTGGTGGAGGCGGAGACGGTGGTCGAGCCGGTGTTGTCGTCGTTCTTGGCGAGGGTGTAGCCGAGTCCGCCGCCCAGGCCGCCCGCGACCAGCGCGGCGACGAGCACGGCGGCGACGAGTCCGCCCCGGCCGCTGCGCGGCTTGGGTGCGGGCTGCTGGTAGGAGGCGCCCCAGGCGAGGCCGTCGCCTCCGCCCGCGCCACCGGCTCCGCCCGCTCCCGCCGCACCGGCGTCGCCGTACGCGTGCGTGCCGGCGCCGACGCCGGCCTCGGCGTAGAGCGGGGTGGTGGGCGGGTTCTGCCAGCCGTCCGCCGCGGCGGCGGGCGCCGGAGGGGCGGGTGCGGCCTGAGGTGCGGCCGGCGGGGGCCAGGTGCCTTCGGCCGCGGCCGGCGCCGGCTGCGGCGCGGCGGGCGGGGGCTGCGGCGCGGCGGGCGGCGG